>NC_018011.1:3115543-3424891 GCF_000265365.1 Alistipes finegoldii DSM 17242
ACCAGAATATCCGCCATTTCGACTGGGATAAGATGTATCAGACGAACTATATCCAGAACGATCCGGTCGATGAGGCGCAGTACGGTCCGGGCCGTCGTTCTAACTATATGGTCGAAGAGCGTCACACCGATCAGCTGGACTGGAATCTGGTTGCCAACTTCTCGCATATCTTCCGCAATAACTCCAAAATCTACGGAGGCCTTTCGCTGCGCCGGAACCGTACGGAGTACTATTCGGAGGTCAAAGACCTGCTTGGCGGCGACTATTGGGCCGACATCGACAAATTCGCCGAGCGCGACTTCGGTTCGAACGCCATCGCATATCAGAACAACCTCGACTATTACTATCGCCACGGTCATGCGCACGCAGCCAAAGTCGGCGACAAATACGGCTATGACTACTATGCGCACGTCCTCCGGACGAAGGCATGGGCTGCCTATAATTTCAATGTCGGCGGTCTGGGCGTAACCGTCGGCGGCGAAGTGGGATATGCTTCGCAATGGCGCGAGGGTCTTTGGCGCAAAGGCTTGTTCCCCGACAATTCGAAGGGCGATTCCAAGAAACTCGACTACCTGACCTACAAGGCCAAAGGCAACTTCAGCTACCGCTTCTCCGCGGCTCATACCGTCGAAGCGAATGTCGTTTACCTGCAGGACGCCCCCGAATTCCAAGCTTCGTTCGTGTCGCCCCGTACGCGCAACACCACGACTCCGGGGCTTTCCGCCGAACGTGTCTTCGGTGTGGATGCGTCGTATAACCTGCGTGTCGGCGACCTGAAAGCGCGCGTTTCCGGTTACTATACCCGCATTTACGATCAGTCGAAAGTGATTTCGTACTACGACGACGTGGCCGCGACCTTCACGAACTTCGCCATGAGCGGCATCGACAAGCTCCACTTCGGTCTCGAAGCGGCCGTTTCGATTCCCCTGTACCGCAGCCTTGCCCTGAACGGAGCCGTTAGCTGGGGCCAGTACACCTACGATTCGAATCCCTATTACCTGCAGACGCAGGACAACAGCGGCGATATCGTCTCCGACGGCTATGTTTACTGGAAGAACTTCCGCGTGGAGAGCACCCCGCAGCTGGCCGCCAACGTCGGTCTTTCGTACCGCAGCAACAACAACATCTTCCTGTCGGCCGACTTCAACTATTACAACAACATGTATCTGTCGATGAGCCCGATCTATCGCACCGATGCGGTGATTACCACCGGCATGACGGCCGAGGACATCGCTCACCTGCGCCGTCAGGAGAAGTTCGACTCGGCTTATACGCTCAACGCCAGCATCGGCAAGAACTGGTATATCCACCGCCAGTATACGCTGGGCTTCAGCCTCGAAGTCAAGAATATCCTGAACAATCAGGACATCCGCACCGGCGGTTACGAGCAGACCCGTCTGACGAAGAACACCGAGACGACGGTGACTACCTATCAAGCCTTCGACTCGAAGTATTTCTACATGTTCGGTACGACCTATTATCTCAATCTCTACTTCCGTTTCTGACGGCTAACGAATAAAACACGAATATTATGAACAAAGTATCTAAACTGTTTCTGATCGCCGCGGCAGGGCTGTTCTTCGTTGGCTGTTACAACGATTACAGGAACCCGAAGGCGGCCAAGATATATACCCGCGCCGATTTCGAGAAAGAGGGGCTGGAATATATATCGATCAAGGACCTGAAGGCGCAGTTCAAAGCCGAGAATCCCGGCATGAACGACGGGACGGTCGCTTCGTGGACGGTGGATGAGCCGATTTTCACCTCCGGCAAGGTCATCTCCACCGACCGTTACGGCAATGTCTATAAATCGGTCTACCTCTACGATGCGGAGTCCGAATCGGCGATCGAGCTTAAGCTCAATACGGGCAACTACCTTTTCCACCCCGCAGGACAGATCGTTTTCGTCAAACTGCAGGGGCTGGTGCTCGGCAACTACCGCGGTATGACCAGCATCGGTACGACCTCCTCCAACGCCAGCTATTCGAATGACAACATCGAGAGCAAGATCATGCAGGACGAGCACATTTTCTCCGGCGAACAGCAGCAGATGCTGAAGTCGGATACGCTGGTGGTTACCAAGGATAACTACAAGACGGCGATTTCGGATGCCGCTCTGGGCCGTCTGGTGCGTTTCGAAGGGCTGGAAAGCAAGTTCGGCACGGCGCCGTGGGGCTACAAGAATACCTTCCCCAACTATTTTGCGAATTCGACGTCGTACGACGTGAACTCTCCCGGCTGGTCGGACATCAACGAGTGGGCGACTTGGGCTACGAAACGCAGGCTGGAAGGCGCTAACGCGGAGACCTATTTCTACGGCTCGGCATGGTTTACCTACGACGCGGCGGCGACCGGCTCCGGTACCAATGCGGCTCCGGGCAACTACGTGGTGCGTACGAGCGGTTACAGCCAGTTCCGCGACAACAAGATTCCCGAAGACGGCTGGGTGGTGAACCTTACGGCGATCTACACCAAGTTCACGAACGGTTCGGGTAATTATGGGACCTATCAGCTGACGCTGAATACGGACAGGGACGTTACCGTCGTCGAGAAGTAGCGGATCCGACCGTAAAAGAGAGACCCGTCGTTGCAATTTGCAACGACGGGTCTCTCTTTTTGTCCGTTTCTCAGCGTTTGTTCCATTCGCCCGAAGTCTGGTAATAGCCGACGGCGCGGGTTACCAGCTCCCGGTTCTTCTCTTCCATCGGTTCGAGGTTGTGGGGATTCTCCGCCGTCGGAACGACGCGGTATTGCTCGAACCGCCGCACGGGCGAGAGGATGGTGAACACGTCGCCTTCGAGGTAGCCCAGATCCTGATAGGTGGCGATGAATGCGCGGTTGACGTACTGCTTGTCGTATATGCTGCGGCCGAAGAAGTGCGAGTCGTAGCTCATGTTGAGCAGCGAGAGGAGCGTTGGCATCAGGTCGATCTGCGAGACGATGCCGTCGACGCACTGCGGCTCCACGAAGCCCGGAGCGTAGATCAGGGCCGGAATGTGGTACTTGTTCAGCGGAATCTCGGTGCGGCCGGCGCTCGATGCGCAGTGGTCCGCCGTGACGAGGAAAATCGTGTTGTCGAACCACGGCTGCCGCGAAGCCTCCGCGAAGAACTCACCGAGGGCGTAGTCGGTATACATCACGCCGCCGTTGCGGGACTTCGAGTCGTGGGGAATGCTGATCTTTCCGGCCGGGTAGGTGAAGGGGCGGTGGTTGCTGACCGTCATGACGTGGGCGAAGAAGGGCTTGCCGCTCTGCGCGTCTTCGTTGAGCGTGCGGATGACCTTGCGGTAGGCGTCTTCGTCGCATACGCCCCAGATGTTGGCGAAAGTGATCTCTTCGGGCGCATACTGCCGCTGGTCCACGATGTCGTAGCCGTTGCCCGAAAAGAAGGTCTCCATGTTGTCGAAGTAGCTGTTGCCGCCGTAGAAATACTTGACGTTATAGCCCTTTTCGCGCAGCAGCGCACCCGTGGAGTGCATGCCGGCATTGTTCGGCCGCTTGATGATGCTCTGGCCGGGGCAGGGCGGCAGCGAGAGGGTTACGGCTTCCAGTCCGCGCACCGTGCGGTTGCCTGTCGCGTATACGCGGTCGAAGGCGAGTCCCTGCTTGTAAAGCGAGTCGAGTACGGGCGTCAGACGGTTCGTGTTGCCGAAACGCTCCATGAACGAAGCACTCATGCTCTCGATCGTAATCAGCACGATATTGCGGCGGATTTCGGGTCCTTCGCAGCGTACGGCGTGCAGGTTGTCGCCCGTGCTGCCGTAAATCCCATGGACGAAGGCTTCGGCCTGCTCTTCGGGTTCGGTGATGTAGAATTGCTTGTAGTTGAGTTCGTTCTTGACGAATGCGTCGTAGAATTTGTAGAGTCCGTTGGCCTGCAGCTCGTTTACATAGACGTTCTGGCTGTCCTGAAACCGGGTGTTGAAGTTCAGCAGTCCGACGGCGAGGAGCACGGCGGCGATGTACGCCGGTCCTGCTACCGCTTTCCAGCGCCAGCCTTTCAGCCGGTCGGCGAGGGCCAGATCGCGGCGGAAGAGATACCATGTCACGACCAGCGTCACGAGGATCAGCCCCAGCGTCATCGGCACGACGGGGTAGGACTCCATGATGTTGCCGACCACCTCGTTGGTGTAGACGAGGTAGTCTACCGCAATGAAGTTGTAGCGTACGCCGAATTCGCTCCAGAAGAAGTATTCGCTGAGTCCGTTGAAGAGGATGGCGCCCACGTAGAGCGTGATGATGAGCGCGAACCATACCGTGGTCCAGTAGCTGCGGAAACCCTTGAAAAAGAGACGCAGGGCGAACGTGCCGGCCCAATAGCCCAAAACGGCGGAGGCGATTTGCGGCGCGACGCTGCCGTATTCGTCGAAGATCGTGTTGCAGAAGGTCACGTAGCAGAATGCCGCAACGAGAATTCCGAGGATGATGTAGCCCCACGGTTTGCCGTACTTGGTTTCGGAGACGCTCATCGAGAAGAGCCATAGGAACGCGAATCCGATCGTCGCGGCGCAGAGGTCGTTCACGGCGCCCAGCAGGAAAACCTGCAGCCATTCGCCGAATGAGAAACCGAGGTCGGTGGTCTGCTCGTTGAAGAGCAGTACGATGCGTAACAGGAAGCCTACAGCGATTGTGAGCAGGCTAAGTTTGAGATACAGGCCGGAAACCAGCCGAAGACTTTGGCGCATAGGTGATAACTGATTGTTTTAATTGTCTGCAAAGTTAATGTTTTTCGTCGGGCTGACAAATAAAAAGCCAGCCGTTGCGGCGGCTGGCTTTTTCAGCGGATTCAGGTCTGTTATTCGGCCTTTTCCTTCGCGGGGCGCATGACGACCTTCACGAGGTTGTTGTCGCCGAGGACCTTCTTGGCCATGGCCTGTACGTCGGCGTTGGTGAGCGACCTGATCACCTGCTCGTAATCTTTCAGGTATTCCAGTCCCGGACCGTATTTGGCCTGAATGTAGTTCATCCAGCCGGCGTTCTGCTCCAGACTGTTTTTCCAGCTCTTGAGCATGAATTCGCGGTTCTTCTCGATGTCCTCGGTCTTGGGGCCGTTCTCGGCGATCTCCCGGATCTCCTTCATCACGATCTCGCGCAGCTCGTCCGCCATCTCTTCGTTCGTGTCGAAGCGGATATCCAGCTTGTAGGTCTCGTCGGGAATATACTCAGTCGAACCCGAAACCTGCACGCCGTACGTGCCGCCCTTCTCCTCGCGGATCGAAATCAGGTAGCGCGAGTTGAGCGCCTGCGTGAGGAACGTCAGGGCCGCTTTGTCCTTGAGCGTGTAGGGCATCTTGCCGGAGAACATGTAGTGTACCGAGACTTTCGGCTGCTGCATCGGCGCCGTAAACTCCTCCGTCACGTCGCCCTTGACGGGGGCGCACTTGTCGTCAGCGAACGTCATGGCCTTCTTCGACACGGGAATCGAACCGATATACTTCTCCACGAGCGGTTTCAGCGCGTCGAGGTCCACATTGCCCACGATGGTGAACGTAAAGCTGTTGGCATCCGGATAGAGCTTTCTGTAGATCGCCGGCAGGGCTTCGAAGCTGAACTTGTCGATGATCTCGGTCGAAATCATCTGGCGGCGCGGGTTGTTGCCGTAGGCCACGTCGATGAATTTCTCCTCCATCAGGTAGTCGGGATTCGACTTCACGTTGTCGAGCTGCGAGCGCAGCATCTTCATCAGCGTGTTGTAGTCGTTCTGGTCGAAGCGCGGCTGCGTGAAATTCAGGTAGAGCAGCTGCATCATCGTTTCGAGGTCTTTGGGCGAGCAGTAGCCGTTCACGGCGCTGGCATAGTTCTCCACCGAGGGCTGAACCGAAGCCGACTTGCCCGAAAGCTGTTTCTTGAGATCCGTCGCCGAGAATTTGCCGACGCCCGACATCGAGTTGAATGCAGGCATCATCTCGCCCATGTAGAACTCCTCGTCCGAGAGGATCGACAGTCCGCCTTTGGCCACGGCGCTCATGCGCACCTCGTCGGCCTTGTAGGTCGTGGGCTTCACGACTACCTTCACGCCGTTGGCGAGCGTCCACTCGGTCGTGCCGAGCGTGGCGTCCTGTGCCGTTTTCTTTACGGGCGAACCTTTCAGTACGGTGCCTTCCGGGATCAGCGGCTCCTTGACGGTGTTGTCCTCATACGCCTCGATTTCGGCGTTGGCGACTTTCTCGCGGATGGCGAGCAGCTCCTCGGCCGTCGGATTCACGATGCCTTCCTTTTCGGGCGCCGTGACGACGATCACCTGATTGCGGGGATATATGACCTGCTGGGCGAATCCGTTGACCGCCTCGACGTTGATCATCTTGATCAGCATGCTGTCCAGCTGCCACTCGGTCTCGGCGTCGGGCATCGGGGTGTTCTTCGAGTAGTTGTTCAGATAGGTCTGTACGAACTCGCCGTTGCGGCGGTCGTTGCGGTTGGCGTAGGCGCGTTCGGCGCGGCGCATCAGGTCGTTCTGGGCGCGTTCGAATTCGCCCTGCGTGAAGCCGTAGCGGCGGACTTTCTCCATTTCGGTGTAGATGGCTTCGAAACCTTCGGCCAGTTTGCCGTCCTGCGTCATGGCCACGAACGTCGTCGCGTTGAGCGTCGGAATCACGCCGATTTCGCCCGAACCCATGCCTGCGCCGAGGAACGGTGCGTCGGGTTTCATCGAAATCTCCTGCAGACGGGCGTTTTCCATGGTGGTCATGTAGGCCTGTATGACGTCGAACATTTCGCCGTATATCAGGTTGTTCATCTGTTCGGGAAGCGCCGGACGCTTCACGAAGAGTTGGATTTTGGAACCCTGCATTTCGGGATCGGTGTAGATGCTGATGATCGGGGCCTCATTGTCGGGAACGGTGATCGTCTCTTTCCGGGCGGCGTCGGCCGCGGGAGTCGGAATGTCGCTCATGAGCGTCTTGATCTTGTTTTCTACGGCATCCACGTCGATGTCACCGACCACGACGACCGCCTGATAATCGGGGCGGTACCACTGGTTGTAGAAGTCCTCCAGCTCCTTGTGGTGGAAGCCCTTCAGTCCGTCGAGGTAGCCGATCAGGTTGCGGTGCTCGTATTTTGTGTCCTTACCGAGCGCCTGAAGCATCTTCATGGTCGAACGCCACGACGCGCCGTCGCGGGTGCGCAGCTCCTCCATGATGACGCCGCGCTCGGAGTCGATCTCCTCAGGTTCGAGCGCGATGAAGTGCGACCAGTCGTGCAGGATCAGCAGGGCGCTGTCGATGATGCCTTCGCGCGAAGTGGGGACGTCCTTCATCATGTAGGTCGTCTGGTCCCAGCCGGTGCCGGCATTGAGGTTGGCGCCGAATTTCACGCCTACTTTTTCGAGATACTCCGTCAGCATCTTGCCGGGGAGGTTCTTGGTGCCGTTGAAGGCCATGTGTTCGAGGAAGTGGGCGAGACCCTGCTGGGAATCGTTCTCCTGAATGGCGCCGACGTCGTGCAGAATGTAGAAGTCGGCCTGTCCTTTCGGCTTTTCGTTGTGGCGGATGTAGTAGGTCATTCCGTTTTCGAGCTTGCCCGTGCGGACGTCCTTGTCCGCCGGAATCGGCTGCTGCGGATTGAACTGGGCCGCTGCGCTTGTCACTGCGAATGCCGCGATGACGAGCATGGTGATTTTTCTCATAATTGATCGTATAAAGGGGTTTTTGTTACTCTTCCGACGGCTGGTCCGGGCGGTATTCGATGATGTCTCCCGGCTGGCAGTCCAGCTCGCGGCAGATCGCTTCGAGCGTCGAGAACCGGATGGCTTTCGCTTTCCCGTTTTTGAGGATCGAGAGGTTGGCGGGCGTGATGTCCACGCGTTCGGCGAGTTCGCCGAGCGACATCTTGCGCTTTGCCATCATGACGTCTATATTGATGATTATAGCCATAATGTCGTCCCCCCCCCGTTATTTGTCGTTCCTGTCGTTATCATGGTAATTACGTTGTTTTTAGATAGTCAGTTTCTGCTCTTCGCTGAGCTGCGTGCCGAGTGAGAGCACTTCGGCCATGAAGAGGAACAGAATGCCGACGATCACGTTCCAGTAACTCAGCGGAAATGTCTGCACGACTTCGAAGGAGGTTCCTTCGAGCAGGCGGACGGCCTCGTTGTTGTTGAGGTACTTCATGAAGGCTTCGCTCAACTCGCCCACGAGAATTAGGATGCCGATGGCGCGCGTGCGCAGGATGTTGCTGTGGCGTAGCGGCTGCTCGTCGCGGATCGACTTGCGGAGCGAGTTGATGATCAGTGCGATCAGTACGAGGATCGTCAGGTACGAAAGGCCCGTGATGACCATCAGCAGGTAGCAGAAGCTGTTGTTGCCCATCACCTTGAATGCGTTGCCCAGCGTGTAGGCTTCGTCCACGGTCACCTTCAGGTCGAGACGGCTGATCGTCGGAGTGATGTTCTCCGGCAGGTTGTCGATGCCTATAGGTTCGCCGGCGGAGCGGATGACCGGAGCCGAAACGTAGTAGGAGCGTATGCCTCCCTGCGGAATTTCCATCTCCAGCGTATTCTGCGCGTTGCGCCATCCCCGCGAAAAGTCGGGCACGAAACTCGCGGCGAAGCCGACGATCAGCGCCGCGAAGTAGATGATGTAGATCATCAGCAAATGTTTGTGCAGTCTCTTTTTGTTCTGCATAGCTTCGGTTTTTAAGTTTCGATAGTGCAAATTTAGTATTTATTTTCGAAAAACAAATAATATTTATCGTTTTTCGATAAAATATTTGGTCCTAGACAAAAAAAGACGACCCGCAGGCCGTCTTTGGGAAATAGTGCCGTAAACTTATTCCACGTTGTCTTTCAGCTGTTTCCAGAACGATGCGTCGATCGCCATCCGGACCGAAGCCGCGAGCACGATCAGGACGAACATGACGAGGAAGGTGATGAAGCCGACGTTGATGGCCAGACAAATGGCGTACAAGATGCCGAACACGATGCCCACCATGATGCCGAATACCAGCGTCACGAGAAACATCGTCCACTTGCTGCCGTACGTCGCGTCGTTCGACGCCTTGATGGCCTGCATCGGTTTTTTGCCCTTGCCGAGCAGGAAATAGAACGAAAGCGCCCATGACAGGGACAGCACGATGCCCGGCACGATCATGAATACGAAGGCGATGTAGATCGGAATCACCATCAGGCCGGCCGTGATGAGGTACTCGCCCATGTAGCGGCGGTATTTGCTGTCGAAAATTCCGAGCGGGTTGATTACGCTGCCTTTGGCCAGTTCGACCGGCAGCAGGCTGATGGCGATGGTCGTCCCTATATTGATATAGGGTATCCAGATCGTCACGAGCCACAAGGCCACTGCCACGACCACCGACGGGGCGTTTTTCACGCCGATGGCGATCGAATCCTTCAGCGTTTCCGCGAAGTCGAGTTTTTTCATTTCCATAACTAACGATTTTTAATAAGGGTTAATAGTCAAACAAATATATGAAAATATCTGCAAAAAACGTATCTTTGTCGGGACGCAACGTTAAAAATCAGCAATATGGCAGAAAAATCGCATTATAATTACCGTGTCGAACCGCAGGACGTGGATTTCACGCTGAGGGCTACGATTCCCTCGCTCGGTTCGGCCATCCTCAATACGGCGGGCGTCGACGCCCACGGCAAGGGCTTCGGCGTGGACGCGCTGAACGCCGACAACCACTCGTGGGTCCTCTCGCGCATGGCTGTCGAATTTGACAGCCAGCCCACGCAGTATACCGATTATACGATCGCCACGTGGATCAACGAATACGGCCGGGTGCTCTCCACGCGTAACTTCACGCTGACCGATGCGGCAGGGACCGAATTCGGCCGCGCCGTGACGCAGTGGGCGATGATCGACCTTAAGAGCCGTTCGGCGCTCGATCTGTCGTGGGTGGGCGACGCCCACGCCGACGCCATCGTCGACGCTCCGTCGCCGACCGACAAGCCCCGCAAGATCCGCGAGGTGAATCCTGCGCAGACGGTCGAACACAAGGTGGTCTACAGCGACATCGACTTCAACCGCCACGTCAATACGATGCGCTATATCGAAATGATGATCGACATGCTGCCCGTCGAACTGCTCATGCAGGAGACGCCGGTGCGCTTCGACATCCATTTCCTGCGCGAATGCCGTTACGGCCAGACGCTTAGCGTCGGTTACGAGCAGCGTGGCCGCACGGCGCTTTTCGAGATACGCAGCGACGAGGGCACTCCGGCCGTGCGCGCCTCTATCGAGTGGAAATAAGCCTGCGGGGCGTGTCCCGCATCTGCTTCGTGGAACGGGTTTTGCAGTTACGGCTGCAAAACCTTTTTCATTATGGAAAACGCAGTTAAAACACAAAACAAGTATCAGGTGAGCATCGACCTGCTGAACGATGCCGTGGGCAAGGAAATCGCCACTTCACTCCAGTACATGTATTTCCACACCCATTTCGAGGATGACCGCTATCAGTACCTTTCGAAGATCATGCGCGAAATCTCGATCGCCGAGATGCGCCATATCGAAGAGTTCTCCGACCGCATCCTCTTCCTGCAGGGCGACGTCGATATGAACGCTTCGTTCCGCACCCGGCAGGTGACCGACGTCAAGGACATGCTCCGTTTGGCGCTGCAGCTGGAGCAGAGCACCATAGATTCCTACAACGAGGCTTCGCGCATCGCTTCCGAGCACAAGGACGCCGTCACGCACAAGATGTTTCAGGACATCATCGCCGAGGAGGAGCAGCACCTCGACACCTTCCGTACCGAACTGCAAAACGTACTCGACTACGGCGAGGAGTACCTCGCGCTGCAATCCGCCGCGGGAAGCAAGCATGCCGCCAAGAGCTTCGGACACCCCGGCGACGGAGAATAGTCCGTCCTGCCGGACCGGTACCGCGGATGTCTTCCGGGCCGGATCCCGTTTTTTAATCGTATATGCGTTTCTGCCCTCTGCGGCACGGGAAGTCCCCGCTTCGGCGGGGATTTTCCGTGCCTGCGGGCGGCCGATCCGCCGATGCGCCCTCTGCGTCGGCGATAAAGAGCGGGAAAACGGTTGCCATGTCGCATATTTTCCTATATTTGTACTATGAAAATTACGATTTTAGGACCTGCGCACCCCTACCGCGGGGGATTGGCTTCGATCATGGAGATCATGGCCCGCACGTTCCGGCTGCGGGGCAATGAGGTCGATATCAAAACCTTCACGCTGCAATATCCTTCGCTGCTCTTCCCCGGCAAGAGCCAGACCGTCGATACGCCGCCTCCCGCCGACCTCGACATCTGCCGGTGCGTCAATACGGTCAATCCCTTCAACTGGCTCCGCGTGGGCCGGCGCATTCGCCGGGAGCGGCCCGACTTCGTGCTGATGAAGTACTGGACGCCCTTCATGGCGCCCTGCTTCGGCACCATCGCGCGCATCGCGCGCGGCAACGGCCATACGAAGGTCCTCTGCCAGATCGACAATGTCGAGCCGCATGAACGCCACCTGACCGATAAGCCCTTCAACCGTTACTACCTGCGGGCCGTGGACGGCTTCGTCTATATGTCCGAGCAGGTGCACCGCGAACTGGAAGCCTACAGCAAGGCTCCGGCACTCTTCTCGCCGCATCCGCTGTTCGAAAATTTCGGCGAGCGGGTGGCGCGCTCCGAAGCGTGCGTCCGGCTGGGGCTCGATCCTGCGGTGGGTTACGCGCTGTTTTTCGGCCTGATCCGCGATTATAAGGGACTCGATCTGCTGCTCGATGCGTGGGCCGAATTGAAACGCGCGGGGCGCGCCGAAGGGCGCAAACTCATCGTCGCCGGCGAGTTCTACACCCCGAAGGAGCGTTACCTGCGTCAGATCGCCGACAACGGCTTGCAGGACGACGTGATTCTTCACGACCGCTTTATTCCCGACGAGCAGGTGAAATACTATTTTTCGGCCGCCGATTTCGTCGTGCAGCCCTATAAAACGGCCACGCAGAGCGGCGTGACGCAGATCGCCTATCAGTTTTGCGTTCCGATGGTCGTCACCGATGTCGGGGGGCTGGCCGAGATCGTGCCCGACGGACGGGTAGGGTATGTGTGCGAACCGACGGCGCGGGGCGTCGCCGAAGCCGTTGCGAAGATGTACGAGGGTGACGCGATCGAGCGTTTCCGACTGAACTGCATCGAGGAGCGCAAGCGTTTTTCGTGGGAAGAGATGTGCAGCCGCATCACGGAGCTGTACGAACGGGTCCGCTGATCGGCAGGTCCGCTGATCCTGCGAGTCCGCTGATCCCGCGGGGCATTGGGATGCGGGCCGCATCGAGTCGTTGCGGAGCGTATCGAGATGCTGGCGCGGGCGTGCCTTAATCGTAGCTGCCCTCCGAACCCAAAAAAACACGATCGCCCGAAACATTTGTTTCAGGCGATCGGAATAGAAAGAGGGGTGTATCTCGCGGCGGAGCCGGACCTCGGTCGCAGGAACAGCGCCCGGCCAAGTTCCCGAACTGCAGCCCGAAAACTCCGGGTAACCCGAAAACTCCGGGCAACCCTGCAGATTCCGGGCAATTCAGCAAGGTGCTGGTATCCGGCTGGCTCCGGAAATCTGCCGGCGGATAGGTCCGCCCCGGCGGGGATTACCGTTTTTCATCCCCGTTGCGAATCTCCTTGCGTCGGATTTTGCCGCTGATCGTCTTGGGCAACTCCTCCACGAATTCGATGATGCGCGGATACTTGTAGGGCGCCGTGATCCGCTTCACGTGGTTCTGCAGCTCTTTGATCAGCGCTTCCCCGGCCTGCGTCCTGTACTTTTCGCCGAGGATGATCGTCGCTTTGACCACCTGTCCGCGGATTTCGTCGGGCACGCCCGTAATGGCGCACTCCACCACGGCGGGGTGGGTCATCAGCGCGCTCTCCACCTCGAAGGGGCCGATGCGGTAGCCCGAACTCTTGATCACGTCGTCGGCACGTCCCACGAACCAGAAATAGCCGTCCTCGTCGCGCCATGCCACGTCGCCCGTGTAGTAAACTCCGTCGTGCCAGACTTCGCGCGTGAGTTCGTCGTTCAGGTAGTACTCCTTGAACAGCCCCAGCGGTTTTCCCTTGTCGGTGCGGATTACGATCTGCCCCTGTTCGCCGTCCTCGGCCGAACGTCCGTCGGGCGTCAGCAGGTCGATTTCGTACTGGGGGTTGGGCACGCCCATGCTGCCGGGCTTCGGCTACATCCACGGGAATGTGGCGAGCGTGAGCGTCGTTTCGGTCTGCCCGAAACCCTCCATCAGCCGGACGCCCGTCAGCTGCTTGAAGGTGTCGTAGACGGCTCCGTTCAATGCTTCTCCGGCCGTGGTGCAGTATTCGAGCGACGAGAGGTCGTATTTCGAGAGGTCTTCGCGGATCAGAAAGCGGTAGATCGTGGGTGGGGCGCACAGCGAGGTGATGCGGTACTGTTCGATCTTGTGCAGGATGTCCGCCGGCGTAAATTTCTCGTGGTCGTAGACGAAAATATTGGCCCCGGCCAGCCATTGCCCGTACAGCTTGCCCCAAGCGGCCTTCGCCCATCCCGTGTCGGCGATCGTCAGGTGCAGGCTCCCGTCGTGCAGGTTGTGCCAGAAACACCCCGTGCTGATATGCCCCAGCGGATAGGTGAAGTCGTGCGCCACCATTTTAGGTTCGCCCGTGGTTCCCGATGTGAAGTACATCATCATGATATCGTCGTTGGCGTTCACCCGCTGCGGACGCACGAAAGGGGCGGCGTTTGCGATTCCCGCGTGGAAATCGAGGAATCCTTCGGGAATTTCCGGCCCGACGCTTATCAGCAGTTCGGTCGTCGGGCTTTCCGGCATGGCCGCCGCCACGTGGTCGGTGATCACCCGTTCGCCCGCCGCGACGATCGCCTTGATTCCGGCCGTGTTGCACCGGTACACGACGTCTTTCTTGGTCAGCAGGTGAGTCGCCGGAATCACGACCGCCCCCAGCTTGTGCAGGGCGAGGATCGAAAACCAGAATTCGTATCTCCGTTTGAGAATCAGCATCACCACGTCGCCCTTTCCGATGCCGAGACGCTGGAAATAGGAGGCCGTGCGGTCGGTCTCCCGCTTCATGTCGGCGAACGTGAACTGAATCTCCGCACCCTGATCGTTTGTCCAGAGCAGCGCTTTCCGGTCGGGCTGTTCCTCCGCGTAGGCGTCCACCACGTCATACGCGAAGTTGAAATTCTCCGGGACGCGGATATGCAGGTTCTTTCTGTAATCCTCCTGCGAGCGGAAGGCCGTTTGCTGTAAGAATCTCTCTACCATAGCTTACATGATTATCGCCAGAAAGCGGACCGGCCGCCCGTCGAGCGCCTTCATTCCGTGCGGCAGGCTGGAATCGAAATAGAGACTGTCACCGACGTTCAACATCAATTCTTTCCCGTTCAGGCTCAGCAGCAGACGCCCTTCGAGCACGTAGTTCATCTCCTGCCCCTCGTGACTGTTCAGGTGCATCGGGGCGTCGGCCGGAGTGGGTTCTACCGTCACGATGAAAGGATCGGCTTTCCGGTCGCGGAATCCCGACGCCAGCGCTTCGTACTTGTAGGCTTTGCGCCGTTCGACCGACACGCCCGCACCCGCACGGGTGATGAAATAGGCGTTCATCTTGGGCTCTTCGCCGAACATGAGCACGTCCAGACTGATTCCGTAACGGCGGGCTATGGTCTGCAGGACGTTTACCGAGATGTCGCTTTCGCCGCTCTCCAGCGCCATATACTCTTCGACCCGGAGATGACAGCTCTCCGCCACCTCCTGCGCCGAGAGTTCGAGCACTTCGCGCAATCCGCGCAGGCGGTTGGCGATTGATTTGATGGGATCACACATTGTTTTTTCGTTTTAATCGAACAAACCGTATCCGCCCCGCTTCCGCCGGGTGCGAAGTCTGAAGTAACAAACTGTAAGTTCGTTACGCTGATTTTTACGTTTTATCCTGTCTGTTTTAACCTAACAACTTGGTTGTAAATATAGTAAAAAATATTACTAACAGCAACCTTCGGCTGTTTTTCTCTCCCTCGATGCGGTGCCGCCGCTTCGGCACTGTACGATTAACGGGCTATGTAGCAGTAAATTATAAAGGGCCGCCGTGCATCGCACGACAGCCCTTCCTCTTCATTTACTTATCGTAGTTTGGCTACTTCTTGATATTGGGCAGTTCAAGCCCGTAATGTTTCCTGCGGTCCTCGGCTTTGAGCCATATGCCGAGCAGCATGGCGACGACGCCGCAGCTTGCGAAGATCACCATCGGAAGCGTATAGTTGTAGGCTGTACCGTCGATATGGCCGGGGTTGCTGAATTTGAGCGCATAGCCGATCACGGCCGGGAAGAGGCACAGCCCGATGTTCTGAATCCAGAAGATCAGCGAGTATGCCGAACCCAGATAGCGGGTCTCCATGATCTTGGGAACCGAGGGCCAGAGGGCCGCGGGAACCAGCGAGAACGAGATGCCGAGAATGATGATCGCGCCGTAGGCGATCAGCGTGCTCGGATAGGCCGGAAGTACGAAGGCGAAGATCAGGTGGCAGACCGTCATCAGAATTGCACCGAAGATCAGCATCGTAGCGCCCTTGCCCTTATGGTCGAGGTAGCTGCCGAGCAGTGGCGTGATGGCCGCGGCGCCCATCGGGAACCAGCGGAAGATGTCGGCGGCCGTCTGGGCCGAGACGCCGAGGTTGCTCTCCAGCATGTTCGTGGCGAAACGCTGGAAGGGGAAGATCGCCGAGTAGTAGAGCACGCAGAGCATGGCGACGATCCAGAAGACCTTGCTGCCGAATATTTTGCCGAGGTCGCTGACGCGGAACTCCTCTTCCGAGCTGTTGTTGCCTTTGGCGTCGAGTCCCAGCTGTTTGTCCAGCTTGCGGTCCATGAACGTAAAGACCACGTAGGTCAGCAGGCCGATCAGCAGCAGCAGGGTGCAGAACGCCACCGGACGTACGACCGTTGCCGGCGCCATGTTGGCCAGCCACGGCGAGATGGTGAACACGGCGAATACGCCCACGCGGGCGATGGCCATTTCGAGTCCCATGGCCAGTGCCATCTCCTTGCCTTCGAACCATTTGGCGATGGTCTTCGATACGGTGATGCCGGCCATCTCCATGCCGCAGCCGAAGATCATGAATCCCAGCGATGCGAGTTTGGCGCTGCCCGGAAACGATACCCACCAGCTGTTGAGCCACGTTTCGATGCCCGAACCGATGAAGGCGTCGCTCACTCCGTAATACTTGATGCTGGCGCCGATGAACATCAGGGACGCCGAGAGCACTCCCGTGAAGCGTATGCCCATCTTGTCGAGGATGATGCCCGCCAGAATCAGGAATCCGAAGACGTTGAAAATGAACTCCGAGCTTCCGTACATGCCGAAGACGTCGGGCGTCCAGCCGCGCTGGGCCTCGATCATGCTCTGCAGCGGCGACATCATGTCTACGAACATGTAGCCGAAGAACATCGTCAGCGCGATCAGAATCAGCGCCGTCCAGCGGACGAATGCCGAATCGTTGAGTTTTCGTTGGATAATTTCCGTCATAGTTATTTGATTTGAGTTAGCTTACTTCTCCGTCGGCGCGTAACGTTTCAGCACCTCGTAAGCCTCGACGATACCCAGTTCGCCGGCCTTCGAAATGTCGAGACACCCTTTGCGCGTGTCCTTCATGAATATCTGTATGATGCCGCGGTTGTAATACGCCTCGGCGAAATTGGGGTTGAGTTCGATGGCCTTCGTGTAGTCTTCGAACGCTTCGGGCAGGCTTCCCGACAAGGCCCGCAGGTTCGCACGGTTGTAGTAGCTGTAGGCCAGATCGGGGAAGAGCTTGATGGCCTTGTTCAGGTCGGCTACCGCCTCGTCGTAGCTGTACGTGCGTTTGCTGTTGTTGTTCAGCCGGTTCGCCGGGTCCGAGTCGATGGTGATGCGCTGGTAGGAGTTGTCGATCGACGAGATGAAGTCGATCATCTCGGCGCGCGTGGTCGAGCGGTTCAGGTAGAGGAACGGGTTGCTCGGATTCAGCTCGATGGCCGACGAGAAGGTATTGACGGCATTGGTGTACTGCTTGATGAGCGCCTGCGAGACGCCGCGCTCGAAGAGCACCGTCCACGAGGTTTCCGCCGCTTTCAGCTCCTCGACATACTGCTTGTCGAGCATCACGAGCGTGTCGGGTGCAATGTTGGTTTCGCGCCACGAAAGCGTCAGGAATTCGTTGTCCACGCGTTTCTTGAAGTCTTCGACGCGCTGCACGTGGTAACGCTCCACGGCCGGCACGGTGTCGGGGCGCATCAGCGTGAATTTGAACAGCGGCAGCAGGCGCATCTCTTCGCGTCCGCCGTTGTGGCCCGTCACGCGGTCGAAACTGCCGCCTGAGAATTTGCTGTCGAATGACAGCAGGCGGTCGAAGCGCTGCGTCGTATCGGCGAATATCGAATAGGTGCTGTCGCTCAGGCGCGAGCGGTATTCCGCGATTTTCTTCTGCGCCGTGTCGCGGTCCTTCTTGGCGCCCTGCGGGTCGCGCAGCAGCTCGCGCAGGCGGCCGCGGTAGATATAGGCGTTGGCGAAGTCGGGATAGAGCTTGATGGCCGAGGTATAGTCCTCGGCGGCTTTTTCGATCTCGCCCAGCTGGGCGTATACGCCCGCGCGGTTGTAGTATACCAGCACGTTGTTGGGCGAATAGAGCGCCACTTTGTCGTAATCCTCCAGTGCGCGGTTGTAGTCGCCGATCTGCGTGCGCAGCATGGCGCGGTTGAAGTAGGTCAGCGAGTTGGTCGAATCGAGCTGGATCACCTTGTCGAAGTCCGACAAGGCCAGCATCGGGCGGTTGGTGTTCGAGTAGACCAGTGCCCGGTTGAAGTATGACAGCAGGTAGGTCGAGTCGCACTCGATCGCCTTGTTGAAGTCGGCTTCGGCTTCGGGATAACGCTTCTGCTCCATGTAGAGACCGCCCCGGCGGTTGTAACCGTTGGGGTTCTCGCGGTTGGTGCGGATGGCGGTGTTGAAATTGTCGTAGGCGCGGACCGTGTCCTTGAGATGCAGGTAACTCAGGCCGCGGCAGATAAAGGCGTCGGCGACCTTGTTCTCCTGACGGATGAACTTGTCGAAATCGTCGATGGCCTCGGTGAACTGCTGGTTCAAAAGACGCGTGACGCCGCGGCTGTAATAGGGTCCCGGCAGGTCGGGACGCAGCTCGATGGCTTCGCGGAAGTCCTGCAGCGCGTCGTCGTAGTTGCCCAGCCGCGAGCGGGTGATGGCGCGGTAGGTGTAGGCCTGCGTGTAGACCGGATTCATGCGGATCGCGGTCGAGAAATCGGCTTCGGCGCCCAGCAGGTCGTCGAGGTTGTATTTGGCGATGCCGCGCAGGAAATAGCCTTCGAAGGCGTTTTCGTCGAAACGCAGCAGGGTGTTGAGCGTGCGGATGGCCTCTTGGTAATCGTTGTTCATCATGCACGAACGTCCGACCCAGAAAAAATATTCCCGGTTGTATTGTGCATACGATTTCGTCCCGCACATCAGCGCGGCGGCAAGGGCGATTCCCAAGATATATTTACGCATTTTCCGACTCACTTGTCCCTCTAACGTTCTTTTCGGGCTGTTTATTATTCCGGTTTATTCCAATTCATATCCGAAACGGCGCAGCTGGCGCTCGTTGTTGCGCCAGTCGTCGCTTACCTTGACGAAAAGCTGCAGGAAGACCTTCTTGCCGAGGAACTCCTCCATGTCCTCGCGTGCGGTCTGTCCCACACGCTTGAGCTTTTCGCCCTTGTGGCCGATCAGTATGCCTTTCTGCGAGTCGCGGGCGACGTAGATCGTCGCGGCGATGCGGTCGATCGTCGGTTCCTCCCTGTAGCTGTCGATCTCGATTTCGCAGCAGTAGGGGATCTCCTTGTCGTAGAATTTGAGGATCTTTTCGCGGATGATTTCCGATGCGAAGAAACGCAGCGTCTTGTCCGTCAGCGTCTCTTTCGGGTAGAACGCCGGACCTTCGGGCAGCAGGGCGAGGATGGTTTTGAACAACCCCTCGATATTGAAGTTTTCCTTGGCCGATGCGGGTACGATCTGCGCTTCGGGCAGCTCCTGTCGCCACTTGTCCACCAGCGCGTCGAGCGCTTCGGGCGTCGAGAGGTCGATCTTGTTGATCACCACGACGGTCGGAATGCCGCTTTCCCGGATGCGGCCGATGATTTCGGCCGAACGGTCGCCCTGCTCCACGGTGTCGGTGACGTAGAGGATGACGTCGGCGTCGGTCACGGCGCCGGTCACGAATTTCATCATCGACTCCTGCAGTTTGTAACTGGGTTTGAGGATGCCCGGCGTGTCGGAGTAGACGATCTGGAAATCTTCGCCGGAGACGATGCCCATGATGCGGTGGCGCGTGGTCTGCGCCTTGGAGGTGATGATCGACAGTTTTTCGCCGACCAGAGCGTTCATCAGTGTCGATTTTCCGACATTGGGATTTCCGATGATATTTACAAAGCCCGATTTGTGCATTTTCTTTCTGGGATATGATCCGGACAAAGGTAACGATAAAATGCACCCCCTCCAAACACGGGAACGATTAATTTACCCGGCATTTTTCCCGATTGGACCCGTCCTGCCGCATTTCCCGATTTTTTCGTTTATATTTGCCGTAAGTGAAATCCCGATGCAACCGCCTATGAAAACCTCGAAAACTCTCTTTTTCCTGCTCGGCGCCCTGCTGGCGGCCCTGCTGACGTGGTGGCTGGCCGGCGACAAACAGGCCGCCGCCGGCACCTCCGCCGTTGGAATGCCAGCTGCGGGAATCTCTGCCGCCGGACTGCCGGCCGCGGGGGAGCGGAGCGCCCTCGACGTGATTGCGACGCGCACGAGCGTTCGCGCCTACCGGGACTGTCCGGTAGGGGCCGATACGGTCGAACTGCTGCTGCGTGCGGCGATGGCCGCGCCTTCGGCCATGAACCGCCAGCCGTGGGTCTTCGTGGTCGTGGACGACAAGGCGCTGCTCCAAAAATTTGCCGACTCCCTGCAATACGCCAAGATGGCGGCATCGGCGCCGCTGGCGGTCGTCGTCTGCGCGGACCTCACCCGCAATCCGGGCGCTTCCGGCGACTGGTGGGTGATGGACGCTTCGGCCGCTTCCGAGAACCTGCTTCTCGCAGCGCATGCCGTGGGGCTGGGGGCGGTGTGGACGGGCGTATATCCCCGCAGCGAGCGGGTGAAGGCCGTTCGCAGTATTCTGGGACTGCCGGGGTCCGTCGTACCGCTGAACGTGATTCCGATCGGGTATCCGGCCGAGACCCCGGAGCCTAAACAGAAATGGAATCCGGACAACATCCGTTATAACGGCTGGACGGAGTAGCCCGGTCCGAATTTAAAAATCCCTGCACCGAATCGGTCGTGCAGGGATTTTCTGATTTTGTTTCGGAAACTTCGGATTTTCCGGGACGGCGGGACGGCTTGTCGTCTGAATTACCGCCGCATGCCGGGCATCTTCGGCATCTTCATACCGCCTCCGGCCACGGCCTTCATCATCTTGCGGGTGTCCTCGAACTGCTTCATCAGACGGTTCACGTCGGCCATCGTCGTGCCGCTGCCTTTAGCGATGCGTTCGCGGCGGCGGGCATTGATGATTTCGGGGCGTTCGCGCTCGGCGGGGGTCATCGACGAGATGATCGCCTCGGTCTGCTTGAAGACGTCGTCCGGAATGTCCACGTTCTTGAGCATCTTGCCCATGCCGGGAAGCATCGACGCAAGGTCTTTCAGGTTGCCCATCTTCTTGATCTGCTGGATCTGGCCGATGAAGTCGTTGAAATTGAACTGGTTCTTGACCAGCTTCTTTTTCAGCTTGCGGGCCTCCTCCTCGTCGAACTGCTCCTGCGCGCGCTCCACGAGCGACACCACGTCGCCCATGCCCAGAATACGGTCGGCCATACGTTCGGGGTGGAAGACCTGCAGGGCGTCCATCTTCTCGCCGCTCGAAATGAATTTCAGCGGTTTGTTGACGACCGAACGGATCGAGATCGCGGCGCCGCCGCGGGTGTCGCCGTCGAGTTTGGTGAGCACCACGCCGTCGAAGTCGAGCCGGTCGTTGAACTCCCGTGCCGTGTTCACGGCGTCCTGACCCGTCATGGCGTCCACGACGAAGAGCGTTTCCGAGGGTTTCACGGCGGTTTTGATGGCCGTGATCTCCTGCATCATCGCCTCGTCTACGGCCAGACGTCCGGCGGTATCGACGATCACGACGTTGAACGCGTGCTGGCGTGCGTATTTTATGGCGTTTTCGGCGATCTGCACCGGGTCTTTGCTGCCCTCTTCGGTATATACCTCGACGCCGATCTGCCCTCCGAGCACCTTCAGCTGGTCGATGGCTGCCGGACGGTAAACGTCGCCGGCGACCAGCAGTACCTGCCGGCCTTTCTTGCTCTTGATGAACGAAGCCAGCTTGCCTGAGAAAGTGGTTTTACCCGAACCCTGAAGACCCGCGATCAGAATCACGGCGGGATTGCCCTCCAGCCGGATGTCCGTCGCCGTGCCGCCCATCAACAGGGCCAGCTCGTCGCGTACGATCTTGGTCATCATCTGGCCGGGCTTCACCGCCTTCAATACGTCCTGCCCCAGCGCCTTCTGCTTCACTTCGTCGGTGAACGACTTGGCTACCTTGTAGTTGACGTCGGCGTCGATCAGCGCACGGCGAATCTCCTTGAGGGTTTCGGCGATGTTGATCTCCGTGATGCGGCCCTCGCCTTTGAGGATTTTGAACGACCGTTCGAGTTTATCCGTTAAATTTTCAAACATAGGTCTGCGAAATTTTGCCCACAAAGATAACGAATAATTCACAAAGAGCAAGGGCCGCGGCAATTTTCGGCGCCGCTGCCGCCGCCGACCGCACTTTTCGGCGTAAATGTTTGGCAGTCCGGCCTATTGTGCTACCTTTGTGACCGAAGCAAACTATGCATTATGAAAAAAACAGCTTTTGCGGTACTCCTCGCGCTTCTGTGTTGCGTCAGCGGGGCGGCCCAGACTCCCGACGAATGGCAGCCCCCGAAGGGCCTGCCCTACGGCAACGAAATCGGCATCCGCTACGGCGCCCAGATCCAGCTCGGCAACGGCGGCCGGCTTTCGCCCGACCTGCAGGCGTTCAGCATCGACTATGCCCGCTACAACTACTACAACATCGGCTTCCGCACGGGTCTGAACGTCTTTCTGGACTCCGACGTCTTCGACTACTATTCCATCCCGATGCAGTTTACATGGCGGACGGGACGTATGGTGTCGGCATGGCGCAGAAGCAGGGACGAAGGCTATCCGAACAACGACCCTTATGGCAACGATTATTACGGGTATTACGGGGAGAGCAAACCCGACTGGGGCAGTGCGTTCCTCACCACGCTGTTCTCGATTCTCCCCTCGGCGTTCGAAGTGCATACGGGTTTCACACCGGGCATGATGTTCGGGCCGCTGAGCCTTCCGCCCTATGACGGGGGATTTCTCGTCAGACACCGCTTCAGCTGTACTTTCGATGTCGGCGCGCGGCTGATTATTCCCATCTGGCGGTTCAATCTCTACGGAGATTTCACCTACCATTGTTATATTACGGATAATTTCGGATTCCGATACGGAGACTTCCGTCCGACCCGCTCCTATATGGGCGTCGGCGTCGGCCTGTCGTTCAACTTCTGACCGGATTGCCGGGTCGCCGCAATCCGGTTGCCCAGCCGTCGCAGCCCGGTTGCCCCAGCCGGTCGCTTACCGCAGCAGTCCGGCTTCGTAATAAATTACGATCTGTTCGATCATCCGGTCTTCGTTCTGCTTGTCGTATTCCGACTTGAGGTTCTGTCCGAAGATGCGCGACACGCCCTGCCAGAATCCCGCCACGAAGCCGCCCCGGAACTCCTTCAGCACCTCGTAGGCGGTGTATTCCGTTTCGCGGTCGATCAGTTTCAGCAACACTTTGCCCTGCGTGCGGGTCATGTGCTTCAGCACCGGCGTATACTCCTCCTTGATTTGGTTGTAAACCTGTCTGATATAGGCTTTCTGCGCCTTCTTCGTCGGCAGGCGGCACAACTCCTCCTCCATGGCCGCCATCTTGGCTTTGGCGATCCGGGCGATGGGGTAGACCTTCTTCACGGCATCGACCAGCTTGCGGTAGCGGCGCAGGTCCACCGGGCGGCTAAATACGTAAACCGGAAGAATGTGCACCAGCGGCACGGAGTCGCCCTTTTCCACGCACCACTCCTGATGCCAGAAGCCGCGGCCTCCCTGCGCCTGCGCTCCGGGGAGTGCGGCGGCCAGCGTTATCAGAAGCAGAAGCCACTTTTTCATGTCCGTAAAAAATTGTTACCTTTGCGAAGGTAATTATTTATCGGTTAAACGTCATACGCCAGAACGATATTATGCTCGAAAAAGGATTGTCGGCCCAGAGCCGCACTACGGTAACGAACGAAAATACGGCCGCCGCGATGGGATCGGGCGACCTGCCCGTATTCGCCACGCCTTCGATGGTGGCGCTGATGGAAAACGCCGCCATGACAGCCGCGGCGGCCGCATTGCCTGCCGGCTCGACGACCGTGGGCGCGGAGATGAACGTCACCCATATCAAACCTTCGGGGCTGGGCGCCGAAATCACCGCGACGGCCGTGCTGACCGAAGTCGAGGGACGCAAGCTGACTTTCAACGTCGGCGCGCGCGACGCCGGGGGGATGATCGGCGAGGGCGTGCATATCCGCTATGTCGTGGACTGCGAGAAGTTCATGGCCAAACTGGGCTGACCGTGGACCGACCAAGTGCCGAACCTCGGCGCCGCAGCCGCTTCCGTCTGTGGTGCGGACGTCTCTGGTACACCTGCCTGCGTTACGGGTTGTGGTACTTCGGCGGCCTGCGTTTCGCCCGTAAATCCGGCTCTCCGAGCTGCGACTATTCGCACTTCCGGCACCGGACGCCCTTGCTGCGCAGGCTGAAGGACGTCGACATGCAGTACCAATACAACAAGATCACCAATCTCCGGCTGGCCGCGGCGCGTCTCGACGGCGTGGTGCTGCGTCCGGGCGAGACGTTCAGCTATTGGCGGCTGATCGGACGTCCCTCCCGCCGCAAGGGCTATCTCGACGGCATCGTTCTTTTCTGCGGCACGTTCCGCCCCGGAGTCGGCGGCGGACTCTGCCAGATGTCCAACCTGATCTTCTGGATGACGCTCCATACGCCGCTGACCGTTGTCGAGCGTTACCGCCATTCGTACGACGTATTTCCCGACTGCGGCCGCACCAGCCTTTCGGAAGCGGCGCGACCTGCGTTTATCCCTACCGCGACCTGATGATCCGCAACGATACGCAGACGACTTTCCGCCTGCATGTCACCGTAGGCGGCGAGTTCCTCGAAGGGGAGTGGCGCGCCGACCGGCGGCCGGAATACTCCTACCGCGTGGTCGAACGGGATCACTGCATGCAGAGCGAATACTGGGGCGGATACAGCCGCCACAACAAGCTCTACCGCGAGGTGTACGACGCCGAAGGCCGCTGCGTCGATGTGCAGTACGTCACCCGCAACGACGCGCTGATGATGTATTCGCCGTTCCTTGCGGAGAACGCTCAGCCCGGAAAACGGCCGGCCGACAATCAGCGGCCCGGCTATGAATAACCGCCTGTAAATGAAAAGGGCGCAGGGGAAAATCCTCCGCGCCCTTTTTCACATCGCTCCTCTCCGGTCATAGCCCGATCAGCAGGTGTTCGAGCAGGATGACCAGAATGCCCGACAGATAGCCGACGAACGCCAGCAGCGTGATTTTCTTGAAGTACCACGCGAAGTTGATCTTTTCCAGCCCCATCGCCACGACGCCCGCCGCCGAACCGATAATCAGCAGACTGCCGCCCACGCCTGCGCAGTAGGTCAGCAGGTGCCAGAACAGTCCGTCCTGCACGAACGACTGCATGTAGGCCGGATCGGCGCTGGCCGCAACCGCCGCCGCGTCCATGACCGGATACATGCCCATACATGCGGCCACCAGCGGTACGTTGTCGATGACCGACGAAAGCACGCCGATGACGCCCGCGATCGTGAAGACCTCGTGCACCTGCTTGTCGAGCCAGTTGGCCACGTCGGTCAGCACGCCCGCGCTCTGCAGTGCGGCCACCGACATCAGGATGCCGAGGAAGAAGAGAATCGTCGGCATGTCGATATGCTTGAGCACTTTCGAAACGCGGCATTTGATCGACTCCTCGATGCCGCGTTTGCGGTCGTAGATGATCTCCGTCAGCACCCACATCACGCCCAGCGAAACCATCATGCCCATGTAGGGCGGCAGGTGGGTGATGCTCTTGAATACGGGTACGAACAGCAGGCTGAGGACGCCCGTGACGAGGATGAACTTGCTCAGCCGCGGACCCACGCCCTTGGGCAGCTCCGCTTCGAACGCGCTTTCGTCCACGGGGGCCGCGTCTTCGTTGCCCACGTAGCGCATCGCGATCGCCGTCGGGATGATTACCGATACGATGCACGGCACGAAGAGCGTTCCCATCAGGGCCGCCGCAGTGACGTTGCCGCGCATCCAGAGCATGATCGTCGTCACGTCGCCGATGGGCGACCATGCGCCGCCGCTGTTGGCCGCGATGACGATCAGGCTGGCGAAAATCCAGCGCTCCTTCTGATCCGCAATGATTCGCCGCAGCAGCATTACCATGATGATCGTCGTGGTCATGTTGTCCAGCGCCGCCGACATGAAAAACGTGATGATGGCCAGCAGCCACATCAGCTTGTGCTTGTTGCGGGTGGTAATGTGGTCGGTGATGACGTTGAAGCCGCCGTGCGTGTCGATCAGATCGACGATGGTCATGGCTCCGATCAGGAAAACCAAGATTTCGCACGTGTCGCCCAGATGGTCTACCATCTCGTGGCTGATGTTGCTGTCGTGTCCCCACAGGCTGAAAACCGTCCATATCGCGCCGCACATAAGCAGTGCGATGGCCGATTTGTCCACTTTTACCTTATGCTCCAGCGCGATGAACGTGTAACCCACCACGAAGAGCAGAATCATTGTCAGAATCATGCTTTATGTGTTAAAAATCATATTCTCCGGCGCGGAAGACCTTGATCTCCCCGGTCGGCTGCCGGTTCATCAGCACCTGCGCCGCAATAAGCGAGCCGCTGTCCGTCCGGTAGCAGATGACCTGAGCCGCGGGCTGGTAGCTGCGGGGCAGATTCTGCAGTACCGCAAAGTTGCCGCATTCGATCGCCGACTGCACTTTGGGCAGATCGTGCGCCTCGAAGGAGTATTCCGAGCGGTAGAGCCGCTCGCGGCTCCGCTTCTCGACCGGGGCCGACGAATCGCCGAACAGCCGGTAGCAGATCATCACGATGCCCGTGCAAAGGATGCAGGAGCTGATCAAAAGGTTCCACTGTGACAGCATGTCGTTCTCGGTAAAGAGACTGGCATGGGAGTTGGCCCACAGCAGGGTGATGCTGCCTGCCGTCAGCACGATGCCTAATGACGGGTTGTAACGGCGGCATGCAATTTCGGGCGATGCGGAATAAATCGCATCATCGATCATATTTTTCATTGATGAGTTTTCGTTTGGTGAAAGATTCGTGAAAGTATTGTCCGCATGTAGGAGCGTGCGGTTCGAACGTGAATCCTCCGCTAAATGATGATCCTCCTCAAATAATAAATATACCGATCGGCCCTGCGTATGCTGGGCGGGCGTACGCCGCATTTTCCGACAGCCGGTGCGGCCGGGTGCGGATTGCCTGCGCAGGCGTACCCGCGGGTCCCCGCCACGATGAAATTCTCCGCGTGGCGGACGCTTCGTCCTGCGCCCTGTTCCGCTCCCGAAAGCTGGGTGCAGCCCGTGCAGGCGGTAGCCAGCAGGGGTGCGTTGTCGGTCTCGAAACGTTCGCTGTCGGCCTGCGAGAGAACGGCGGCGGTGATTTCGGTCCGGAGCGTACGGGACTGACTCTCCCCGGCGGCGTTTACCGTCGCCGCCGCCCAGCACAAAGCCAATATCATCAACCACTGTTTCATCCTTGCAAAAGTAATAAAATTATACCGACTATGCACCTTGATTTGCAGCATTTTTCGCTTCCGGAATTGTATTTTGGGAAAATTTGCTTATCTTTGTGCCGCTTTCGAGCAACGGATTGAGCTGTGGTGTAATGGTAACACAGCAGATTTTGGTTCTGTCGTTCCAGGTTCGAGTCCTGGCAGCTCAACTCACACAAAGGGAGACTTTCGAGGTCTCCCTTTTGTGTTATCGCGCTGTCCATCAGCTGTCTACACCAGTCCGGCACGGCTTTTGCCGGAGGGTTCCGGCGTCATTTCCCGGATTTCTCCGGCTCCGGATTTTCGTCGTCCGTTCCGCCGCACTGCGTCGCATTGTCGAGCATGCCGGTCAACAGTTCCATCGTTTCGATATTTTCCGCCTCTGCGGTGTCGGTCTTGTCGGTTTTCAGTGTGTCCATGATCGAATGATTTAGGTTTATCGGATTTTCTTGCGCGTTATGACGGCGGCGATCCACAACAGCGCGACGGCGCCGATGACCGAAGTCGCCAGACTGCCGAGCGAACCTATCGGCGCAGGTCCTACGGGCGAGAAGAGCCAGCCTCCCAGCACGCCGCCGACGAGTCCTACGATAAGGTTGATGATGAGCCCTGAGCCGTCGCCCTTGACGATGAGGTTGGCGATCCATCCGGACGCCAGACCTAGCAGGAGGTACCAGACAAAATACATAGATTTCCAGTTTTGATCTTATGTACCTGCCGCGTGCAAAATTCGTTCCCGATGTTGCGCCGGGGCGCTAAAGCGCCTGTTTCAGCGCTTTTGCCAACTGGTCGGGGCACGACGTGCCCTTGCCGCGGCAGTCGATGCCTTCGAGCCGCGCGACGGCATCTGCGGCTTTCATGCCGCGTACGAGCGCGGCGATGCCCTGCGTGTTTCCGGAACAGCCGCCCGTGAAGGTTACGCTGCGGATAACGCCCTCTTCCAGTTCGATGTCGATTTGCCGGGAACAGGTCCCGACGGTGGGATAGGATATGTGCTGGGTCATGGTGTCTGATATGAAAATTCGACCGCAAATATAGCAATAAACGGCGAAACGGGAAATCTTTTCTGAATGTAGGGGAGGTGCTTTCGCGGCCGCGGCTGTTGCGGGAATGCGCCGACCTGTCGACCTGCGGATCGTCTGGCTGGCTGGCTGGCTGGCGCTTGACCGGTGGATCGGCGGCCGAAGGGCCGAAGATCGGCGTGTCTCTTTGTGTGAAGGGCCTAAAAAAACATTGCCGAAAAGGGGGTAATCTGTAAGAGGCGCTTAAAAGATTCCCCCCCCCTCGACAATGTTATTGGGATCGTGCCCGGATTGCTCCGGTTGCTGGTGCAAATATAGGGATAAATTCCTAACCGACAAACAAAAAAGCTGCAAAATTTGCAGCTTTTTCTGTTTTCGCGTATTCTGTTTACTGACGCTGGAGGTCGCTGTTGTCGGCTACCACCATGTTCTTGTCGATGCGCAGCGTTACGTTGCCGTCCACTTCGATCAGCAGGGTGGTCTCCTTGATCTCCTTTACCGTGCCGTAGATACCGCCGGCGGTGATGACCTTGTCGCCCTTTTTCAGCCCGTCGCGGAAAGCCTGCATCTGCTTGCGGCGCTTGGCTTCGGGACGCCACATGAAGAGCCATAAAACCAGCACCATGAGGCCGATCATAATGATGAAACTGTACTGCTGCATGAAACCCGGCTGGGGTTCTACGGGCGGCACCTGAAGAAAATTGATCATACGTCGTTATGTTTTAGTGTTTAATTTCTGTAACGGGACAAATATACGAAATATTGTCGAATACGCAACTATTTATTCCACTTCGGCTTCGATAAACAGCCGGAGGGGACTGCGTGCCCCGGCGAACGAGACGTCGAGCGTCTTGAGCTGCCAGCCCCATTCGCCCCTTGCGTCGAAAGTGAGCGTCACCTGCTGCGCATCGCCGGCGTTAATCGGCTGATTGTCATATTCGAGCGTCGTGCATCCGCAGCTGCGGCCGTATTTGGCGATGACGACCGGTCCGCTTGTCTCGTTGGCCAGCCACAGACGCAGCTGGGCGATTTCGCCCGAATGCAGGCGTCCGAAACGCACGGTGTCCGTACCTCCCGTGTCGAGAATCTTGTCCGTGAGGGTGATAATCCGGCCTTTGCGTTCGGTCTTCACCTGCCGGGCGCCGCATGCCGCGAGCGACGCGGCCAGAAGCAGCAACAGACAGACACGCAGCATCGGACCTCAGATCAGGCCGCGGCCCGCTTTCTTGATGCGGCCTTCGGCGGTGAGCGAATCGACGATCTTGTCCAGCACGCCGTTGATGAAAGTGCTGCTGCCGGGTGTCGAGTAGTATTTCGAAATCTCGATGTACTCGTCGAGCGTCACCTTGACCGGAATCGACGGGAACGAGGTCAGTTCGGCCATCGCCGTGCCGATGATGAGGTTGTCCATGAAGACGATGCGCTCCACGTCCCAGTTGGAGGTGAATTTCTCGATATAATCCTGATAGGAGTCGTAATTGACGAGCGATTTTTCGAACAGCGTCCGGACGAACTGCGGGTCCTCGTCGCTCTTGAATTTCGCGGGAACCTTCAGCTCCGTGTGCGTCGGGCGCAGGTTCGAGAGCGAACGCAGGATCATCATCACGATATAGGGCAGGTCGTCGCTCCAGAGGATCGACATCTCCTCCAGCACGTTGTCCAGCGGTTCGCAGCTCTGAAGCTCCTTGAAGAAGTCTTCGAGCAGTTTGCGGTCGTCGGCGAACGAACGCTCCGGACGCGCCATGTAATCCTTGAAGTAGTCGCTTTCGGTCAGCTGGGTGTAGAGCGTGCGTATCAACTCCGGATACCGCGTCCAGTTCAGCTTGCGGGCCGCCGCATAGTCGTTCACCGCGTCGCTGTTGGCGATTACGCGGATGATCTGGTTGTCGACGAATTTGGTGTTGGGGTTGAGGTCTTCGTGTGTCGGCAGTTTTTTCTGCTTGGCCAGCTCCTGACGCTGTTCGGCGTAACGGGCGATTTCCACGGGCAGGATCAGTATCTGGAAGTAGAGGTCGTAGGCCTTGTCGACGGACGTCATCAGCGTTTTCTCGGACGCAATCATGTTGTCTGCACCCGATTTGAGGTGCGCGAACAGCGCTTTGACGACCTTAATACGAAGTAATCTTCTGCTCAACATATCTTTTAGAACGGTTTTAACGGCCGCAAAGATAGAAAAATTTTTCCGTAAAGAAAGAATTATTGCCTATCTTTGCGGTCGTATGGAGCAATTGGAAGAAAAAGAGATCATACCGTACGACGTCATCGTCGTCGGTGCGGGGGCTGCGGGCATGATGGCCGCAGGAACCGCCGCGCGCAACGGAAAACGTGTGCTGCTCATCGAGAAGATGGAGAAATCGGGCCGTAAGGTCCGCATCACGGGCAAGGGCCGCTGCAACGTCACCAACGCCCGCCCTGCCGAGGAGTTCGCCTCGCAGGTGCGGATCAATGCGGAGTTTTTCGCGCCGGCCTTCGCCGAGTTCAACAACCGCGCCGCCATCCGCTTCTTCGAGAGGGCGGGCGTGAAGCTCGAAATCGAGCGCGGCGAACGGGTCTTTCCCAAAAGCGGCAAGGCGTGGGACATCGCTACGGCCCTGTTGGAATATTGCTTCGAGAACGGCGTCAAAATCATATACAATACGCGCGTCACCGGGATTATGACCTTGGGCAGCAAGGTCTTCGGCGTCCGCTATATCAACAAGCGCGGTTTCGAACGCAAGGAGGAGTGCCCGAACGTCATCGTCGCTACGGGAGGGCTTTCCTATCCCGCGACGGGTTCCACGGGCGACGGATACGCCTTCGCATCCGACTTGGGGCACTCCGTAGAGCCGGTGCGCCCTTCGCTGACGCCGCTCGTCTCGTCGCATCCGCAGATCAAATACCTCGACGGCCTTCTGCTGCGCAACGTCCGGGCGACGCTTTGGATCGACGACCAGCCCGTGCGCGAGGAGTTCGGCGAACTGGGATTCTCGCAGCGCGGCATCGAGGGCGCCGTGGCGCTGCGGATGAGCCGCGACGCGGTGGATGCGCTGATCGACCAGCGGCGCGTGAAACTGGTCGTGGACCTCAAACCCGCGCTTACCGAAGAGGTGTTGCGCGAGCGGATCGCGCGCGAGATCGCCGATATGGAGCCGACCGAGTTTTTCACCGAACTGCTGCGTAAGCTGGTTCCGAAGCCGCTCGTCTTGACTCTTGTGCATGAAATGGACGTCAACGGCAAGAATTACGTCAGCAAAATCACCGAAGAGCAGATCGGCCGCCTGATAAAGACGCTCAAGGGATTCACCTTCCCGCTTACGGATTATGCGCCGTTCGAATATGCCGTCGTTACGGCCGGCGGCGTCTGCTGCGACGAGGTGAACCCCTATACGATGGAGTCGCTGAAGGTCCGGGGACTTTACTTTGCGGGCGAGGTGCTGGACCTCGACGCCAATACGGGCGGATACAACCTGCAGATCGCCTTTTCGACAGGCCGTCTGGCGGGCATGCTGAAAAAATAGGGGAGATGAGGATCGGCGGCCGCACTATCGGACTGGGTTTTTACGGACGGATCGCAGAACTGCACAACCGACTTGTCCGCGCCCGTTATTTTCGGGGGCACGGAGTCCATTCGCCCTTCGTATATAATATTGTACGGGAGGTCTTCATGCGCGGCGAGCTGCTGCCGGGCGACCGGCGGCTGTACCGGGCGCTGCGCGGTGCCGGAGTGCCCGAACGCCGGGCGATACAGTTGCAAAACGTGGCGATTCATTGCGGTTACGGTACGTTTGGCCTGAATCGTGCGGATGCCGAATTCTGTATCCTGACGCGGGACCTGCCCCGTGCGGAGACGCTGGCGTTGGTCGCCGCCGCGGGCGAAGCGGGGCATACCGTCGCCCTGATGTCGCCCTGCGAGGGACAGGATCGCCAGATGTTGTGCCGTCAGATCGTGGCGGCGCATCGTTCGACGACGGTGGACAATAGGGGATACCTGCTGATTTTCAATAATAATTTGCCGAAACAACATTTCCGGATATGAAAATATACACCAAAACGGGCGACAAGGGGACCACGTCTCTGGTCGGCGGCGAGCGGGTTTTCAAGACCGACGAACGGGTCGAAGCATACGGCTCGGTAGATGAATTGGCGGCTTTTACGGCGTTGTTGTGCGACAATATGCGCTCCGATGCCGCACTGACGCCGTATGTGGACGACCTGAACCGCATCCTTTCGCGGCTGATGACCGTCGAAGCCCTGCTGGCCCGCGGGAAATCGGGCTGCGAGAAGGTCGCTCCGCTGGCGCCCGAAGCCGTCACGTGGCTCGAAGGGCGGATCGATGCCTTGCAGGCTGCCGTACCGCCGATCGACAAGTTTACGATTCCCGGCGGCAACGCCGTCGTTTCGATGTGCCATGTCTGCCGCACGGTTTGCCGCCGCGCCGAACGCGCCGCACTGCGCGCCGACGAGAAATACGGCACGGACGCCGAGGCGCTGATGTTCCTGAACCGGCTGTCGGATTACTTTTATGCGCTCGGACGCATGCTTACGGCGCATTACGAGGTCGATGAAACCTTGTGGATTCCGTAATTCGTTGATTGCAAGCGTGTTTATCCTGCACCGGCGATGTTTTGTTGTTTTTTCTTTGTTTTTCTCGTTTTTTTTATACTTTTGCAAATCAGTGATGGCGGAACAGTCCCGTTTTTGGTTTGGCTAATCCGCTGATATTTGGGAACTTAAAAACATTGAATTTATGTACTGGACACTTGAATTGGCATCGAAACTCGAAGATGCCCCTTGGCCTGCCACGAAAGACGAACTGATCGACTATGCAGTACGTTCGGGTGCACCTCTTGAAGTGCTTGAAAATCTGCAAGAAATAGAAGACGAAGGCGAGATATACGAATCTATCGAAGACATCTGGCCCGATTACCCCTCGAAAGACGATTTCTTCTTCAACGAGGAAGAGTACTGAAAAGAATTTTGGGCTGAAATAGCTCAAAATGATATAGTTAAATTACTCGACGGCACGATTCATAATCGTGCCGTTAGTATTTAAGGGACATTTCCGGTTAAATAAAATTGACAAAAAATTGACAATTTTTGGATTCATCTTTGTGATGGTAAAAAATCGGAAATTATGGGTAGACTTAAATCAGAATGTCCCTCTGGCAACTTTATTGTGCGCACCAAGCCGAACGCAAAAGGGGAAGTTGCATCCCGTTTCATTCTAATTTTTAAGCATACTCTTGTTGCTATGGAGTAATACTTATTTCTGAGACGTAAGAACGACGGCCAATGTCCGCCCGGTCGGGGATCGTCTGCTATGACGCGAATTTGCTCGGCTGTAGACGAATAAAACGGCCGCTCCCGAAAGAAGCGGCCGTTCTGTTTGCTGTCCGATCCCGTTTACTGAACGATCGAGATCGTGGGGTTGATATTGTTTTGTACGGATATGCGGTGCGTACCGCCGTTGGGAGCGGCTAAGGCTCCCTTTCCGCTGGCCTGCCAGTTGGCCATGCAACGGAGCCGGATCAGAATATCCCCGTTATTGATGGCATGCTCGAACGTCATGTTGCGGTCGATCAGGCAATGGTCCGTATTCATCATTTCATAATTGTAAGAGAACGTCTGCGCCTGATCGCCCTCTCCGACGGTCGTCGTCTGCAAGGGCGCTCCGGGCTTCCATTCGCCGCCGTCGTAGTACTCCAGCATCCAGTATTTCATACCGGTTCCGGATGCGCGTGCGTGGAACTTGGCGTTGATGACCGTTCCGGCCTTTATGGTCATTTCCGGAATGGTGAACAGCCACCAGTCGCCCGGCCATCCGCCCGTGATATAAGGCTCGCCGGCCGTATTGGCGCGGGCTATCTTGTTGTTTACGTCGAGTGCTGGATCGCAGTTGCTGATATAGCTGATATAGCCCTTTCCGGTTGCCGACGGCATTTTGTTGTCCACGACGAACTCATCGACGTTGACGCCCTTTGTAAATACCCATTGCGCCGGCAGATTCGAAGGAATTTCCCGTACGATCGTCTTCTCGTAGACGCCGCCGAACGGATCCGTTACGACGACCTTGATCGTCGAGCCGGGAACCTGCGCTATGGCGGAGAACATATGGGCATTGTAGCCCGTGAGGTAGGTGCTGTTGGGCGATCCGGGGGCGTGGGCCGGTTCCAGTACGTCTTTCTGCCATGTGTAGTGCGTCGGGTCCTTGCGGTATACGCGGGTCGCTGTGAGCGGCTGTCCGTTTTCGGTCACGGATACCGTCCAGTCTTCGTCCCAGTTCCAGACATTGACCAGCACTTCGTTGGCCTTGGCGCCCACGGCGCTCTTGTAGTCGCTCTTCACGAAATTCATGTCGTATACGGCGAACTGCTCGTTGCGGGCCACCTCGATCCCCTTATAGTACCACTGCACGGCCGTTCCGTTGAATTTGAATACGCCGTATCCCGTCGGGGAGCCGTCCTTGCACAAGTCGTAGTCGGCGCCTCCGTTGGCGCTTTTCACGTTGAACCACCACGTGCCGCATACGGCTGCGACGTTATGTTCGCGTACGCCTTCGGCGATCTTCGCGTGGTGATTGGTGTGCGTATGTCCGGTGAGGAATTCCACCTGATAACCCTGCAGCAGACCGAGCAGGTCGTTTCCGCCCGAAAGCGTCACGATCGGGTTCAGACCGGCCGAGGTCATCGGGGCATGCATGGCGACCACGATCTTCTTGGACTTGTCCACGTATTTCAGGTCTTCGGCCACCCACGCCATCTGCCATTTCTGCGGGTCGGAGTCGCCGAGCAGACCGATCCGCTCGATGCGGCTGCCGCCGTTGTAATTGTCGTACTGGTCGTTGTCCAGAACGATGTAGTGTACGTCGCCGATGTTGAACGAATAGTAGGTGGGGGCTATGTGCTGCTTGAAAGGCAGTTCCGTGAAATAGTCTCCGACTACCTTCGGATCGTTGTCGTGGTTGCCGATCACGTTGAAAACCGGGCAGGGGAAGTTCTTCATCAAGTCCTTGTAGTTCGGCAGCTGGTAGCGTACCTCCACCATGTTCTCAGGACCCTGATTCATGGTTTTGTACCAGAACGCATCCCACGTGATGTCGCCCAGACAGAGCGCATACACGTTCGCATACTGCGCCATTTCGGCCGTGATGTCGGGCATGAACTTGTTCTTGTACTGGTCGATGTCGGCATATTTGCCTGCCGTGTTCGGGGTCTTGCTCGCCAGATGAAGGTCGGTGAATACCATCATCACATGGTTCGTGTTTCCGCCGGGGATCTCCGTAAGCGCGAAATCGTGCTGCTCGTTGTCTTCGTTGAGCAGCTGCTGGCTCATGGCCGGGAAGGCCGGATAACCCGCTTCGCTCTCGATGTTGTATCCGGAGGGGATGGAAACGAATACGTACCCCATTTTCTTCTCCGAGGGCAGGTAATAGACGCCGTCCTTGTCGGTCTTGGTGACGATGACTCCGTCGGACACCACCACGTCTGCGACCGCCTTTTTCCCGCAGTAGACGCGGCCCTTGACGGTCATGCCCGCCTGATCGGGAATCGCGGGGAAGTGCGCCTTGTAGATGGTCATCGGACCCAGCACCTGCTGCTTGTTGTAACGCTTCAGGATAAGCTCGTACGAGCGCAGGTCGATCGTTTTGGGAACGGTTATTATGACGTAATCCTCGGCCACCTCGCTGATCTCGGCCTGAAAATATTTGGTCTCCTCGGCAGGGTCTTCCGACGTGGAGCGGAACAGGAATACGTCGTATTTGTCGAATCCGGTTCCCATGATCTTGATGGGGTCCTCCGGGATGAAGATCTCCTCCGCATCGGGCATCACGAGATCTTCGATGAAGACGGCGGGGATAATTTCCTCCTGTTCGGGCGTCGGTTTGGTCCATGTCGGATCTTCCGAACAGCTGATTCCGATGCACAACAGCAGAAATGCGGCTGCGAACAGATACGGTAATCTGAATTTTATCAATCGTTTCATTTTTCTCATTGTTTAGATTTTTGTCTAATCCTGCCGAATCGCTCCGGGAGGGGAGCGGTTCGGCAAGATTATCCTGCGTTACACCGGATTAATTGACTTTTTTCTTCAGGCTCGTATAGATCATGCGGTTCGTACCCGTCGCGCTGTTGGCTGCCTTGCCGTCCACGCGCTCGTCGGAATTGACGCGGAACCGCAGCCAGAGCGAAGACTGGTTCTTGCAACCGTCGGGCAGTTTGAAGGCGAAGTTCTTGGGACCGGGTATTACCTCCCAGTTTCCGGCCTTGTAGTCGGTTACGAAGGTCCACGGACCGGCCTCGGCCGCAGCCCACTCGATCGAGAAGGGACCGGGACCCGACTGCGAGCTGGTGGTGCAGAAGCATACGTAAAGGTCATCCGAAATGCCTGCCGTCGAAGTCTCGAAGTACCATGCCTTCTGGGTCGGCGTATAGGTGTCGTTCGACTGGGCGCCCCAGCCGCCGCAGTTGGCGGAATAGTATCCCTTCTCGGTGCCGTTGACCGACGCATCGACACGGACATAGGCGGCGCCGCTGTAAAGGCGGAAGGTGGTGCTCTGCGCGATGACGGCCTTGGGGGCGAAGTTCACGAACAGCTGTCCCGTGCCGACTTTGGGAACGAGTATCTCCTTGTCGGGAAGCGTTTCGGGCCAGTAGAATTCGGTGACGGGCACGTAACGCCGGGCTTCGGTCAGCTTGTCGCGGTCGTTGATGTTGCGCATCCTGATCGCCCATTCGTTTTCGACCTTGATCAGAATACCCGTTATATCCAGCATCGGATCGTCAGTCAGCAGTTCGTAATGTTTGAACATGGCGCCCGTCTCGACGCTCGTGCCGCCGTAGACGTAGTGGCTGATCGTGTTGCCGTCGCGGTCCAGAAGCAACTGGGCGAGGTCGGTAGGACGTCCGCCGCCGTAAATGGAGCCTTCGTTGGCGTTGTAGTAGGTTCCGTGCGGGAATACGAACTGGAGATTTCTGATCGTTACCAGCGTACCGAGCATTTCGTCCGTCAGGCCCTGCGTGCTTTCCATCACCTTCGGTTCGATCGGAGCGCCGCCCGTGGTGATGACGTCGCGGATGCGTTCGGTCGAAATGGTGATGTAGGGCTGTCCGTCGTCGTCGATCACCGACTGCGTATTCATGAGCGGTATGGTCACCAGCGAATTGAGCTGGAGCGAGTGCGAGCCTTCCTGAACGCGGAACTGAATGGCGCGTCCGCTGGCGTCCTGAACGAAGAACGCGGCGGGATTCGGGCAGTTGCCGGATACGCGGTCGCTGATCACGGTGCCCTGTATCTTGACGTTCTCACGAACGGTTCCCTGCAGGCCGCCCAGCTTCTCGTACACCTCGGCAATGGTCTTGAGTTCGGCGTTTTCGCCGATATCCAGCGGAATGCTCTGGTAGACGATCAGCTCTACCGTCGTCATACGCTCGGTGGTGGCGTTGAATTCGATACGTCCCGTGCGGGGCACCGTTCCCGCATATTTGGGAACGGAGAACTTGATTTCGTTGTCGCTGATCTCGTCGATCGTGATCCAGCCCTCGCCGGAGTCGCCGACCTTGGCCGTCCACTCCACGTTGCAGGTGACGCCTACCGAATATTTCTCCTCGCCGTTGCTGTTGATGACCACCTTGGGAGGCGTCGTGGTCACTCCGAGTTTGAGCGCCGGATCGACGTCCCGCTGCGAAATCGTGATTTCCTGAATGATGTTGTCGTGCTCGTGCTTGCCAACGACGCGGAAGCGGGCCTCCCGCAGTACGGGGTCCTTGGCCGGCTGTTTGGATACCTTCACGGCGAAAACGCCGTCGTCGGAACCCTCCTTGGGCCAGATATTGACCCACGTCTGGGAGGTGTCCGCCATTTCGACCTTCCAGTCGATATTGGAATACACGGTGAAACTGTGCGTCTCTCCCGCTGCGTTGTACAGGAAAGCGTCTTCCGACAGCGTGATATGGGGATCCTGGACAACGTCGGTCTCGTCGTCCTTGCAGGCGACGAATGCCGTTGCCGCCATCGCGCAGAGAGCGAGCGCCTTCAGGCCGGGCCATCTTCCGGAGATGAATTGTTTTATTTTCATATGAATTGTTTTTTCGTTATTTACGGGTTAAATTCAAAACTCGACCGGGATGCTGCGTTGCCTTTCCGGTTGCGATTCGTTTTACGGACACTCTTACCATTTGATGTCCGCATCCCATTTGTGGCCGGTGTAACCGAGGTTGTTGTCCTCCTCCGGATTCTCCAGTTTGACGGCCTTGCGGCTCCACCACACCGGCGTTTTCATGTTGTCTTCGCCCATTTTGGCCAGCTGGGTCGCATAGTTCTTGTTGGACGAACGCAGCACCAGCGGGTAGGGGAAACGGGTCGGATGCACGCCGTCGTTGCGGATGGCTTCGCCCATCACCAGCAGGGGATAACCCGTCCGGCGGTACTCGTGCCAAGACTCGTAGCCCACCGTGAACAGCGAAACGTATTTCTGGGTTATGATGATTTCGGTCGTAGCGTCGTAAGCCACGGCTCCGTTCTGCAGGAAGGTTTCGACGGCCGATTCTGAGATGTCGGGAATCCACTGCTTGAGCGACGCCGTGACCGCAGCATAGTAGGTCTCCGATGCTTCGCCGTCCATCATTCCGCGCTGAATGGCCTCGGCCTTGATGAACAGCACCTCCGAATAGGTCATGAACGTGTACGGGGAGGTGTACTGCCTGAAAGTCGTATTGTTGCTGTTGGACGCGCCGTCGGCCGACTGTTTGGAGATGACCGAAGCCGGGGCGCCGCTCGTGATTCCCACGTAACCGCCCGCGTTGGCTCCGGAGCTTACGCGGTTGCAGTAAACCGAGATGCGGGGGTCGCTTGAGTCCACCATGATGTTGATGAAACGTTCGCCCATCGCGCTGTCGTCGGTGGCGTTGTCGCCGAAATCATTGACGAACGGACGCGTGCCGCTGTATTTCAGCGTGGCGTTGTCGTCGTTGCTCTCGAATATGGGGTACTGCGAGGGGTTCTCGAATACGGTCTTGATGCGTTCCGCCGAATTCATGTCCCTGCGGTTGCTCACGCGCATCAGCAGGCGCAGATAGAGCGAGTTGGTGAACTTCCGCCATTTGGTCACGTCGCCGTTGTAGAGCAGGTCGCGCTTGGCGTCTATGGTCGAGGTCTTCGTGTAAAGCGTGTTGGCCCGTTCGAGGTCCATCAGCAGCGAGTCGTAGATGACTTTCTGATCGTCGAATTTCGGCTGCATGATGTTTTCGTCGATGCCTTTGAACGCCTCCTTGAAGGGCATGTCGCCGAACAGGTCGGTCATGTTCGAAAGGTAGAGCGCCTTCATGGTCAGGGCTATGGCCTGCGCGTTGGTATTCTCCTCCTTCTCCGCGAGCTTATACATCTCTATGGCATTGACGGCCCAGCGTCCGCAGAAGTTCCACGCGCCCTTGAATTCGCTGTCGGTGAGCACGAAGCGGTGCAGCTGATTCAGCGTGCTGGTCTCCACCGTATACTGCATGAACTCGTTGTTGTGGCGCCACGTGCGGTATTTCATGCTTCCGGCGCCCTCGAAAATCAGGTCTTCGAGCATCTGGGAGGAGTTGGCCTTGCCGACCTCCGCCCGGTTGGGGTCCTTGTTGTAATCGTCGAAATTGCTCGTACAGCCGCACAATCCCAAGATTATCACTCCCCCGGTCAATATATATGAATTGATTCGTTTCATCGTCTTATTAGAATTGAAGTTTAAGATTAACGCCATACGTGCGTGTCATCGGGAACGCCGCGGTTTCGAAACCCTTGGTGATTTCCGAACCGTTCATCGTCGCGATCTCCGGGTCGAACTGCGGCCAGTTGGTCCAGCAGAAGAGGTTCGTGGCGAAGAAGGCGATCGAAGCGCCCTGCAGCACCTTGGTCTTGGCCGCGATCTTCTTGGGAAGCGAATATTCGAGACGTATGTCCTTCATCTTCAGGAACGACGTGCTGAAGGTGTTGTTCACCACGTTGTCGCGGTTGAACACGCGCAGGTTGTAGTAGCTCTCGATGCTGGCCGTCACGGTCTTGTTGATCGAGTAGGTGCCGTCGGCGTTCTGGTTCACGCCCTTGTGGATCAGACCGTCATAACGGCCGGGAAGCGTCGCTTTTATCTTACCCTGATAGCCCAGCATGGCGTTGGTGAAGGAGTAGGCCTGCCCGCCCCATTGCGCCGAGAACGAGAAGCTCAGGCGGAAATTCTTGTAGGAGATCGAGTTCATCCAGCCCGCCTTCCAGTCGGCCTGCGTGTTGCCGAGGTTCTCGAATTCCGAAGCCAGTACGGGATAACCGTCCGAATCGACGATGTCCCAGCCCGATACGTCGATCGTCGATCCGTCGTCGGCCGTGACGTAGGAACCCTTGGGGGCCTTCTCGTAGCCCGAACCGTACAGGTCGCCCAGCGATCCGCCCGGAACGGCGCGGATTTCGCCGCGGGGACCGGTTGCGATGGTCCAAGAATCCAGATTCGGGGCCAGCTCCACGACCTTGTTGCGGTTGCGCGACCACGTGAAGTTCATGTCCCAGCGGATGTTCTTGTTCCTCACGGGCTGTATGCGGGCCGATACCTCCCAGCCGCGGTTGTTGATTTCGCCCGCGTTCACGATCGTATTGTAGACGCCGGTGGTGATGTCTACGGGCACCGAAATGATCTGGTTCGTGGTGGTCGCGTTGTAGAACGCCACGTCGAACGTCAGACGGCTGTCGAAGAAGCGGCCCTCGACGCCGAACTCCCAGCTCTCGACGTTTTCGGGTTTGAGGTTGTAGTTCGCCTTGTTGGTCGGCATGTTGAAACCGCCGGTGAAGGAGGAGTTGTTGTAGTAGTTGAGCAGCTGATAGGGCGACGTGTCGTTACCCACGTTGGCCCACGAAGCCCGCACCTTGAGGAAATTGACCATCGGGGTGTCGATGTGCAGCAGGTCGCTGAGAATGACGCTGCCGCTGACCGAAGGATAGAAATAGGAGTTGTTGCCCGGAGCCAGCGTACTCGACCAGTCGTTGCGGCCGGTGACGTCGAGGAATATCATGTTGCGCCAGCTGGCCGATATGAGTCCGTAGAAGCTGTTGATCGACTTCTGACGGCGTATGGAAGTCACTTTGGGACGGTCCACCGAGTTGCTCAGGCGGTAGTCGCGGTCCACGACCAGACTTTCGGCCAGCGAGGTGTTCGAACGGTAGGACTGCATCATGTTGTTGCCGCCGAACGATGCGCTCAGGTCGAAGTCGTTCAGTTTCTTGGTATAGCGCAGCAGGAAGTCGTTGTTCATCTCGTAGTCGAACACGGTCTGCTCCTTGTACATACCGTTGATGTAGGTCTTGGCGCCCTTGGGTTTCTGCTGGGTGCGGAAATCGTTGTTGAGGTCCATGCCGCATCGCAGGATCAGCGAAAGCTCTTCGGTGAAGTTGATCGTCGCTGCCAGATTGCCGAACACGCGGTCGCGGTCGAGTTTGTTGAGCTGTTCGTAAGCCGTGTAGTAGGGGTTGTTGCCGTTGGCCGATACGTGCTGGGTGCTTTTGCTCAGGTCACCGCCTTCGCGCACCCATTTCTTGTAGTCCGCCTTGAACCACTGGGCGTCCACGTTGGGCGTATTCCACAGCAGCGGATACATGATCGACGAGCCGCCGTAACCGGTCATCGGCAGGTTGTCGCTGTCCTTGCGGTAGTAGTTCACCTTGGCGTCCAGCTTGATGTACTTGTTGATCTGCTGCGAGAGCGATATCGAGAAGGTCTGCTGTTTGTAACCGGTGTTGGGAACGATCCAGTCGTTGCGCACGTCGGTTACCGAAACCCGGACCGAGGTGCCTTTGCCGTTGTTGCCGCTGACCGAGATGTTGTTGTTCCACGTTACGCCGGTGTCGAAGAATCCCGCGAAGAAGTTGCGCGGACGCCACTCCATCATCGTATAGGTGCCGTCGTCGTTCAGCGAAGGCCACTCGTAGGTCAGATGGCCGTCGAACTTGTCGCCGAAGGCATAGGACGACCAGTTGCGCGACACGCCGTCTACGCTGTAGAACGAATAGGGGTTGCCGCCGAAGCGTCCTGCGCCGTATTCGTACTGGAAATCGGGCCAGAATCCGGCTTTCTCGAACGAAACCGACGAGCTGAACGTAACGCCTATGCCTTTGGTGGTGCGACCCGACTTGGTCGTGATGATGATGGCGCCGTTTGCGGCGCGCGATCCGTACAATGCCGTTGCGGCGGGACCTTTCAGTACGGATACGTTCTCGATGTCTTCGGGGTTGATGTCGCCCGCGGCGTTACCGAAGTCTACGGCGCCGTCGGTCGAGTTGTATGCGCTTTCCGACGTGCTGGAAGTGGTGCTGCTGGTGATGGGCACTCCGTCGACCACGAACAGGGCCGTGCCGCCGTTCATGTTGATGGAGGTTTCGCCGCGGAGAGTCACGCGCATCGATCCTCCGGGACCCGTCGACGCCTGATCGAAGTTCAGACCGGCGACCTTGCCTGACAGAGCATTCATCCAGTTGCTCGATACCGTGCTGGTGAGCACATCGTTGTCCACCTTCGTAACGGCATAACCGAGCGCTTTTTCGTCTCGCTTGATACCGAGTGCGGTTACGACGACGCCTTCGATTTCCTGACTGTCGGCCTCCAGCGTGACGTCTATCCGCGTTTTAGGGCCTATTAGTATCTTCTGGGTCTTATAACCCAGCGAAGAAAAAACGAGGGTCTGAGTTTCCCCCCCCCTTATTTTGTACTTGCCGTTGATGTCCGTGATAACACCTGTCGGTGTTCCCTCGATCGTTACGGCGCAGCCTACCGCCGGGGTAGTGCCGTCCGAATCGTAGACGGTTCCTGTGATATCCGCTTTCTTCTGGGCGTAGAGCATCGTCGATGCCAGCACCAGAAACAGGGATAACAAAAACCTCTTAACGTAGAATTTAAAATTCATAAGCATTTGTTTTTGGTTAAATGTTTAAGTTGTTTGAATGTTGTCGGTTAAATAAATATAGGTATGGTCGCCAATGGCTCTGTATGGTGCGGGAAGCGCCGGAAGCGATCAGCGGATTCGAGATTCGATTCGGTTTTTTCCGGCAGGGAATGCTGCCGGTGCGGTCCGAAACCGCGTTGCCTGCGGTTGTCGCAGGGGCGTGGAACCGGCATTTTGCTGCGGGTACAGGTGCCGTCGCATCGGCGGCGGCCATTGCTGTTGTTCTTATTCCGGCAGGTTCCGGAATCCGGTTTGGCGGCAGTTTCGATTTCATGGTCAGTTGTTTAGGCGGCGGTCCATATCAGCGTTCATTTTCCGCTCCCGAAGCGACTTGTTAATTTCAATATGAAAATAATACCTTTCGTTTCAAAACAAAAATACGAATTAGTTTTTACTGTGCAAAATATTTCGTATTTTTTTTAGTTTACAAAACGAAAAATATCCTGTTACGGAGGTTTCGTGTAATAAGGGCGTTGTTCCGGGCGGAAAAACGGCTGCTTTTTTATTATTCACCTCGCTGGATTTCAAATATTTGTCAAATGTCGCCCCGCAGTTGACCGCTGCGGCCGCTGATTTCGGCGGCGCAGCCTGCATGTCGAATGTAGGTCCGGGACAATATGACAAGGGCCGCCCCGCAGTGGGGCAGCCCTTGGTTTTTATCAGATGATTCCGTCTATTTTTCCGCCACGAAGAACAGATCGAAACTCTCGTCCGTCACGGGGCCGATCCGGTAGTCGTCCATGCGGATCGAGGTCGTGAGATCGGTGTTGGACTTCAGGAGTCTACGGCGGTTTATGCGGTTGAGAACGTCGTAGGGGAATTGCAGCAGACAGCGGGGGAGCCGGTGCTGCAGGTCGAGGATGTCGAAGCGCGTGATGCGCTTCACGCTGCGGCGGTTCTGTTCGTAATATTCCATGACCCGCGCGTTGCCCGAAACGCCGAGCGCCTCGACCGACGAAAATTCGCTGCCGAGCAGGCTGCGCAGCTCCGCGGCGGTGTATTCCCGGATATGCCACGGGTTGCGCGTGAGCGACATCGGGGCGTTCGGGGTTGTCACGATGAACTTTCCGCCCGGACGCAGCACGCGTTTCACTTCGCGCACCAGTTCGAGGTCCCGTTTTATGTGTTCGATCACCTGAAACGAGATCACGAAGTCGAAACTGTCGTTTGCGAAGGGCAGCGGCGGAACTGTCGCCTGCCGGAATTCGACGTTCGGGAGCTGCGTCGGTTCGGGCGCGGGGGCCAGTTTGTCGATGGTGACGAAACTCCGGGCGCGGGGCGCCACGACCTCGATGCCGTAACCGGCCCCCGTGCCTATCTCCAGCACGTCGCCGCTGATGCGCTGCGCCGCGGCATGGTAGGCCAGCAGCGAACGCTGGAATACGAAATTGTCGGAAGCTTCGCGCGAAACCCGTTCCGCGGTCGTTATCTTGGCCATTACTCGTTGATCTTTATTCCCTGTTCGTCCACCGTGACGGCGCCGCGTTTGAGCAGCATGCCCAGCGAACGTTTGAAAACCTTCTTGCTCGTCTGCGTCAGCCGGTTCACCTCTTCCGGGGCGCTGTCGTCGTTCAGCGGCAGGAAGCCGCCGTTGTCGCGGACCAGCTGCAGCAAAACCTCCGCCGAGTCCTTCACCTGCGCGAAACCCTCCTGCTGGAGGCTGACGTCGATGCGGTTGTCTTCGGTGAGTTTGCGGACGTAACCTTTCGTCCGGTCTCCGACCGCTATGGGGCGGAACAGCTGGTTGCGGTAGAGCATGCCCCAGTGCCGGTTGTTTATGATCACGCGGTAGCCGATCGGACTCTCCGAAGCCACGAGCAGATCGACTTCCTGACGGGGCGCCACCGTGATGCTGTCGTTGTTGATGAAGCTCTTGAGCTTGCAGGTCGCCACGCAGCGGCCCGTGACGCTGTCTTCGTAGAGGTAGACGATGTAGCTCCGTCCTGCGATGATGCCGCCCTGCTGGTTGCGGTTCGGAAGGAAGAGGTCTTTGCCGTACAGCCCCCAGTCGAGGAACGCCCCGTGGGCCGTCTTGTCCACGACGCGGAGATAACCCGCCTCGCCGACGCGCAGCAGCGGCGTTTCGGTCGTCGCCACCAGCCGGTCTTCGGAGTCGTGGTAGAGGAAGACCTCCTTTTCGTCGCCCGGCTTGTCTGTAAGGGATATGTAACGGTTGGGCAGCAGAACCTCGTTCTGCTCCTCGTCCGCAAGGTATAATCCGTAATCCGAGATGCGGCTTACGGTGAGTTTCTGGATGCGTCCTGCTCTGAGCATATTGTCGTTTGTCGGAATTGACCGACTGCAAAAGTACGTTTAATTTCGCGGCTGTGCAACTTTCCGCGCGGGAATAGATCGGACCCGCCGCTTCGAATGAATCCGATTTTCCGCCACGGCTTTGGCTATTGCGGAAAAAAGCGTACCTTTCGGACACTAACCGAAAACTCCCGACCATGAAGCTGCGCCTATTTTCCGCACTCCTGCTCGCAGGATTGCTCACGGCGGCCGCGGCCTTTGCCCGGCAGCCCGTCGATGAACTGTACGACAAGGCCGAATACCGTATCGCGATGCGCGACAGCGTGAAACTCTATACCGCGGTCTATACGCCCAAAACGGATGCCAAAGCCCCCATCCTTATTTTCCGCACCCCCTACGGCTGCGCTCCCTACGGTCCCGGCGAGTTTCCCCGCGGCTTCGGAAGCGGCTATATGCGCAGTTATATCGACCGCGGCTATATCGTCGTCATGCAGGATGTGCGGGGCCGCTTTATGAGCGAGGGCGAGTTCGTCCATGTCCGCCCTGCGGGATACGGCGAAACGGACGAGACGACGGACAGCTACGATACGGTCGAGTGGCTCGTGAAACATGTGCCGCACAACAACGGCAGGGTAGGTTTCGCCGGCAGTTCCTATCCGGGCTTCTACGCCATGATGGGCGGTCTCTGCACCCATCCTGCGGTGAAGGCCGTTTCGCCGCAGGCTCCTGTCACCGATTGGTTCATGGGCGACGACGTCCGCCACAACGGCGTGCTGATGCTCACCGACTCCTACCGTTTCCTGAGCGGCATGAACACCCCTCCGGGCCATACTCCGACCGAAAAGATGCCCCCGATGTCGAAGCGGACCCGCCCCGACGAGTGGTCGTTCTTCCGGGAACATGCGACGCTGGCCGAACTTACGGAACTTCAGCGTCCCAATCCTTTCTGGGAAGAGCTTGCCGAACACCCCTCCTACGACGCATGGTGGCAGGCGCGCGACCTGCGCAGGGCCTGCTACAACGTACAGCCGGCCGTGCTGGTCGTCGGAGGGACGTTCGACGCCGAGGATTGTTTCGGGGCGTGGAACCTCTACCGGGCCATGGTCCGGCAAAGTCCCGCAACGCCGTGCCATCTGGTCGTGGGACCTTGGGCGCACGGAGCATGGCGCAACGGCAGCGGAAAACTCGGAGCGTTCGATTTCGGGCGCGAAGCGGCGTGGGAATACTATATGGAGCATTTCGAACTCCCTTTCTTCGACCATTACCTCAAGGGCGAGGGCGCCGCGGACCCGCTTCCCGCCGCCGCGGTTTTCTCGTCGGGCGACAACCGCTGGCATGCTTTCGACCGCTGGACGCCGCGCGAAGCGCGTAAGCTCACCTTCTACCTCTCCGACGGCGGACGTCTCGAAACCCGCCGCCCGACGGCCAAAAGCTCCGCCTCCGCCTATACGTCCGATCCGGCCGATCCCGTGCCCTATATCGAATCCTTCGGCGAACGCCGCCCCAAAGAGTATATGCTCACCGACCAGCGCTTCGTGTCGGACCGTTCCGACGTGCTGACCTTCGTCACCGAGCCGCTCGACGGGGATATGACCCTCGCGGGACCCGTCGATGTCGAGCTGGAGGTGATCCTTTCGACCACCGACGCCGATTTTGTCGTCAGGCTGATTGACGTTTTCCCCGACGACGATCCGCAGTCCGGCTGCCGGATGCTCGTGCGCGGCGACGTGATGCGGGGGCGTTTCCGCGACGGGTTCTCGCGTCCCAAAGCCTTTACGCCGGGCGTTCCGGCCCGCGTGCCGTTCCGCATGACCGACATCGCGCATACGTTCCGCGCCGGACACCGGGTGATGATTCAGGTGCAGAGCACATGGTTCCCGCTCGCGGAGCGCAGCCCCCAGCAGTTCGTCGATGTCTGGACGTGCGGCGCTTCGGATTTCGTGCCCTGCAAAGTCTCGGTGCTGCACCAGCGGAGCAACGCTTCGTCCGTTACCGTGTGGCGGCTTGAAGAAAGCTGATCCGGTTCGCCGCTCTGTTCCGGCTTACGCCGCGCCGCGTCGGTATGCGCGGATCGCATGAAATTTGCGGGATGTCTTACAGGATGTCCCGCTTTTTTCTTGCAAAAAGTGCAAACTGTAAGAAAATTTCATATATTTGTTACAAAAGAGAAGTTTCCTATGAAAATACGCGTAGCTATCTGTCAGGTCGATATGGAGTGGGAAAACACCGCCCGGAACCTGAAACGTCTGGAGCCGATCGTGGCCGCGGCCGATGCCAATGTCGTCGTGCTGCCCGAAATGTTCGCCACGGGATTCAAACTGCGTCCGTCCTGCGTCGCCGAACCGGCCGACGGGCTGGTCGTCACGACCATGCGCCGCTGGGCAGCGCAGTACGGCAGGGCCGTCGTGGGCAGTGTCGTCGTCGCCGAGCAGGAGCGGTTCCGCAACCGGATGTTCTTCGTCAAACCTTCGGGCGAGACGGCGTGGTACGACAAACGCCATCTGTTCCGCCCCGGCGGCGAAGCGCGCGACTATACGCCCGGCGACCGACGCGTGATCGTCGAATACATGGGCTTCCGCTTCCTGCTGCTGGTCTGCTACGACCTGCGCTTTCCGGTGTGGAGCCGCAACCGGGGCGATTACGACGCTATTCTGTGCAGTGCCTCGTGGGCCGACGACCGGCGCGAGGTGTGGCGCACGCTGCTCCGCGCCCGTGCCATCGAGAACCAGTGCTATCTGGCGGGCGTGAACCGTGTAGGTACGGATCCCGACGCAAGCTATGCGGGCGATTCGGCGCTGATCGACTTCGCCGGCCGTACGCTGGCCGACGCCGGCGACCGCGAACGGACGCTGACCGCCGAATTCGACTCCGAAGCTCAGGCGGCCTTCAAGGAGAAATTCCCCGCATGGATGGATGCCGACGACTTCGAACTGAAGTGCTGAGGCTCTGACGGCTTTCCGGTCCCAGCTCCGTCCTGCCTGTCCGCGGCTCCGCTGTCTTTCGGAACCCCGGCTTGGATTCTCGCAGTTCCTCGGCGTCCGGGCCTGCTTTTTCTCGGAGTGCCGGGCCTGTTCTTCCTCGGCATCCGGACCTGCTGTCTCTTCGGAATTCCGCCTTGCTTTTCTTCGTATTCCGGCTCTGTCTTTCCGGCAGTTGCGCCGCATCTTGTCCCGGCCGAATTTTCTTCCGTTCGTTTTGTTTTGCGCCGCATATGTCGTATCTTTGTACGATATTCCCGCCGGAAAAATCCGCTCCGCTCAATAAACGGAGCTTCCGGTGCGTTTAATTACGATGATGAAAGAAGATACGATCAAAATACTGGGCGCACGGGTCCACAACCTCAAGAATGTCGATCTGGAGATTCCGCGCCGCAAACTGGTTGTCATAACGGGTCTTTCGGGTTCGGGCAAATCGTCGCTCGCGTTCGACACGATCTACGCCGAGGGGCAGCGTCGCTACATGGAGACGCTCTCGATCTATGCGCGTCAGTTCGTGGGGACGATGGAGCGTCCCGACGTGGACAAGATCACGGGTCTCAGCCCCGTGGTGGCCATCGAACAGAAGACGACCAACAAGAATCCCCGTTCGACCGTCGGCACGGTTACCGAGATCAACGACTTCCTGCGTCTGCTCTATGCGCGCGCGTCGCGCGCCTATTCGCCCGTCACGGGCGAGGAGATGGTGCATTACACCGACGAGCAGATCGCCGAGCTGATCATGACGGGCTTTGCCGGACGTAAAATCGCCCTGATGGCTCCCATCGTGAAGGGCCGCAAGGGCCACTACCGCGAACTGTTCGAGTCGCTGGCTAAGAAAGGATATATCTATGCGCGCATCGACGGCGAGATCCGCGAGATTTCGGCCGGCATGCGTCTCGACCGCTATAAAATCCATACGATCGATCTGGTCGTGGACCGGCTCGTCGTGGCCGAGGACGCCCGCGACCGCGTGATGACTTCGCTCAGGGAGTCTATGCGGCAGGGCAAGGGCACGATGGCCGTTTACGATTACGGCACCGAGCAGCAGCGCTTCTATTCGCGCCATCTGATGTGCCCCTCGACGGGCGTGGCTTTCGAGGACCCCGCGCCGCATACTTTTTCGTTCAACTCGCCGCAGGGCGCCTGTCCCCATTGCAACGGTCTGGGCGAGGAGGCGGTGTTCGACGTCGGGAAGATCATTCCCGACATGAAGCTTTCGCTGCGCGAAGGGGCCGTCGAACCGCTGGGCAAGTTCCGCAACAACATGCTTTTCGCCATCCTCGAAATGCTGGGCCGCCGTTATGACTTCACGCTCGACGACCCCGTCGGCACGCTGCCCGAAGCAGGTCTGAACGCTGTTCTCTACGGCGATTCCGAGCCGCTGCCGATCAACCTCTCGGAGTTCAGTTCGTCGGGCGGCAACCACCTCGTTTCGTGGGAGGGCGTCGCCGAATACATCGGCCGCACCGAGGACGACGACTCCAAACACGGCCAGAAGTGGCGCGAGCAGTTCCTCGTCTACCGCAAATGCTCGGTCTGCGGCGGCACGCGCCTGAAAAAGGAGGCCCTGCAGTTCCGTATCGGCGGCCTGAGCATCGCCGACGTTTCGGCCATGTCGATTTCCGAATTTTCGGAGTGGGCCGCCCGTATCGAGGAGCATATGACCGACAAGGAGTGGAAGATCGCGCAGGAGGTCGTCAAGGAGATCCGCGAACGCCTGCGCTTCCTGATGGACGTGGGGCTGGGCTACCTGTCGCTCTCGCGGTCGTCGCGCTCGCTGTCGGGCGGCGAGAGCCAGCGCATCCGGCTGGCTACGCAGATCGGCTCCAAACTGGTCAATGTGCTCTATATTCTCGACGAACCGTCGATCGGCCTGCATCAGCGCGACAACCGCAAACTGATCCGCAGTCTCGAAGAGTTGCGCGACGCGGGCAACTCGGTGATCGTCGTCGAACACGACGAAGACATGATGCGCGCCGCCGATTTCATCGTCGATGTCGGTCCCCGCGCGGGCCGCAAGGGCGGCAATATCATTGCGGCCGGAACGTTCGATGACATTCTCAAATCCGACTCCATCACGGCCGATTACCTGACGGGCCGCCGCCGCATCGAAATTCCCGAAACGCTCCGCAAGGGGACGGGCCAGAGCATCGTGATCCGCGGAGCCAAGGGCAACAACCTCAAAAACGTGACCGCCGAATTCCCGCTGGGCAAGTTCGTCTGCGTCACGGGCGTCAGCGGTTCGGGCAAATCGACGCTCGTCAACGAGACCCTGCGGCCGATCCTCTCGAAGGAGCTTTACCGCTCTTTCGCCCAGCCGCTGGAGTATGACAGCGTCGAGGGCCTCGAACATGTCGACAAACTGGTCGTCGTCGATCAGTCGCCCATCGGCCGTACGCCGCGCAGCAATCCGGCGACCTATTCCAATGTCTTTTCCGACATCCGCAAACTCTTTGAAATGACGCCCGACGCCCAGATCCGGGGCTTCAAGGCGGGCCGCTTCTCGTTCAACGTCAAGGGCGGCCGTTGCGAGGAGTGCCGCGGTGCGGGCGTGCAGACCATCGAAATGAACTTCCTGCCCGACGTTTACGTGCGCTGCAAGGCGTGCGGCGGACACCGTTACAACCGCGAGACGCTCGAAGTCAAATACAAGGGCAAGAATATCGACGACGTGCTGAACATGACGGTCAATATGGCCGTGGAGTTTTTCGAAAACATTCCCAACATCTACCAGAAGCTCCGCGCCATTCAGGAAGTGGGACTGGGCTACCTGACCCTCGGCCAGCCCTGCACCACGCTGTCGGGCGGCGAGAGCCAGCGCATCAAGTTGGCGAGCGAACTTTCGAAGCGCGACACGGGCCGCACGCTCTATATCCTCGACGAGCCTACGACGGGACTCCATTTCGAAGATATCCGCCTGCTGCTGGAGGTGCTGAACAAACTCGTGGAGCGCGGCAACACCGTCATCGTCATCGAGCACAACCTCGACGTCATCAAGGTCGCCGACCATATCATCGACATCGGACCCGAAGGCGGAGCCGCGGGCGGCGAGATCGTCGCCGCCGGTACGCCGCATGAGATAGCCCGCTGCAAACGCAGCTACACGGGCGAATTCCTGAAAAAACTGGGACTTTAGTCACTACGCTAAGCAGTTAGGCACCGATTTTGCACTTCATAGCCGTACAAATCTTTTATGTGCTATGAAAAAAACAGTTATTATCGTCGTGGGCCTGCTGCTCTGCGTAGTCGGCGCTACCGTGATCGGACAGAAAAAGAATCTGTCGCCCAAAGAAGAGCGCCGCGAGGTGCGTGAGAAAAGACGTGCGGACCGTATCGCCAGTTTTGAGAAAACGATGGATTCGGTCATCCTTTCGCGCAATTTCCAGTTCAACCCCCAGACCATGCAGCGCCAGCCGGCCGGCCCCATGCGTCAGATCATGAATCCGGCCTTCAACGTCGGAGTATGGGACGGTACGGTGGACATCTGCCTGCCTTACATCAAAGGCTACGTGCCGCCTTACTACGTCATGATACTCAACTATACGGTTCCCAACGTGCAGGGATATACGACCGAGCAGACCCACGAAGGCTGGATGGTGACCTTCTCGACTTCGCTCTTCTCGGCTTCGACCTATACCTTCACCTTCGAGATCTTCACCCGTACGGGCGGCGCCAACCTGACGATCACCAATCCGTGGTACAACCCCGTGGAGTACTCCGGAAGCATTTCTCAGCTCTATTAGTATGAAATCCGGGTTGCAAAGCCGGACGGGGTTCCGCACCCCGTCGCCGGAGGGCAGGGCAGTGCGCCGCGCCGCCGTGCCGGCAAGTCCGGAACGTTTCCGGCGGCATCCTGCGGAAGACCGCACGCCGGACGCTGTGCCGGAACCGCAGGAATGCAGTCCGCAGTCAGAACCCCCCGCTTCGGCGGGGGCTTTTGTCCTGCGGCGGTTGAAAACAGGCCGGGCGCTCCTCTGCGCGGCGGCTCTTTTCTGGCTGATGCCGGTCGCCGCCCAGTCTCCGCAAGCGGCTGCACCGTCTCCGCAAGCGGCCACCCAATCTCCGCAAGCTTCATCCTCTCCGCAGGTTCCGTCCTCCCCGCAGTTTTCGCTGGGCACTTCGGCCGTGGACAGCGTGCCGCAGACGACCGTGGTTCCCGTCCAGCAGCAGCCCGTGCAGCTCGTCGAGCACACGACGGTCTATGAAGACCCAGCCCGCGGCATGACCCGCCCCGAACGCCGGGCCTACCGGGCCAGACTCTATGCGCAGAAGATCGACTCGCTGGTGCAGTCGCGCGACTACATGTTCTTTCCGAACAGCATGCAGGAGATTCCCGGCGGCCTTATCCGCAGCATCTATGCCGACTACTTCTTTTTCGGCATGTTCGTCGATCACGTCGAAATCCACCTGCCTACCGAACGGGGCGTTACGCAATACGTCGAAATGCTCAATTTCGACTCGATGTCGATCCGCAGTTATCAGGCCGCGCGCTTGCAGTGGGGGTGGTGCATCTCGTTCGATGTCGCCGACGGCAATAGGGTCTATCACGCCGAATTTGCCGTTTCGACGGCTACCGGCGAGACGGTGCTGACGCTGCTGACGCCCGACGTTACGATGCGTTACGTCGGCTGGCTGTGGAACAAGCGGATGGGCGATCCGAAGTTCCGGCGGATAGACTGACGCCGGCGGAAAATCCCGGAACAGGCGGAGCGGCCCCGAAAAGCCGCTCCGTTTTTTTATTCGCCAAGCCGTTTTGGCTCAGCTTTTGTAGATCAATGCCACGGCCGAGACGGAAACTCCCTCCTCGCGCCCTTCGAAACCGAGATGCTCTGTGGTCGTAGCTTTGACCGACACCCGGTCATCGCCTACGCCCATTGCACCGGCCATTGCGGCGCGCATCGCGTCGATATGGGGCCGGAGCTTGGGCCGCTGCATCCGGATCGTACAATCGACATTCCCGATTTCGTATCCCCGTTCGCGCAGCAGCGCCGCAACCCTGCGGAGCAGAATTTTCGAATCTATTCCCGCGAAGTCGTCCGACGTGTCGGGGAAGTGCAGCCCGATGTCGCCCAGCGCCGCGGCGCCCAGCAGCGCGTCGCATACGGCGTGTATCGCCACGTCGCCGTCCGAATGCGCGACGCATCCTTTCGTGTGGGGAATCTCGATTCCGCCCAGTACCAGCCGCAGGCCGTCCGCCAGCGCATGCACGTCGTATCCGTGTCCTATCCTGAAATCGGTCATATGGTCTCCGTTTTTTTGCGTAAAGATAATCGAACCGGCATGTAAAAGCAAATTTATTTGCCCGCCGCGTTTCCGCTGCAAAAAACAGGACCTGAGATACCGAAAATTGCGCTGTTTTTAATATCTTTGTAAAAAATACCCTCGCTCTGCGGAGCCGGATTCGCAGAACGTTCCGGAAATCCGGCGGGGGATGAAGAACGGACTTTAATTTATCATAGGATATGTCAGCAATTACCAATCTGGAACCCCGCATCGTCTGGGAGCAGTTCGACGCCATCACACGGGTTCCGCGCCCCTCGAAGAAGGAGGGCAGGATCATCGAATTTCTGGTCGATTTCGCCCGGAAGCACAATCTCGAATACAAGAAGGACGCCATCGGCAACGTGGTGATGCGCAAGCCCGCCACGCCGGGCTTCGAGAACCGTCCGACGGTTATCCTCCAGTCGCATATGGACATGGTCTGCGAGAAGAACTCCGACGTGGAGTTCGATTTCGACCGGGACCCGATCCGCACGCGCATCGACGGCGGGTGGGTCAGGGCCGAAGGCACGACGCTCGGCGCCGACTGCGGTATCGGCATGGCCGCCGCGCTGGCTGTCCTGATCGACCCCTCCGTGGAGCACGGCCCCGTCGAAGCGCTCTTTACGGTCGACGAGGAGACGGGCCTGACCGGAGCCTTCGAGCTGGGCGAAGATATGCTTACGGGCAAATACCTCGTCAACCTCGATTCGGAGGACGAGGGCGAGATCTTCATCGGCTGCGCCGGCGGCATCGACACGGTCGCCACGTTCCGCTATACGATGGAGGAGGCTCCGAAAAACTACGCCTTCTTCCGGGTTGATGTCTCGGACCTGCAGGGCGGACATTCGGGCGACGACATCGACAAGGGCCGCGTCAATTCCAACAAGACCGTCGCACGTCTGTTGTGGGACGGCATGCAGAGCTACGAGCTGAAGCTGAGCTGGTTCGACGGCGGCAACCTGCGCAATGCGATTCCCCGCGAGGCCTATGCGATCTTCGGCGTTCCGGTCCGGTTCAAGGATGAGTTCATCAAACGCTACAAACTTTTCGCCGCCGATCTCGAAGCCGAGTTCCGTCTGCGCGAACCCAACTTCAAGATCACGCTCAACGAAATGCCGCAGGTCGATCGGGTGCTCGACGCCCGGACGCAGTTCGGACTGGTCTATTCGCTGGTGGGCGTGCCCAACGGCGTGATCGCCATGTCGTTCGCCGTGCCGGGGCTGGTCGAGACCTCCACCAACCTCGCTTCGGTCAAATTCGTGGGGGACGACCGCATCGTCGTCACCTCGTCCCAGCGGTCGTCCGTCGAGAGCGCCAAGACCTATGTAATGCAGATGGTCGAATCGGTATTTGCGCTGGCCGGAGCCGATGTCGCTCACTCCGACGGCTATCCGGGCTGGACGCCCGACCCGCAGTCGGCCCTGCTCGCAAAGACGGTCGATGCCTACAAACGGCTGTTCGGCGCCGATCCCAAGGTCCGTGCGATTCATGCCGGACTGGAGTGCGGCCTGTTCCTCGAAAAATATCCCGAACTGGAAATGGTCTCGTTCGGCCCGACCCTGCGCGGCGTGCACTCGCCCGACGAACGGCTCGAAATCGCCACGGTTCCCCAATTCTGGGACCTGCTGCTCGAAGTGCTTAAAACCGTCTGATTCCGACGATTATGTTATTCGAACCGGGAGACCCTTTGAAAAGGTCTCCCGGTTTTGTGTCATTCGGTCGCCAGCGGGTATACGTATCCTTTGAAATTAACAATATTTTGTCCGGAATGTCCTCTATTGATATTAACAAAGCATTGATTCGTATTTTTATATAATATAATTATTAGTTCTCTGTCCTGCCATTTCTCAGCACCTTTAATTAGCATATGAAATTGTATGTCGCCGTTCTTTTTGGCTGAACCTTTCGTTATTTCGGCATTATCGCTTTCCGTATTCCGGTTCGAGGGAATCTGGGATGGAAAATCCTGTGACATCCGGATAACGGCGTGACTGCCTTGCATGGATACATAGCTGTTCGTGGAATTGACCGGGGCCTTGTCCGACGGAAAATGGAACTCGTCGATTTTAATGATAAAATTCCGCTCTTCCAGTGCTTTCAAAGCCTGCGTATAAAGTACCTCTTCCGCTGTGCTTTTACCGGGGGTATTCCCGCTCTTTTGTGCCGCACAGCCTGCCAGTGCCATAATCAGTATAATTATAGACAGCGGTTTTAATATGGTTTTCATAGTTGGAATGGTTTAATCGGTATAAACTGCCCAACATAATTGATTGAGCAGCTCATGTGGTATTATCTGCATGTCGCAAACGCTTTCACGGCGGCTTCGCTGGCATCAAGTATCCCCGAACCTTTAAATCCCGTTAAGTTTCGCCCTTCGTTGAGTAGAAATCTTGTGTATTCTCTTTCTACGGTTGTCGAATTGTGGTATTTAGGATAGAGAATCCGCACGGTCCGATACCATGCGTATTCGACTGCTTCCGCATAGCCCGGTGTCAGTCTGTATTGCGAGGAATTTCTAAGTTCGTTGTAATACTTCATGGCACAGGGGGTCTCGTACCACGGCTCCGGTGCGAATTTCGGAAATTTTCCATTAGGTAATTCGATTCGGTTATAATCAAATCCCGCACCACCACCTCCTCCCGTGTCGAATCCTACGGTGTTCTTAATGTAATCGGCAAATGTGAGAATCAAAATACCGTGACTATCGCTGTATTCTTCTTTACATCCGGGTCTGCCACAATGACTTTGCCAACCCGCATTTAGATCGAATCCGCATTTGGAATCTGGACAGGTCCAATGGAATGCACTGGATCTTGTTGCGACCACGTCATCCGGAACTGTCCGATCGACGGTCAGATCGTCATTACTGCAATTGCTCGAAAGCAATCCGCTACCTGCAACCATAAAGGCTGTAAAGAAGTTTTTTTCTGAATTCTGAAAGTTTTTTCATAGGAAATAAGTGTAAGTGGGTGGTGAATATTATACAAGCTATTCATTAACTTTATGAGCAATATAATAAAATAAATTGAAACAAACTAATAATAAATTGATTATTTTTTTATCGAACCGTCCTTTTCGGCGTCAAATACCATCAGTCTGAACATCGCTGCTGCAAACACTTCGGTTTTTTATTGGGAAAGTAACAAAATTAGTTATATTTGTATTCCGAAAAGTCGCTGCGCATGATCCCGAAATACGGTTGTCTGCTGCTCGGTCTGCTCACCGTATGCGGTGCCGCGGCCCAGCATCCCGATGACGAATATTACCCCTATGCCGCCCGGCAGGAGGAGCGTACGCCGCTTCTGCTGACCGACTCGACGCTGTTTTACCGCGCCGTGCAGACGACTTCCGACCTCTATGCCGAACATACCGCCTTCAACCTGCCTTATGTCTCCGTGAAACGCCGGGGCCTGAATTACCGCGACGAATCCGCCTCGGTCGGGGTTGTACGGCTTTCGTCTCGGTATTTCGGGGCGATGCGCCTGTTGGGGGCCGATGAAGTCCGCTATGGCGGTCTTGCCGCGGCAGACGGCACGACGGGCGGTCTCGGCGGCCTGCGTTTGTTCCGTTTTGCCGACGATTACCCGCAGGCGTCGCGCTATGCCGCCGTCAGTTTTACGGACCGCAACTATCTGGCCGGGACGCGGTTGTCCGTCACCGAACCGCTCGGCCGCGGCTGGAGCGGTACGACGGCTCTCGACGCCCGTACGGGGCGCGACATGCACGTCGAAGGCGTCTTCACCAATGCGCTGACTGCGAGCCTGCGCGCCGCGAAGCGGTTCGGCGACGATCACAACCTGAGCCTGACGCTCATCGTTCCGCCCTCGGTCCGGGGTACGCGTCTCTCCTCGGCCGAAGAGGCGTTCCGGCTTACGGGCGACCGGCTCTATAACCCCGCATGGGGATTCCAGCACGGCAAGGTTCGCAATTCGCGTGTGCGGCGGGAGTTCGTGCCGCTGGCGGTCGTCTCCTACCGGGTGCCGGTTTCGCAATCGACATCGCTTGCCGCCGATTTCGCTGCGGAATACGGCATGCGCAAATACAGTGCGCTGGGATGGTACGACGCCCGTACACCGATGCCCGACAACTACCGCTACCTGCCCGGTTATACCGGCGACCGCGAGACCGAACAGGCGTGGCGGGCCGGCGACGCGCGCTATACGCAGATCGACTGGGACGAACTGATCGCCCAGAACCGCATGGCGGCGGGCCATGCCGTCTATGCCCTCGAAGACCGCGCCGAGCGGCTCGGCGACCTGAACTTCAGCGCCCTGTTTACGACTGCGCTCGACGCCCGGCTGACACTGCGTTACGGCTTGGTTCTCCGCCATGCGCGGTCGCGCAATTACAAGCAGATGCGCGACCTGCTGGGTGCGGAGTATATCACCGACATCGACCAGTATCTGGTGGACGACGATACCTACAGCAACCTTCTGGAGAACGACCTGCGGCGCCCCGGCCGTACGATCCGCAAGGGCGGCAGGTTCGGCTACGATTATGCGCTGACGACGCGCCGGGCCGATGCGCGGCTGCATGCCGAATACCGCTCCGACCGCTTCCGCGCCGATCTCGTTCTTTCGCTGGGCGCCGCCGCAGTCTGCCGCCGCGGGTATTACGAGAAGGAGCTTTTCCCCGGCGCGCAGTCGTACGGCCGTTCGCGCCGGGTGCGGTTTACGCCCTATACCCTCAGGGCGACCGCCGGCTGGGCCTTCTCGCCCCGCAGTTACCTCGAAGCGTTGGCCGCCGCCGAAGCCGTGCTGCCCGACGCCGCGGACCTTTTCTATCAGCCGCAGTACAACAACCGCGTCATCGACGATCCCTGTCCCGAACGCCGTTATGCCGCCGAAATCAATTACAGCCGTACGGGCGAAACGCTGACCCTGCGGCTCTCGGCCTATCTCTTGGCGATGTTCGACGGCGTCGAGACCCGCCGTTACTACGACGACATGGCGGGCGTGTTCTGCGACATGGCCGCGACGCGGATCGGACGCATGGCCTGCGGCGTCGAAGCCGCCGCCGACATCCGGCTCTCTTACCGTTGGAGTTTGTCGCTCGCCGCATCTGCGGGGCGTTACAAATTCATCCGCAACCCGCGGATAACCGTGATCTCCGACGTCGATAATTCGGTCGTGGACGCCCGTGCCGTGAGCCACTTGAACGGTTGCACGCCCGGCGGCGCGCCGCAGCTGACGGCCTGCGCCGAACTGGGTTACTTCGGCCCGAAAGGATGGGGATTCAAAACTTCGGCGGGGTACGCCGGCGCGCGTTACGTCGAACCGTCGCTGCTTCGGCGCACCGAGCGGATCGCCCGTCAGGGCGGCACGACGCGGGAGATGTTCGACGCCTTCACCCGCCAGCAACGGCTCGGCGACGCCTTTACCCTCGACGCGGCGCTTTTCAAAACCTTCTGGTTCGACCGTTCGCGGCTGACGGCGTCGTTGATCCTGCGCAATCTGCTGGGCGACGGCGACACCGTTTACAGCGCTTACGAGTCGCAGCGCGTGCGCCGCATCCGTTCGGGCGACACGCTCTGCTATGCGCCCCATGCGACGCGCCTTACCTATGCCTATCCCCGTTCGTTCTATCTTACAGTCTCTTACCGATTTTAAGACGTAAGTAAAAAAATGGCCGATTTTTTTGGATTTCGACATGGAATTCGTAACTTAAAGGTCGAAAAACCATTAAAACTTCAAAATTCCATGATTATCGGTATTCCCAAAGAGATCAAGAACAACGAGAACCGCGTTGCTCTCACCCCCTCCGGCGCTCAGGAGCTGACCAAACGGGGTCACAAGGTTTATGTGCAGGCTTCGGCCGGTGTGAACAGCGGTTTTGCCGATGATGCCTATACGGCGGTAGGGGCGGAGATGCTTCCCACGATCGAAGACGTCTACGCCCGCGCCGAGATGATTATCAAGGTCAAGGAGCCGATCGCACCTGAGTACAGGCTGATCCGCAAGGACCAGCTGGTCTTCACCTTCTTCCACTTCGCCAGCAGCGAACCTCTCACCCGCGCCATGATCGACAGCGGGGCGGTGTGCTGCGCCTACGAGACCGTCGAACGGGCCGACCGCTCCCTGCCGCTGCTGATCCCGATGTCCGAGGTCGCGGGCCGCATGGCCACGCAGGAGGGCCGCTACTTCCTTGAGAAACCTCGCGGCGGCAAGGGCATTCTGCTGGGCGGCGTTCCGGGCGTGAAACCCGCCAAGGTCTTCGTCATCGGCGCAGGCGTGGTCGGCACGGCCGCGGCGCGTACGGCCGCCGGAACGGGAGCCGACGTCACGATCTGCGATATTTCGCTGCAGCGTCTCACGTACCTTGCCGACGTGATGCCCAAGAACGTCAAAACCCTGATGTCTTCGGAATACAACATCCGCGAGGAACTCAAGCACGCCGATCTGGTCGTCGGCTCGGTGCTGATTCCGGGCGCCAAGGCTCCGAAGCTCGTCACGCGCGATATGCTGAAGGAGATGGAACCCGGCACGGTGATGGTCGACGTGGCCATCGACCAAGGCGGCTGCTTCGAGACGTCGCGGCCTACGACGCACGAGGACCCCGTCTATTATGTGGACGGCATCCTGCACTACTGTGTGGCCAATATTCCGGGGGCGGTGCCCTATACTTCGACGCTGGCGCTCACCAATGCGACGCTTCCCTACGCCATCCAGCTGGCCGACAAGGGGTGGCGGCGGGCCTGCCGGGAGAACCGCGAACTCGAACTGGGACTCAACATCGTGCAGGGCAAGGTGGTCTACAAGCCCGTCGCCGATGCATGGGGACTCGACTACGAGCCGCTGACGCTGTAGTTTCCGCCGTGCGATTTTTGCTGCGTGATTTTCGCCGTGCGATTTCTGCCGTGCGATTTCTGCCGTGCGATTTCTGCCGTGCACTTACTCCCTACGGCGGTTGCGCCGCATCCGTCCGTCTCGTATGCCGTCGGCAAGGCGCCGGTCCGCCCGGCGCCGCAGTTTACGGGTCCTGCGATCCGGCGGGGCGTGGCGCAGCGTCGTTCGTGCGGCGGGCCGATTCGGACGGCCGTGTGCAGTTTTATTCGTTCAAGGATACGGAGAAGTCCTGCTTCTCCGTTTTTTATGCGTATATTTGAACGATGATCCGCCAACTCCTGCTCATACTCCGTTTTTACTACTCGGCCATGTTTTTCTTCTGCGCGGCGGTGAGCGTGGCGCTTGCGTGGCTGGTCAAGGTGCACGGTCCGGAGATCATTCCGATGTGCATGCTCGGCAAGGCGGCGGTCTATCCGCTGTATCTCTATGTCTGGATCGTACAGCGTTACGGCGATGAATTCTTCTATTACCGCAATCTGGGCGTCCGGCGGCGCGAACTGCTGGGCGTAAGCTGCGCCGCGGACTTTGTCTTGTGCTGCGTATTGTTGAAACTGACGGCCCTGTTCCTGTATGAACCCCTCTGAAAAACATACCCTCGAAATCGACTCGGTCGAATTGTCGTTCGGCGACCGGCGTATCCTTTCGGGCGTATATCTGGCGGTCGAGACGGGCGGCGTCTCTGCCGTTCTGGGCCGCAACGGCTGCGGCAAGAGCTGTCTGATGAAGATTCTCTGCGGCTCCCTGCGGGCCGGTTTCCGGTCTATGCGCATCGACGGCGTGTGGCACGACCGCTTCCGGGCCGACGAAGTGCGTTACCTGCCGCAGCAGGGTTTCATTCCCGGCTGGCTGACGCTGGACCGGGTGCTGCGGGATTACGACACGACGCGCGGCGACCTGCTGAAATGGTTTCCGCTCTTCGAAAAACTGTTCGGAACCAAGATTTACGCGATGTCGGGCGGCGAACGGCGGATTCTGGAGTGTTACCTGATCCTGCGCAGCCCCACGCGGTTCATACTGCTCGACGAGCCTTTTTCGCAGGTTGCGCCCCTGCATGTCTCCGCGCTTAAGCGACTGATCCTGCAGGAGCGGGCGTCCAAAGGCATTCTCCTGACCGACCATATGCACCGCCACGTCACCGACCTCGCCGACCGCCTTTACGTCATGGCCGACGGCCGGGCCTACCTCGCGCAGGGCGAAGAAGACCTCGTCAGATACGGTTATCTGACGCATTTATAGCGATTGTGCGGCCGGCCGATTTGTTTTTGCGCCCGGCTTGCACTATCTTTGCCGCAAACAAACTCCGGCTTAGACAGGCTGCGCTCCGGCATAGCCCAATGAATTTGGCTTTGCGCCCGGCTTGCACTGTCTTTGCACCCCAATACGGCACATTATGGCAGGATCGAATTTTGTAGATTACGTAAAGATATTCGCCCGTTCGGGTCACGGCGGAGCCGGCTCGGCGCATTTCCGCCGCGAGAAATTCGTGGCTTTCGGCGGTCCCGACGGCGGCGACGGCGGCAAGGGCGGCAGTATCGTCCTGCAGGGCGACAGCCAGTACTGGACCCTGATCCACCTCAAATACCAGCGTCACCAGTTCGCCGAGGACGGCCAGTGCGGTTCGGGCGCCCGTTCGTCGGGCAAGGACGCCAAGGACATCGTGATTCCCGTGCCGCTGGGTACGGTTGCGAAACGGATCGTCACGCAGGAGGACGGCACGGAAACCGTCGAGACGGTGGGGGAGGTTACCGCCGACGGAGAACGGCTGGTGCTGCTGCATGGCGGCCGCGGAGGTCTCGGCAACTGGCATTTCAAAAGCGCCACCAACCAGACGCCGCGCTACGCCCAGCCGGGCGAAGAGGGCGACGAAGGGGCTTTCATTCTCGAACTGAAGGTGCTGGCCGACGTGGGACTGGTGGGCTTCCCCAATGCGGGTAAGAGTACGCTGCTCGCGGCTGTTTCCGCCGCCAAACCCAAGATCGCCAACTATGCCTTCACCACGCTCGAACCCAATTTGGGCATCGTGGAGGTCCGCGACCATAAATCGTTCGTCATGGCCGACATTCCCGGCATCATCGAGGGGGCGCACGATGGCCGCGGACTCGGCACCCGCTTCCTGCGCCATATCGAGCGCAATTCGGTGCTGCTGTTCATGATTCCCGCCGACAGCGACGACGTCCGGCGCGATTACGAAGTCCTGCTGGGCGAACTGACGCAGTACAATCCCGAACTGCTCGACAAGGAGCGTCTGCTGGCCGTCACCAAGTGCGACATGCTGGACGAGGAGCTGATCGAACAGATGAAACCCCACCTGCCCGAAGGCATTCCCTCGGTCTTTATTTCGTCGGTTTCGGGGCTGAATATCGCCCGGTTGAAGGATATGCTCTGGGAAGCCCTGCAGCGTTAGCGAATTCGACGCGCCGCTCCGAGACACGGAGCGTGTATTTCCCGTTGAAATAGTCGATAATTCCATATACGGAACCCGTGCCCTGCGGTACGGGTTCCGTTGCGTATGCGCATGTCCCCAGCGTCCGGACCCGGAATGTCCGGCCTTGGGCGTCGGTCAGCGTCCGTTCGGAGGTCTGCGGTTCCGAGGTCTCCGGATCGGTGTCGCACCACGGCCCCGCTTCGGTGAACCGTACTCCTTCGAAACATACGTAGGTGTCTGTCTGCCGGGGGCCGATGGCGTCGAACGTACATACGGCCGGCCGCGGCCGGCGGTCCTTGTCCGGATTGCGGCGCAGATAGCGTCCTAGCTCTTCACGCGGAATCCGCCCTACGCCGTAATCGCCGTCGGGCGCGACTCCGAGCTGAATCTTGCCGCCGTAATCGCCCAGCGTAAGCCCGTTGCAGAAGATGGTGACGGCCGCTCCGACCGGGTAGTCGAAAGCGAGTCGGGTGCCGTCGATCAGGACCGAAATCCCGCCGCTGGCATCCTCGACGACGAGCGTCTTGTAAAATTCGCCGTAGAAATCGTTGCCCGTGACGACGCCTTCGAGCGTGATGTCCTCCGTTACGGCGACGCTGTTTGCGGTGCAGCGCGCCTTGAGGTCCGCAATGGTGTGCACGCCGCCGGGAGCGCCGCCCTCGAACGAGAGTTTCGACGTCCGGTCGCAGGCCGCCAGCAGCAGGAGCGCCAGCAGTTTAATACATGCAGTCGTTTTCATTGCGGAGTTTGAGCAGGTAACGGCCTTTGCCGGCGTCGTCGTATTGCAGAATGCCCGTGAGCGAACAGCTCTTTCCGGCGGGGACCTCTTCGCCGGCGAACCCGGCGTAATTGCGGACATAGGTGTATATTTCGGCTCCTCCGGCGTCGGTGAAGCGTTTGTACCCCGCCCATGTACCGGGCGTAAGGTCTTCGGGCGTGTAACTCAGGCCGTCGATCCGCACCAATGTCCCGCACCGCTTCGGCGTGAGTTCCGCAATCGTCAGCAGGGCGGGTGCGACCGGCTGCGGGGCTTCGCCGGTGCGACTTGCGGCGGCGTCCAGCGCGGCTTTCGAGCCGAGGTAATCCGTTGCGAAGCCGCTTCCCGCTGCGGGTTTCCGCCCGACCTGCAATATGCCGCGGCTTTCGCCCAGCGCCAGCCCCTTCAGCCGCAGCGTGACGCGGCTTCCCGGCGGAAAGTCGTTGTGCAGATGGTCAATACCCGCCATTACCTCAAGTCCCGCTCCATCTTCCTCGACGCAGAACGTGCGGTAGAAGTTTTCCTCCGCATCGCTGGTGTTCACCCGGCCCGACACCACCACGTCGGTCGCAATCACGAACGTCGTCCCGGCGTACAGTTGGCGCAATTGGGCGATGGTCGCCGTCGCCGGTTCCGGCTCCTCGCCGCCGCTCCGTTCCCCGAACCGGGAGTCGTAACATCCGGTCAGCAGCAGAAAGGCGCATAACAGCGGCAGGCGTCGCATAAGCTCCGTTATTCGATGCGTGAATCCTTCAGGCCGAGGAAGTAGAGGATGCCGTCCAGTCCGATGGTCGAGATCGACTGCCGGGCGGTGGCCTTCACTTTGGGTTTGGCATGGAAAGCGATGCCCAGACCGGCGAGATTGAGCATCGGCAGGTCGTTGGCGCCGTCGCCGACGGCTACCGACTGGGCGATGTTGATCTCCTCGAACTGGCAGAGCAGGCGCAGCAGCTCGGCTTTGCGGCGGCCGTCCACCACCTCGCCCACGTAGCGGCCCGTGAGTTTGCCCTCCTCGATTTCCAGCTCGTTGGCATATACGTAGTCGAATCCGTATTTCTGGCGCAGGTAGTTGCCGAAGTAGGTGAAGCCGCCCGACAGAATGGCCGTCTTGTAACCCACGCGCTTGAGGATGGTCATCATGCGCTCCAGCCCTTCGGTGATGGGCAGGCTGCGGGCGATCTCCTCCATGACCGAGACGTCGAGACCCTTGAGCAGGGCCACGCGGCGCGAGAAACTCTCGCGGAAGTCGATTTCGCCGCGCATGGCGCTGGCCGTGATCGCCCGCACCTCTTCGCCGACTCCGGCGCGTTCGGCCAGTTCGTCGATCACCTCGGTCTCGATCAGCGTCGAATCCATGTCGAAGCAGATCAGGCGGCGGCTGCGGCGGTAGATGTCGTCCTTCTGGAACGAGACGTCGAGACCGATCTCCGAGAGATTCATGAATCCCTCCTGCATGGTGCTGCGCTCCTCGTCGGTGAGCGACCCGCGCACCGAAAGCTCGATGCAGGATTTGGCCGCACGGTCGTCCTCGCTGAGCGGGATGCGGCCCGTCAGACGCTTTATGGCGTCGATGTTGAGTCCGTGTTCGGCCACGACGCTGGTCACCTCGGCGATATGCCGCGCCGTGACGGTGCGTCCCAGCAGGGTTATGATGTATCGGTTTTTGCCCTGACGGCCTACCCAGTCCTCGTATTTCCGCTCCGCAATCGGCGTGAAGCGGATCATCACGCCCAGCTCCGAAGCCTTGAACAGCAGCTCTTTCATGATGTTTCCCGACTTGTCGGACGTGGTCTTGAACAGGATGCCCAGCGTCAGCGACTGGTGGATATTGGCCTGACCGATGTCGAGGATGAAGGCGTCGTAGCGCGCGAGTATTTCGGTGAGCGAAGAGGTCATTCCCGGCTTGTCTTCGCCTGAGATGTTTATCTGGATAATTTCAACGTTGTTCTGCATCGTTTCCTGTTTCCTTTTGGTAAATTCGTAGACAAAGTTAGTAAACTTTCTTTTTTTTGGTTATTTTTGCATGATAAACTTAAAAATCGGACTTTATGTGGTCTTTTCTCGTGCCGTTTTTTACGGAAACGCCCGAAGCGCCTTTGATTCTGCCCGACAGCGTGCAGAAAGCCAATCTCGCCGAGGCGGTGAATAAAATCATCCATCTGGACGTGGGCGACATGCTGCGCTCTCTGCTTTCCGAATCCGTCTGGATACTGGTGAAGATCCTGATCGCGCTGGCCATCTATTTCATCGGCCGCTGGATCGTGCGCCGCATCGTGCGGCTGCTCGACGCCGCTTTCGAGCGCCGTCAGGTGGACACTTCGCTCCGCTCGTTCCTGCGCAATACCGTCAAGGTGGTCTTCACGCTCATCCTGCTGATGATCGTCGTGCAGACCCTCGGCGTCAACGTCACTTCGCTCATCGCCCTCTTCTCGGCCGCCACGCTGGCCATCGGTATGGCCCTGAGCGGCACGGCCCAGAACTTCGCGGGCGGCGTGATGATCCTGCTGATGAAACCTTACCGAGTCGGCGATTTCATTTCGGCGCAGGGCCAGTCGGGCACGGTGCGCGAGATCAAACTCTTCTCGACGGTCATCACCACCGGCGACAACCAGACGATTTATATTCCTAACAATTCCATTGCCACGGCGATCATCGACAATTATTCGACCTCCGAGACGCGCCGCGTGGACTGGACGATCGGCATTTCGTACGGCGACGACGTCGATGCGGCGCGGAGGGCGCTTCTCGACCTGCTGGCCGCCGACAGCCGTGTGTTGACCGACCCGGCTCCCGTGGTGTGGGTTGCGGCGCTCGCCGACAGCTCGGTGAACCTTTCGGTGCGCGCATGGGTGAAAAACGCCGATTATTGGGACGTGTTTTTCGAGAACAACGAAAAAATCTACAAACTGCTGCCGCTCAAGGGCATCAGCTTCCCCTTCCCGCAGATGGACGTACATGTGAAACAAAACTAAGTGAGGAGTATATGAAAAAATTATTGTTTGCCGCAGCCGCAGTCTGGCTGCTGGCCGCCTGCAACAAGGAGCTTGGTCCCGAATACGAGACGCCGCCCGTTTTCGACGAAGTGACTTTCACGACGGCGACGCAGCCGGACAAAATCACCGAACCGGTGAAGGTGGACGAGGTCGTGTGGGTGAATGCGACGGTATCCTGCCCGTACAAGGTCAAACAGGTGTGGCTTGCCTACTTCGTGGACGGCGACGAGTCCAATGTGGTGACGACTACGCCTTTCAATTACGACGCCACCACCGTTACGTTCAGGGAGCGGATTCCGGGACAGAAGGCCGGAGCGAAAGTGTCGTTTCAGGTGCTTACCCGTTCCGATTATGTCTTCATGTGGACCCAGACGTATACCTATAAGGTCGAGGGCGGCGAAGACGAAGAAAAGCCGAATCCCGACCTGCCGGACGAAAACTAATTTTTATCAGAGATATCGTTTATGGAATTAAAAGAAATTCTGGCCATTTCGGGCCAGCCCGGACTTTATAAATACGTGGCGCAGTCCACCAACGGCGTGATCGTCGAATCGCTGCTCGACGGCAGGCGGATGAACGCCTCGGCGTCGTCGAAGGTCAGCTCCCTGACCGAGATTTCGATGTTCACCGAAGGCGAGGACATTGCGCTGGCGGACGTCTTCACCAAAATCTATGCGCATACGGGCGGCAAGGAGGCCATCAGCCCCAAGGAGGCGCCTGAGAAGCTGAAAGCCGCTTTCGCCGAGGTCCTTCCCGAATACGACCGCGACCGGGTGCACGTATCCGACATGAAGAAGTGCTTCGCGTGGTACAACATTCTGGTCAGGGCCGGTTTTACGGAGTTCAAACTCCCGTCCGAAGCCGAATAGAAAAAGTCCCGCTCTCGGAGCGGGACTTTTTCGTTGTATCCGGTGTGATTCCGGCTTTTTTCATGCCGCCGAATTCGCGGTTTATATTATCTTTGTGCAATAGCGAAACAAACATTCAAGCAACTGACATTATGGAACGAAGGACGAAAGTGCTGGCATTGGTTGCCCACGACAACATGAAGCACGATCTGGCCGAATGGGTGGACTGGAACAGCAAAAAACTCAGCCGTCACCATCTGGTCTGCACGGGTACGACCGGCAAGATGGTCGAAAAAACGCTGCGCGACCACCGGGAAGAGTACGAGGGTGAGGAGGAGATCGAAGAGCTTCCCGATCTGAGGATCACGCTGCTCAAATCCGGTCCGCTGGGCGGCGACCAGCAGCTGGGTTCGCTGATCGCCGACGGCAAGATCGACGCCCTTATTTTCTTCTGGGACCCGATGTCGGCCCAGCCGCACGACGTGGACGTCAAGGCCCTGCTGCGTCTGGCCACGCTCTACAACGTGCCGACGGCCATCAACCGTTCGTCGGCCGATTTTCTGATCTCTTCGCCGCTTTTCGAGGACGATGGGTACGTACCCGTCGTCAAGGACTACAAAGCCTATGTCGAGCGCGTGCTGAAATAGGGTGGCGCGCCGTTTTACAGGTCGTGCGACAGCGGGGCGGGAACCGTCCCGCTTACGTCGAAGTCGCCCCAGCGCCGGGCGATCGAGTCGAGTGTGTCGAACAGTTCGGGGATGTCGAGCGACGTGACGAGCTTCAGGCGCGTCGGCTTGAAGTCGGGCAGTCCCTTGAAATAGTTGGACAGATGGCGGCGCATTTCGAGGATGCCCACGAATTCGCCCTTTACTTCGAGCGACTTGCGCAGATGCTCCTTGGCGATTTCGACCCGTTCGCACACCGACGGCTGCGGGAGCACTTCGCCCGTGGCCAGATAGTGCTTCACCTCGCGGAATATCCACGGCCGGCCGTAGGTCGCCCGGCCGATCATCACGCCGTCCACGCCGTAGCGGTCGAACATCTCCGCGGCCTTCGGTCCCGAATCCACATCGCCGTTGCCGATGATCGGGATCTGTATCTGCGGGTTGTTCTTCACTTTGCCGATCAGCGTCCAGTCCGCTTCGCCGCGGTACATCTGGGCGCGTGTGCGGCCGTGAACGGTGAGCGCGGCGATGCCCACGTCCTGCAAGCGCAATGCGATCTCCTCGATGTTCTTCGACTCCTCGTCCCAGCCCAGCCGCGTTTTGACGGTCACGGGCTTGCGCACCGCCTGCACGATCCGGCGCGTCATCTCGACCATCAGCGGCACGTCGCGCATCATGCCCGATCCGGCGCCGCGCCCGGCGATTTTCTTCACCGGGCAGCCGAAGTTGATGTCTATGATGTCGGGACCGGCCGCTTCGGCCATGCGGGCCGCTTCGACCATCGGTTCGATCAGGTGGCCGTAAAGCTGGATGCCCACGGGACGCTCCGCCGCGTCGATTTCGAGTTTTTTGAGCGACTTGGCCGCGTCGCGGATCAGCCCGTCCGACGAAATGAATTCCGTGTAGACCACGTCGGCCCCGAACCGCTTGCACATGTAGCGGAACGAAGGGTCGGTCACGTCTTCCATCGGCGCCAGCAGCAGGGGCTTTTCGCCGAGTTCTATATCAGCTATTTTCATGGGTTCTGGTTCGTTTTTTCCGATGTTTCGCAGGCGAGGATCTTGTCTATGCGGGCGCCGTCCATGTCGACGATCTCGAACGTGAAGGTGTTCCACCTCAGTTTTTCGCCCGTCTGCGGAATATGCCCCAGCTCGTCGAGGATCAGGCCGCTGAGGGTGTTGTAGAGGTTGTTCGGGTAGACGTCCTCCAGCCCGTAGCAGACCAGAAAATCGTAAAACGGGCACTGCCCGTCGATCAGGCAGCTGCCGTCCTCCCGGTGAACGATGTCCGGCTCCTCCCGCTCTTCGGGAATCGAGCCTACCAGCGCTTCGAAGATGTCGTGCAGGGTGACGATGCCCTGCGTCACGCCGAATTCGTCGCAGACGATGCCGTAGCCGACCTGCTCGCTGCGGAGTTGTTCCAGCGCGGTGTACACTTGGGTCTCCTCGTGGAAGAATTTTGCCGGACGCAGTATGGATGCGACGTCGAAATCCTCCTCGCCGATGTGCGTGAAGAGGTCCTTGAGGTATATCACGCCGGCCAGCCGGTCGAGGTTGCTGCGGGCGGCGGGGTAGAGCGTGTGGGGTTCCCTGCCGACCAGCTCGCGGATCTCTGCGGGCGTCATGGCGGGGTCTATCCATGCGATTTCGCTGCGGTGCGTCATGATCGAACCCACCTTGCGGTCGCCGAGCGAGAATACGCGGCCGACGATCTGCTGTTCGACGATCTGCACCTCTCCGTCTTCGGTTCCCTCCTGAATGATCGACTTGATCTCCTCCTCGGTGACCTTGCTCTCCGTATCCCGTATTCCGAGCAGGCGGGCGATAAGCTCGATGCTGCGCGAAAGCAGCCATACGAAGGGCGACGTCACCTTGGCGAGCACCTGTATCGGCCGTGCGACGAGTATGGCGACCCGTTCGGCGCTTTTCATGCCGATGCGTTTGGGCACCAGCTCGCCGAAGACGATCGTGAGGTAGGTTACGACGATGACGATAAGTATCTGGGCGACCGGAACGGCCGTGCGGAGCGGCATGCCCAGCGATGCGAGCATCGCGCCGAAGCGGCCGGCCAGCGCTTCGCCCGAATAGATACCCGTCAGGATGCCGATCAGGGTGATGCCTATCTGAATCGTGGAAAGGAATCTGTCCGGGTCCTGAGCCAGCTGGAGGGCTTTGGCGGCCGCCTTGTTGCCCTGCTTGGCGCGTGCCGTCAGGTTCGAGCGGCGCGCCGAGATCAGCGCGATTTCCGACATTGCGAAAAGCCCGTTGAGCAGGATCAGCAGGATAATGATGATGATTTCCATGAAAAGCGTGTAATGTAGCGGCAAAGATAAGCATTGTTTGGAATTTCGGGGGCGCCGCGGCCGCAATTTGTGAGAATTATGGCTTTGCGGGATTGGTTATTAGCCGAAAAACGCTAAATTTGCAGGCAAATCTTTTGTGTTATGAATATTGAAAACTTTATTTCGGATGCGGTCCGCCGTTCGGTGGAGGCGCTTTACGGTCCGCTCGACGGCGAACAACTGCAGATTCAGAAGACCCGCAGGGAGTTCGAGGGCGATTACACCCTCGTGACGTTTCCGTTGCTGCGACGAAGCCGCAAGTCGCCCGAAGCCACCGCGACCGAGATAGGCGAATATATGACGGCCAACGTGCCGGAAGTCAAGTCGTTCAACGTCATCAAGGGTTTCCTGAACCTGACCCTCGACTGCGCGTTCTGGGCCGCCCGTTTTGCGGAGATCGCCGCCGACGCGAACTTCGGGCAGGCTCCCGACACGGGACGTACGGTGATGATCGAATACTCGTCGCCCAACACCAACAAACCCCTGCATCTGGGCCATATCCGCAACAACCTGCTGGGTTACTCCGTGGCGCAGATACTCAGGGCCAACGGTCATAACGTCATCAAGGCCAATCTGGTGAACGACCGCGGCATCCATATCTGCAAGTCGATGCTGGCTTGGAAGCTTTACGGCAACGGCGAGACACCCGCTTCGTCGGGCATGAAGGGCGACCACCTCGTCGGCAAATACTACGTCGAGTTCGACAAGCATTACAAGGCCCAGATCAAGGAGCTGACGGCGCAGGGCCAAACCGAGGAGGAGGCCAAGAAAAACGCCCCTGTGATGCTCGAAGCGCAGGAGATGCTGCGCAAATGGGAGGCCAAGGACCCCGAAGTCTATTCGCTCTGGGAGACGATGAACGGCTGGGTGTACGAAGGTTTCGACGTGACCTACAAGGCGCTGGGCGTCGATTTCGACAAAATCTATTACGAGTCGCAGACCTACCTGCTGGGCAAGAGTCTCGTCGAGGAGGGACTCCGCAAGGGCGTGTTCTACCGCCGCGACGACAATTCGGTCTGGATCGACCTTACGGCCGACGGACTGGACGAGAAACTGCTCCTGCGCGGCGACGGCACCTCGGTCTACATGACGCAGGACCTCGGCACGGCTTACCGCCGCTTCGAGGAGAACAGGCTCGACGACATGATTTATGTCGTGGGCAACGAGCAGAACTACCATTTTCAGGTGTTGAAGCTCATCCTCAAGAAACTGGGCTATGCCGACTGGAGCGACCATATCACGCACCTTTCCTACGGCATGGTGGAGCTTCCCGAAGGCAAGATGAAGTCGCGCGAAGGCACGGTGGTCGATGCCGACGACCTGATCGCAGACATGGTATCCACGGCCCGCGAGATGTCGGACGAGCTGGGCAAGCTCGACGGCTGTACGGAAGAGGAGGCCGACGCCGTTTCCACGATGGTCGGATTGGGCGCGCTCAAGTATTTCATCCTGAAGGTGGACCCGAAAAAGACGATGCTTTTCGATCCGCGCGAGTCGATCGACTTCAACGGCAACACCGGCCCGTTCATCCAATATACCCATGCGCGTATCTGCTCGGTGCTGCGCAAGGCCGCCGAAGCCGGCATCGACTTCTCCGGTGCGGCGCAGGCGGATTACCTGCCCGAAGAGATCGCCCTCGTGAAATCGCTGACCGAATATCCGTCGGTCGTTGCCGCCGCAGGCGAGAACTTCGCGCCTTCGATCGTCGGCGCCTATGTGTACGAGCTGGCCAAGCAGTTCAACGGTTACTACCACGACCATTCGATTCTCAAGGAGGAGAACGACGAAACCCGCAGAATGCGTCTCCAGCTGGCTCAGCAGGTCGCCCGCGTCATCCGCAGCGGCATGAAACTGCTCGGCATCGACGTTCCGGAACGGATGTAATTCTCCGGCGCGGATGTAATTTGCCGCACCGTCCGGGCGGAATGCCTTTTTTTGTGCCGAGACCGGGACGAAGAGGGTGGGGTGTTGCCGCGGCAGAATCCGGCCGGGTTTCCGCCACTTTCGGACGCCGAGCCTGAGCACGGCGTCTCCCGGATGAAAGGCAAAAACCTGGGCCGTCCGTTTCTTCGGCTACGATAAAAAAGAGGAAGAACGTGAAGTGCACCCCAAATATTGGACGGATTAGTATTTGTTTAGATGGCATGAGTTCGGTATTGTACCGGGCTCATGTTGTTTAAGTATTTCTTTATCCGCTTGTTATTGTAGTAGTCGATATATTCTTCCAATTCTTTTCGGAAATGGTCTATGGATGAGAATTTTTGCAAATATAATAATTCGGACTTCAATAATCCAAAGAAACTTTCCATAGCAGCGTTATCCAGACAGTTACCCTTGCGCGACATGCTCTGTGTAATACCTTTCTGTCTTAAACGGAGCTGATACTGCTTCATCTGATACTGCCAGCCCTGGTCGGAATGCAAGACAATACCCGGAGAATCCGGTATTCTGGCAAACGCATCGTCCAGCATCTTCATGATCTGCATAAAGTTAGGGCGTTCAGCTATTTTATAGCTAATAATCTCCCGGTTATATAAGTCCATAATCGGCGATAGATATAACTTTACGCCGCAAACCGAAAATTCCGTAAGGTCAGTAACCCACTTCTGATTCGGTTTTTCGGCTGCAAAGTCGCGTTGCAGAAGATTGGGCGCTATCCGTCCGATCTGTCCTTTGTATGAACAGTATTTACGGAGCCTGACCTGACTTTTTATCCCGCAAATATTCATCAGCTTAAGTACGGTTTTGTGATTTATCGCATATCCGATCTTATTCATTTCAACGGTAATGCGCCGATAACCATAACGCCCCTTATGTTCGTGATATAACCTTATAATACTCTCTTTTTCGCGAGCATATTTATCGGGTTGTTTTGATTTTCTGAAGTGATAATAAAATGTGCTTCGCGCCATCCCTGCGGCTTTGAGCAATACTGAAAGCCGGCACTGCGGCCTTAGTCCTTCGATGGCTTGGGCTCTTTCCCGCTCTCGCGGACAATGCGCTCCTCGACTAAGGCCTGCAATTTTTTTAAGTAAGCATTCTCGGCACGAAGATACTCCAGTTCCTTAAGCAACTCTTCGTGCGGAGTCGTTTTGAGTTTGACTTTTTTAGTCTTCGATTTACTCATGGCCGGCCTCCTTCTTTGCGGTTTACGCCGCAGGCCTTCAGCACCTTGGTTTTGATAGAGCCGCTCCCATTGACGAATAACAAAAGGGCCCGGAATGCCGAAATGCACTGCTGTCTCCAGCAAAGATAGATGATTTTGGTGCATATGCTTCAAAACTGACAACTTAAATTCTGCACTGTAGCTACCGTGGCGCAGCTTAAGGCCGGCAAGGCCATGGCGCTCGAATAATGTTACCCACAAGTGAACTTGCGAGCGGCCACAGCCCAAGTGACATCCGGCTTCCCTAACCGAAAGTCCGCCTTCGAGTACCAGTTTTACGGCCTTTAAACGAATCTCATAATTATATTTCATAAAAAACACCCCAAAAGTGTCCAACTTTTGGGGTGCAGTACACGATTTGTCCGCTTTTCTTCGGCCGGCGCTCCGCCCGCTTCCCATGCACCGCCCCTCCTTGACGCTCCGTTCTTTCATATCCGGTTTTGCGCCTTATCCGAAAATCCGTGCGGAGAATCTTTCCGGCGCGGGTGCGCAGTCGCCATATTTTTACTATTTTTGTCTGCATGAAACTTACCTTTCTGGGAACGGGCACCTCGCAGGGTGTCCCTGTCATCGGATGCCGCTGCCGGGTCTGCACTTCGTCCGACCGGCGCGACGACCGTCTGCGCACCTCGGCCATGGTCGAGGCGGGGGACGTGCGCATCGTCATCGACGCCGGACCCGATTTCCGCTGTCAGATGCTGCGCACCGGCGTCCGCCGTATCGACGCCATTCTGCTGACGCACGAACATAAGGACCATATCGGCGGGCTGGACGACGTGCGGGCCTTCAATTTCGTCGATTACCCGCCGACGATCCACCGCATCGACCTCTATGCGGCTCCCCGCACCCTCGATGTCGTGCGCAAGGATTTCGACTACGCCTTCGCGCAGGACAAGTACCGGGGCGTTCCGGAAATCGAACTGCACGAGATCGACGTTACGCGGCCTTTCAGCGTCAAAGGTGTCGAAATCCTCCCCGTTTCGGGACACCATTCGGAACGCTTTGCAGTGACGGGATTCCGCATCGGCAGGCTGGCCTACCTGACCGACTTCAAGACCATTGCGGACGCCGAAGTCGAAAAACTGACCGGTCTCGACGTGTTGGTGGTCAATGCGCTCCGTTTTGCCGAGCATTATTCGCACTTCAATGTGGCCGAGGCGCTGGAGCTGATCGCCCGTGTCTCGCCGCGCGAAGCCTACCTGACCCATATGTCCCACGACATCGGCCTGCACGCCGAGACGGAGCCGACGCTTCCGCCCCATGTGCATATGGCCTACGATACTTTGGAAATTGAAATAAACGATTGATATGAAAAACTTTAAGGATAAAGTCGTCATCGTGACGGGCGCTTCGTCGGGCATCGGCGAGGCGATGGCACGCGAATTCGCCGCGCAGGGCGCGCGGGTAGTGCTGGGTGCGCGCAGCGTGCAGAAACTGCAGCTCATCGCGGGCGAAATCCGCTCACAGGGCGGGCAGGCCGCCTACTGCGGCGTCGATGTGACGAACGTCGACGAGTGCCGCCGGTTGATCGAGACCGCCGTGAACGAGTTCGGCGGAATCGACGTGCTGGTCTGCAATGCCGGGCTTTCGATGCGTGCGATCTTCGACGATGTGGACCTCGGCGTGCTTCACCGCCTGATGGACGTCAACTTCTGGGGTACGGTCAATTGCTGTAAATTCGCGCTGCCGTATCTTCAGCAGTCGCACGGTTCCATCGTCGGCATCTCGTCCGTCGCGGGGCTGCACGGTCTTCCGGGGCGGACGGGCTATTCGGCGTCGAAATACGCCATGACGGGTTTTCTCGAAACCCTGCGCATCGAGAATCTCAAAAAGGGCCTGCACGTCATGATCGCCTGCCCCGGCTTCACGGCTTCGAACGTCCGCTTCTCGGCCCTCACGGCCGACGGGTCGGCGCAGGGCGAAACCCCGCGCAACGAGGCCAAGATGATGACTTCCGCCGAGGTCGCCCGGATCGTCGCCCGCGGCGTCCTGAAGCGCAAGCGTCTCTGCCTGATGGAGAGCGAGGGGCGCGCCACCCATTTCGTCAAGAAATTCGCGCCGGGTTTCCTCGACAGGATGTTCTATCTGGTGATGTCCAAAGAACCCGATTCGCCCTTGAAATAGCTCCGGACTCCGGCGAAAAATGGAGCGGAAATGGACCGGGCGGTTGCATGTCCGGCACGGCTGAAAGAAAAGGCGTCCTGTTTTCAGGACGCCTCTTTTGTTCGTTCGGAGTCTATTTCCCCTCCGTTGTTGTTCCCTCCGTCCCGGAGCTTCTCCGCAGCGTCCGTTCCGAAATCCGGATGCTGTATTCGTACAATCCGAACAACGGCAGCAGGACCAGAATCATGCTGAATACGTCGGGCGGGGTGATGACCGCCGAGAGAATCGCCAGCGCGACGAGGGCGTGGCGGCGGTAGCGGCGCAGGAAATCGGGGCTTACGAGACCCATGCGGGTCAGGAAATAGACCAGCAGCGGCAGCTGAAACACCACGGCGCAGGCGATCGAGACGTTGAGCACGGTCGAGAGGTAGGAGCCGACGTCGATCATGTTGGTCACCTGCTCGCTGACGCTGTACTGAGACAGGAATCCGATCGTCAGCGGCGCGATTACGAAATAGCCGAACAGCAGTCCCGCGAAAAATCCCGCCGAGACATAGAACACGAATCTCCGGCATCCGCGCAGTTCGCGCTCGGTAAGCGCCGGGCGCGCGAAGCGCCACAACTCCCACAGCAGGTAGGGAAATCCGATGCAGAAGGCCGCGACCATCGAGATTTTGAGGTGCAGGTTGAACTGTCCGGCCATCGCCGTATTGATGAGCTGCATGCGCTCGATCCCCGGCACGAATTCGATCCCTGCCAGTCCGGCCATCCATACCAGCAGCCGGTTGGTCGGAAATCCGGCCGACATAGGGCCGAACAGCACTCCGTCGATCAGCAGCCCTTTGCAGAGGAATGCGGCCACGGCCAGCGCCAGTATCGCCAGCACACCGCGCACCAAATGGGGCCGGAGCGCGTCAATGTGCTCGGCAAAGGTCATTTCGTCCGTGTCGCTGCGTTTTTGGCCGGACATGCGGGCTTATTTCTTTTCTTCGGGGGTTTCTTTCCGGGATTCCTGCGGCGCGGCCTGCTCTTTCCCGTTCTTCTCGTCGCCTGCCGCGGGATTTTCCATGGCGTCCTTGAACTCCCTGACGCCGCGGCCCATGCCGCGCATCAGTTCGGGTATTTTCTTGCCGCCGAAGAAGATGACGACGATCAGCAGGATGACCAGTATTTCCGTCAGGCCGATTTTGCCCAGAAACAGCGGGTGAATGAACATCATTGTTTTATCGGTTTTCGTTCGTTGCGGGGCGGAGTCTCCGCCTCAGCGCAAATGTAATAAGAATTTCCGAAACCTCCCTCTTCCGGTTGAAAAAAGCGGAACGCATTTGTGATGCGTCCCGCCCTGTACGGTTTGCGAAATGCGTTCCGGCTCCGAAACGCATTTACGCTGAATCTTCTCTTTGGAGTTGCCGGCCGAATCTCCGCTACAATGCACCCGCCCGAACCGGTTCGCCCTTTGGGGTATTCCTATTTGAAGAATATCGACGAAATTTCCTTGTAGTTGTGTACGCGCTCGATCACGTCGGCGAACATGTCGGCGATGGTCAGCACCGTGAATTTGTGCAGGTCCTTGTCGGGGTTGAGCGGAATGGTGTCCGTCACGATTACCTCCTCCAGCGCGCTGTCGTTGATGCGCTCGTAAGCCGGGCCCGAAAGCACGGGGTGGGTGATGGCGGCGCGGACACTCTTCGCCCCGCGCGACATGAGCATGTCGGCGGCCATGCAGATCGTGCCCGCCGTGTCGATCATGTCGTCCACGATCAGGATGTTGCGGCCTTCGACCTCGCCGATGGCGGTCATTTTGCCCACGACGTTGGCCTTGGCGCGCTCCTTGTGCGAAATGATGATCGGGGTGCCGAGCAGCTTGGCGTAGGTGTTGGCGCGTTTGGCGCCGCCCATGTCGGGAGCGGCGATCGAGAGGTCCTCGATTTTCAGGCTTTTGATATAGGGAATGAAGATGCCGCTGGCATAGAGCGCATCGACCGGAACGTCGAAGAATCCCTGAATCTGGTCGGCGTGAAGGTCCATCGTCATCACGCGGTCCACGCCTGCGGCCATCAGCAGGTTGGCTACCAGTTTGGCGCCGATCGGCACGCGGGGACGGTCCTTGCGGTCCTGCCGCGCCCACCCGAAGTAGGGGATCACGGCCACGACCTTGTAGGCCGAGGCGCGGCGTGCGGCGTCGATCATCATCAACAGCTCCATCAGGTTGTCCGAGGGCGGGAACGTGGACTGGATGATGAATACCGTGCAGCCGCGGATCGACTCGTTGTAGCAGGGCTGGAATTCACCGTCGCTGAAGCGCAGGACTTCCGATTGTCCGAGTGTCGTACCGAAACTTGCCGCGATTTTCTCGGCCAGATATTCCGAGCCGCGACCTGAGAAAATTTTGATTTTGTGGATAGCCATAGAAGATGGATTTTTGATGGTGCAAATATAGGACAACGCGGCGAAAAAACGTTCCCTCCGGACGACCTTTTTTCAACAATCGGTTAAACATTCAGGCATTCGCCGATAAAACCGAGTATCTCCTCGCGTCCCGTGCCGTGCTGGCTCGACGAGACGAACATCCGGGGCAGCTCCTCCCACTGCTCCGCGAGCGCCGCCCGGTAGCGTTCGACGCTCTTTTCGCGCTGCGTTTTCGAGAGTTTGTCGGCCTTGGTGAATATCACGGCGAACGGAATGCCGTTCATGCCGAGCATTTCGATGAACTGCAGGTCGATCTTCTGGGGTTCGAGCCGGATGTCCGCCAATACGAACAGGAAGTGCATCTTCTCGCACTTGAGCACATAGTCGGTGATGATTTTGGAGAACTCGCTGCGTTTGGTTTTCGACGTGCGGGCGTATCCGTAGCCGGGCAGATCCACCAGATACCATGCGTTGTCGATCAGGAAGTGGTTGATGAGCCGTGTCTTGCCTGGCGTTCCCGATACTTTGGCCAGCCCCTGCCGTCCGGTGAGCATGTTGATGAGCGACGACTTGCCGACGTTGCTGCGCCCGATGAAGGCGATGTCTTTCAGCGCGTCTTTGGGCACCTGCGAAATACGCTCGGAACTGCACTTGAATTCGGCTTTGTTGATCTGCATGTTGTCGGAGTTTGCGGCAAAGACAGTGCGGGCCGGGCGCCGGGCCGCTGTCTGTCTGAGCGGATGTCTGCTGCAAAGATAGCATTTTAGCATCTATATACAAATTATACCGCATGGGAAAACCGCCGGTCGTTTTCGCCGCCTTCGGCGTCGTTTGCAATTCTGACCCACCCCCAAACCCCCGCCTCAGGCAGGGGCTTAGTGCCGCGAAGCGGCAAAATAGGTGCTGACGAACGGTCGTGTAAAATGGTATATGGGGCCCCTGCTCCGGAGTCTACCAGACGAGCGACACCCACAGCGGGCAGTGGTCCGAAGCGACGGTGGTGTAATCCACCGTGCGTTCGGCGATTTTCGCCGACTGCGGCAGGCCGCGGCCCAGTATGTAGTCGATGCGTATCGAAGGACGGTCCGAGGGGAACGTAAGCTGCGCGGTGTCCGACAGCGGCCTGAATTCGCCGCCCAGCCCGCCGAGTACCTTCCCGGCGTCGTCCATGTTGAAGTCGCCCGCCAGCAGCACGGGTTTGCGGCAGGTGTCGGTGGCTTGACGGATGATCGGCAGCGATGCTCGCTGGTCTTCGGGCGTGAGCGATAGGTGCGTGACGCAGACCACATAGCCGGGAAATTCCGCCATCAGCAGCACGCGCGCCTCTTCGCGCCCCGGAAGCGGGATGCGGCGCACCGAGAGCGGCTCGGCGCGCGACAGCAGCCCGATGCCGTAACCTCCGCCGTCGTAATCAATCGCGCGGCAGAAACGGGCGTGCATGCCCGTCATCCGGCCCAGCTCTTCGGGGATGAAGCGGCCGTTCATGCGTCCCGTCACGCTGTCCACCTCCTGCAGGGCCACCACGTCGGGCGCGACCCGGCCGATGACCTCGGCGATGCGGCCGAGGTCCTGTACGTCGTCCGCTCCGCGGCCGTTTCGGATGTTGTAACTCATGAATTTCACGGCCGTGGTCTGCGTCGTGCAGGCCGCCGGCATCAGGGCGCAGAACAGAACTGCCAGTGCGACGGAAAAATATTGCTTCATGACTTTTCGGGATTTTCCGCAAAGGTAATACAACCTCCCCTGAATGGCAAATAATCCGGCCCGCCGTTGTGTCCGCCGTTGTGTCCGCCGTTGTGTCCGCCGTTGCGTCCGGCGTTGTGTCCGGCGTTGTGTCCGGCGTTGTGTCCGGCGTCCTCGTCCGGCGTTCCTGTCCGGCGTTCCCTTCCGCCGTGACCGCGGCGTGGGTTCCGGCGGCGATGGTTAATGCAGACTAAAAACCGGATATTCAGATTTTTCGGACTTTTCCCGTTGTTATTCCCGGTAATTTTTCGTACCTTTTAGCATCCGATTTGCATCTTGCATCGGAGTAAATACATCTATGCTTATGAAAACACAATTTCTGACCGTGTTCGGCGCCGCTGCGCTGGCCGTTTTTCCCGCAGAACCGGAAGCCTGCACGCGCGCCGTCTATCTCGGTCCCGACGGCATGACTGTCACGGGACGCACCATGGACTGGCGCGAAGACCCGCTGACCAACCTCTATATCTTCCCGCGCGGCACCGCCCGCCGCGGAGCCAATACGGACGACACCGTTTTCTGGACCTCGAAATACGGCTCCCTTTCGGCCGCGGGCTACGACATCGGCATCACCGACGGCATGAACGAGGCCGGGCTGGTCGCCAACCTGCTCTTCCTGCCCGAATCGGTCTACGAGCGGCCGGGCGACACGCGGCCCGTCATGGGACTGAGCATCTGGACGCAGTACGTACTCGACAATTTCGCCACGGTGGACGAGGCGGTCGCCGAACTCTCGAAGGAGAAATTCCGCATCGACGCGCCCGACCTTCCGAACGGCGTGCAGTCGCGCCTGCATCTGGCCGTCTCCGATCCTTCGGGCGACAGCGCCATCTTCGAATACATCGACGGCCGGCTGGTGATTCACCACGGCCGCCAGTATCAGGTGATGACCAATTCGCCCTTCTACGACCAGCAGCTGGCGATCCTCGATTACTGGCAGCAGATCGGCGGTCTGACGATGCTTCCCGGCACCAACCGCGCTCCGGACCGCTTCGTGCGCGCGTCGTTCTACATCAACGCCGTCGTGAAGAGTCCCGATCCGAAGATCGCCGTCCCGGCCGTGATGTCGGTCATGCGCAACGTCTCGGTGCCTTACGGCATCTCGACGCCCGACAAGCCCCACATCTCCTCGACGCGCTGGCGCACGGTCTGCGACCAGAAAAACCGGGTCTACTATTTCGAGCCGACGCTGGCCATGGAGACCTTCCGGGTCGATCTGGCGAAGATCGACTTCGGCAAGGGCACGCCCGAACGGGTGTTGAAGCTGGTCGGCGGCCGGACCTACACGGGCGACGCCACGGCCGAATTCCGCAGGAGCGACAAACCCTTCGTCTTCCTGTTCGGGGTCTGACGGGCCGGAATATCCGACCGATCCGCATGTGCCGTGCAGTTCCCTGTCCGGCGCATGCGGATTTTTCGTATATTTGTCCGCTCAATAAACACAATATGAAAAGTTTCGAACATTTAATCATCACGCGGTTCAATCTGAACCTCTATGCGCGGGACAAACACGACGCTCCGACGCGCACCGAACGGTGGCTCGAACATCGTTTCGAGATCTTCGAACGCTATTGCCTGCCTTCGGTGGCGGCGCAGACCAACCCGAATTTCAGGTGGCTCTGTCTTTTCGACGCGGCGACGCCCGCGGCTTACCGCCGCCGCATCGGCGGTTACCAGTCCGTCTGTCCGCAGTTCCGGTCCGTATTTTACAGCGCCGGGCAGGCCGGACGCCTGACCGAAAGTCTGCGCACTACGATTTCAGGCCTGCTGGCCGGGCGTGAAGAGCTGGCCACCCCCCCCCTCCGCAGCTGCTGATTACTACCAATCTCGATAACGACGACGCATTGGCCGCCGACGCCGTCGAACTGCTTCAGCGCGAAATCCGCTTCTCCTCCGGCAAACGCATCTACAGCCTTCTTTACGGTTACCAGTATTTCACCGACCGGCGCTTCGCGCTCAAAATGCGCTACACGAACAATCACTTCCTGACGCTCGTCGAGCCGTTCGATGCGCACTCCGAAACCATCGTTTCCTACCGTCATACCAAAGCCATCCGCCAGCAGCCCACGGTCTACCTCGCCACCGATAAGGGCAAGTGGCTCGAAATCGTGCACGAGGACAACGTCAGCAACGATTTTCGAATCAATATCAAAGTTGTGGTATATTCCCCTGCTCTGGGGCCGCCGGTTCGCCGATTTCGGCCTGCCTGACCTCCATGTTCCGGGACTGCGGCAGTGGTTCTGCACGCTGTGCGTCGTTCCCGCGCGGTTTCTGGTCACGGCGGTCCTGCGCCTGCGCCGCAAGTGGGCGCTGCGGCGGGCTGCGTTACCTTAGTACCGGGTATTTGTTGTTGAAGCGGAATCCCACGCCCAGCATCAGGTAGTTCGGGGTCTGGAAATCCTTGAGACAGTAGCCTATGTGGACGAACGTGCGCCGTGTGGCAGCGATCTTGAGCGTCAGCATCTGATAGAACGACTTGAGGTCGCCGCCCTTGTGCAGGACGTTGACTCCCAGTCCGATGCCGACCGTGAAGTAGGGCATGACGAATTCGGCGCGTCCCGATATTCCCAGTGCGATCTGCCGGTCGATCGACGGGGTGTAGAACGTGTAGCCGGGATCGCGGCCTCCGACCTCGACGATATAATCTTCGGTGTAGACGTTGGCGCTGCCGTCGTAGACGCCGTCCAGCGAGAGACCCGCGCGGAATTTATAACCGAAGTTGTACATCGTCGCGAAGTTGAAGCCCGCCACGCCGTAGGCGTTGGGCGAAGCGTACTGCTTGTCGCCGACCTCCACGCCCTTGCGGCGCCACGATCCGAACAGCACCAGATCGTAGCTGAAATGGCGGGGGAAATCGGGCGCGAGAAGCGGCCTGCGCGGTTTTACGAGCGGATCGTCGGCCCGGCCGAAACAGTAGAGCAGGCCGAACTTCATGCCGATCGAGTTGAGTCCCGCATTGGGAAATTTGGTGTTGCCGTTCGAAAAGTGGGTCATCGAGAGTCCCGCCGAGAAATCCAGCTCGCGCGTGAGCGTCACGTTGAGGTAGAAATCGGCGTTGATGTAGGCGTTTATCTTCGACCCCATCATTATGTTGGCCGGGTTCATCTGCGCGTCGTAGGGTTTCCAGCCGAACGACAGTCCGAAATTCCACTCGTAGTTGAACGACAGCCGCCGGCTTATCCGCGCGATGCGCGCCCCTTGGAAAATATAGAACGCCACGGGCGTGCCCAGCTCCTCCCGGTTTTCGAAACTGTAGTAGGAGAACCCGATTCCCTGATAGGCGCCTCCGTATATCCGGTCGGGACGCGATCCGGGCTGGAAGCGGAACGAGTAGCGCAGGTGGGCGGCCAGCGACAGGTCGATCGGCTGCCGGGCCAGATTGTCGCCCGCGAGGAACGGATTGGTCGGACACACGTATTCCGGACGGAGTTCCAGCCCGATACCGTGGACGAAGCGACGGCGGGGGAATGCTGCCGTACTGTCCGTACGGGTGTTGGCGCCCGTCGCGGAGGCTATGCGGGTGCCCGCGTTTGGCACGAAACCGGTGCTGGAACCGTTGTTGCCGTCGCCCGTCGCGGAACTTCTGTCGGAGTTACCGCTGTTTGGCGCGGATCCGCCCCAGTTGCCGGCGCCCCCGCTCTCTGCCGTGCCGGACCCGGATCCCGGACCCGTTCCGGATGCGCCGTCCGGATGTTTTCCCACTGCCCCCGATCCGGCACTGAACCCAGCCTGAAATCCGGTTTCGTATCCGGTGCGGTAACCCCTTTTATGTCCGTCTCTGTATCCTGCGTCGTACCCTGCGGCATATTCGGCCGAACGCGCCGCGCTCTGCGCCGACGGCTTTGCCGGCCGGGGCGTCGTCGTTTCGGGCGAACCGTTCGCTGTGCCGGGAGCGGATTCGACTGTCGGTTTGGCGTCGGATTTTGCGGTTTCGGGGGATTGCGGAGCGTCCGTTTTACAGGCGCCGGGACCGCTTGCGCCGGTCGGACTGCCGACTGGTTCATTAATCGTACTGTTGACCTGATAGAGATCTGCTGTCGGGGATTCCGTTGTTGTCGGATCGCCGCCGCGGTTTGCGTTCGCCGGGGCAGACGGAGTTTCCGAAACACCTGCCGTCGTCAGATCCTTACGGCTCTCGTCCGCCGCTTCTCCGGCTGTGGCGAAGCCGGACAGAAAGAGCATGCTTCCCGCAAGAAGCCCCGTCAATCCTTTCCGTATTTTACATTCCATAATGGCCTATCCCCGTTTTGATCGCACAAGATACGAATTTTTGCCGGAGCGCAAAGCGACAATTCGAAAAAATCCCGCCTGCAATGCGATTTTCAGCGGCTTCCGATAGCATTTCCGGGGCCTAATCGCCGGCAATACGGACTGTTATTTGGTTTCTTCGATTATTGTCTCTATCTTTGTACCCGAACCAATATCCGCTCCGATGAGAATAAACGATTAGTAGGTCGGTTTCATTAAACCGACGCCGTGCCGTAAAACAACCCGGTCTGAGGTTTAACAGGTCCCCATTCTGCGGGACCGCTATTAATCGTTTTCATATGAGTATTATCCTTAGCGGTGTTTCGTACCGCTACCGCAATCAGCAATTTCTGTTCGAAGGAATAGACCTGTCCGTCGCCGCGGGCGCCAAAGCTGCCGTCGTGGGCGACAACGGCGCCGGCAAATCGACGCTCCTTAAACTTGTCGCGGGCGAACTCGCTCCCGCCGCGGGAAGCATCGCCTGCTCCTCGCGTCCCTACTATGTGCCTCAGCACCTCTCCGCCGCCGGCATCTCCGCCGTCGGCGTTTTGGGCGTCGCGGACAAGCTCGATGCGCTCCGCGCCATCTGCGGCGGCAGCGCCGATCCCCGCTGTTACGACATTCTGGCCGACGATTGGGACGTCGAAGCCCGCTGCCGCGCCGCCCTCGACCACTGGGGACTGCCGCACGTCGGCCTGACCGACCCGGTCGATGCGCTGAGCGGCGGCGAGCGGACGAAACTCTGTCTGGCGGGGATTTCGGTCCATAACCCCTCTGTCATTCTGCTCGACGAACCGACCAATCACCTCGACACGTCGGGCCGCCGCAGGCTCTATGACCTGATCCGTGCCAGCCGCGCGACGATCGTCGTTGTGAGCCACGACGTCGCGCTGCTCAACCTGCTCGGCACGACCTGCGAACTCTCTGCGAAAGGACTGAAAGTCTACGGCGGCAACTATGATTTTTACCGCGAACGCAAACGGATCGAGGAGGAGGCGCTGGCCCAGCAGGTCGATTCCGAACAGACGGCCCTGCGGCTGGCCCGCAAAAAGGCGCAGGAGGTCCGCGAGCGACAGGAGCGGCGGATGCGTCAGGGCGAGCGGCACAAGGACCAGCTTCCGCGCATCCTGCGCCGGACGATGAAGGACAGCGGCGAACGGACCAAGGCGCAGCTCGTCGGGAAACATGCGGAGCTGATCGACGGCAGTCGGGAGCGGCTGGACGAACTGCGCCGCCGGCAGCGGACGCAGTGCGAGCTGAAAATAGATTTCGACGACGCGCAGCTTCACGACGGCAAACTGCTGGTCCGGGCCGACGGCCTGAATTTCGAATATGCGCCCGGCCGCCCGTTGTGGCGCGAACCGCTTGCGCTGGAGATCCGCAGCGGCGAACGTATCCGCCTGACCGGCGACAACGGCACGGGCAAAACGACCCTCGTCCGGCTGCTGACCGGCGAACTGGAACCCACTGCCGGACGCATCGGCAGGGCTGACTTCTCGTATGTCTGTCTCGATCAGCAATACAGCCGTGTGAACACCCCGCAGAGCGTGCTGGAACTGGCGCAGAGCTGCAATCACGGCAATCTGCAGGACCACGAACTGAAACTGCGGCTTCACCGTGCGCTGTTTGGGCAGCAGATGTGGGACAAGCGGTGCGATACGCTGAGCGGCGGCGAACGGATGCGGCTCTGCCTCTGCAGCCTGATGATCGCCAACCACGTTCCCGATCTCTTTGTCCTCGACGAGCCGACCAACAACCTCGACCTTTCGAGCCTTGCGATCCTGACCCGCACGGTCCGCAATTATCGCGGCACTCTGCTGGTCGTCTCCCACGACGACAATTTCACCCGTGAAATCGGAATTACCCGGACGGTCGGACTGGAATCGCCGCCGGCCGAATAAAAAGCGGAACCCCGGACCGGAAGAACGGGACTCAGACGGCAATAATAAATCCGGCCCCGTTGGAAAGGGCCGGATTCATTGTCAACGGGGCCGGGCATTATTTGTTTGGTGCCGCGTCTCGCGTGCGGACTAATATCCGAGTATTCTCAGCATCGAGCGGTAGGACTGCTCCTTGGCGAACAGGCGCGTGTAATACTCGTTGTCGCTCTTGTCGCGGTCGATGATGATGTGCTTGGGCGCGGGAATCAGACAGTGCTGGATGCCGCCGAAGCCGCCCAGCGACTCCTGATAGGCTCCCGTGTGGAAAAATCCGATGTACTGCGTGTTGCCCGGTTCGAGCTTGGGCAGGAAGATGGCGTTGGTGTGCGACTCGGCGTTGTAGAAATCCTCGCTGTCGCAGGTCAGTCCTCCGAGCAGCACGCGCTGGTACTCCTTGTCCCAGTTGTTCACCGCCAGCATGATGTAACGCTGGTTGATGCCCCATGTGTCGGGCAGGGTAGTGATGAACGACGAGTCGATCATGTACCAGTTCTCGCGGTCGTTCTGCTGTTTCTGGTTGACGATCGAATAGAGCGATGCGCCGCTTTCGCCCACCGTGAAGGAGCCGAACTCGGTGAAGATGTTGGGCTCTTCAGTGTCGTTGCGCTGGCAGATGTTCTTGATCTGGGCGATGATCTCTTCGGTCAGGTACTCGTAGTCGTACTCGAAGTTGAGCGAGTTCTTGATCGGGAATCCGCCGCCGATGTTGAGGCTGTCCAATTCGGGGCAGATGGCCTTCAGCTCGCAGTAGACGTTGATGCACTTCGACAACTCGTTCCAGTAGTAGGCCGTGTCCTTGATGCCGGTATTGATGAAGAAGTGCAGCATCTTGAGCTGGAACTTCTTGCTGTTCTTGAGTTTGGCCTTGTAGAAGTCGATGATGTCGTTGTAGCGGATGCCCAGACGCGAGGTATAGAACTCGAACTTGGGTTCCTCCTCGCAGGCGATGCGGATGCCGACCTTGCATTTCTTGGTGAACGAATCCTCGAACAGCTCCAGCTCCTCCTTGTTGTCGAGCACAGGAATGGTGTTCACGAAGCCGTCGTTGACCAGCTGGGCGATGTTCTCCACATACTGCGGCCGCTTGAAACCGTTGCAGATGATGTAGCGGTCCTTGTCGATGATTCCGCTGTCGTAGAGCGCATTGATGATATGAATGTCGTATGCCGACGACGTTTCGAGATGAATGTCGTTCTTCATTGCCTCCTCCAGCACGAACGAGAAGTGGCTCGACTTGGTGCAGTAACAATAGTTGTACGAGCCCTTGTAGTCCACCTTGGCCATCGCCACGTTGAACATACGCTTGGCCCGGTTGATCTGCTGCGAGATCTTCGGCAGGTAGGTTATCTTGAGCGGCGTGCCGTACTGTTTTATCAACTCCATGAGCGGAATGTCGTGGAAATTCAGCTCGTTGTCTTCGACCGAGAACTCATCCTGCGGGAAGTCGAACGTCTGTTCGATGAGGTCGATGTACTTGTCCTTCATGGCTCGTTTGTCGTGGTTTTTACAATCCGTCCCGTCTACATCCGAAATTTTCGGGCAATGTAGCTCGCCCGGATTTTCCGAAAAAACGGGATGCAAAGTAGGCGAATATTTTTCGTATAACCAACACTTTGCCGGATTATTTTGAAAAACTCCCCCGAATTTTGGTTTTTTCTTCGAAAAAAGGTACTTTTGCTGCAAATTTCAAGCAAGATTTCAATCGTGTTGATTCGCACCATATCGCAATATCTTGAGTCGCACAAACGGCTCGTCGTTCCCCAGCTTGGGACGTTTATCGTCAAGGAGCCGGGCGTAAGCATCGTTTTCTCGGAACTTCTGAAGCGTGACGACGGGACGCTCCGCCGTCTGCTTATCGACGGGGGGCTGAGCGAACTGGAAGCGGCGGGGGAGATCGACCGCTTCGTCTTCGAGGTGCGCCACGCCGTGGAGCACGGCGCCGAATTCCGGCTCGACGGTTTCGGCGTGATGAGGCCCGGTCCCAACGGCACCATCGCCTTCGCTTTCGAATCCCGCCGTGCGGAGTCCGCATCCGGCGCATCCGGACTTCCCGGTGCGGCCGCGGCGTCCGACGGACAGCCGAAGCCCGCCCGCCGGCCCTACGACGAACCCCGCATTTCGACTTCGGCCAAGATGGCTCCCGATCCTTCGGTGCGCGGCCTGCGCTACGGCAAGCCGCCAAAAAACACCGACGCCTATACTTACGTCGACCGTCCTCCGCGCCGCCGCAAGGCGGACCGCTTCATCTGGATCGCCCTGATCGCCGCGGCCCTCGCCGTCGCGGCCATCGCGTTCGGCTATCTGCGCGAGGCGAAGGACCGGGAGACCGAGATGCAGTACCTCGAACAGCCTGCCGACACCCATACCGCGGCGTCCGGCGATGCGGCACAACCAGAACAACCCATTACGGAATAAATGACGGATATCACCACAGTCAAACAACGCTTCGGCATCATCGGCGCTTCGGAACTTCTGGACCGGGCGCTGGAGGTCGCCGTGCGCGTGGCTCCGACCGACCTGACGGTACTCGTCACGGGCGAAAGCGGCGTGGGCAAGGAGTTTTTCCCGCAGGTCATCCACGCTTACTCGGCCCGCAAACACAATAAATATATAGCCGTCAACTGCGCGGCCATTCCCGAAGGCACGATCGACTCGGAGCTTTTCGGCCACGAGAAAGGCTCCTTCACCGGTGCGCTCGAAGCCCGCAAGGGCTACTTCGAGGAGGCCGACGGGGGAACGATCTTCCTCGACGAGGTCGCCGAACTGCCGCATCCGACGCAGGCGCGCCTGCTGCGCGTGCTGCAGACGGGCGAATTCATCCGCGTCGGTTCGTCGAAGGTCCAGAAGACCGACGTCCGCGTCGTCGCGGCCACGAACATGAATTTGCAGCAGGCCATCGCTTCGGGCCGCTTCCGCGAGGATCTCTATTACCGCCTGAGCACGGTGCCGATCACCGTCCCGGCGCTGCGCGAGCGTCCGCAGGACATTCCGCTGCTGTTCCGCAAATTCGCCGCCGACGTGGCCGTGCAGTACCGCATGCCCGCCGTGACGCTCGATCCCGCGGCGCGCGAGATGCTGATGCATTATTACTGGCGGGGCAATATCCGCCAGCTGAAAAACGTTGCTGAACAGATATCGGCCATCGAGCAGACGCGTCTCATTACGCCCGACGTGCTGGCCAAATACCTGCCGCCGCAGGGCGGGGGCGCTCCCGTCATGATGGGCGGGGCGCCGGTCGACGATGCGATGTCCACCGAACGCGAACTGCTCTACAAGGTGCTTTTCGACATGCGCGCCGACATCAACGACCTGAAGCGGATGATGTCCGAGCTGCTGCACAACCCCTGTCAGGAGCCGGTCCGCGACGTCAAGGCGCTGCTGTCGACCACGGCGCAAAGCTCCGCGCCCGTCTATGCAGCAGGCTCGGTTCCGGTCTTCGCCGAGAGCGAGGAGGTGACCGACGAGCCGCCGCGCGAGATGACCAAGGCTGACATGCAGCGCGAGCAGATCATCCGCGCCCTGCGCCGCAACAACGGCCGCCGCCGCGAAGCCGCCGCCGAGCTGTTCATGTCCGAGCGCACGCTCTACCGCAAGATCAAGGAGCTGGGCATCGAAGAGAACTGACGGCCCTCCCCGGATCGTCCGGCGGAGTGCACTGAAAATAACCGGTTCCGAACCGGAGTAAAACGATAGAATTTCGGCATGAAGATAAAATTCGCAATCACGGCCCTTTGCGCCGCCCTGCTGACGGGCTGCGGCGTGGCCATCAAATATTCGCTTTCGGGTGCTTCGATTCCGCCCGACGCCAAGACCTTCAGCGTGGCCTATTTCCCCAACAACGCCACGATGGTCGCGCCGATCCTCAGTTCGACGCTCACCGATGCGCTGGTCGACATGTTCACCCGCCGTACCCGCCTGATGCAGGTCGAGGAGGGCGGCGACTTCGCCTTCGAGGGCGAGATCACCAACTACATGTCGGCGACCTCGTCGGTTTCGACCGACGACTACGCGGTGCTCAACCGCCTTTCGATCACCGTCAAGGTGCGCTTCACGAATGCGCTCGACGAAAAAATGTCGTTCAACCGGACGTTCACGGCTTTCGAGGATTACGAATCCACGCGGCTGCTCTCCGAGGTCGAGGGCGAGCTGATCCCCCAGATCGTCGATAAACTGGTTACGGATATTTTTCAGGCTTCGGCCTCCAACTGGTAAAACCTGCGCGGCATGACGGATTTCAGACAATACCTCGCATCGCCCGCCACCGCGGAGCGCCCTTCCGCCGGGGAGCTGGACGCCCTCGCGGCGCGTTACGAATGGTTCGCTCCGGTCCGTATCGCACGGGAGATCGTAACCGGGATATGCGATCCGCGGCTGGCCGTCACGGCCCCGTGGCGGGCGCAGAGTTCGCTGCTGCGCCGACCGATCGACGCGGAGGCCGTCCTGCGGCTTTCGTCGGACGACATCATCGACCGCTTTCTGCAGGAGGACGACCTGCGCATCGTCGCGGCCGACGGCGAACCGGAGGAGGAGGTCCGCACGGCCGCCGAGCTGGACGACGACGACGAGGTCGTGAGCGAAGAGCTGGCCGAAATCTATCTCGCGCAGGGGCTTTGTGACAAAGCAATAGCGATTTATCGCAAATTAAGTTTGCTAAATCCCGAAAAAAGTGTTTACTTTGCCGAGCTAATTGGCAAATTGGAAAACAATAATTAAAATTCAACGATATGTTATACACGATTTGCATTGCCCTGATACTCATCGCGAGCGTATTGATCATCCTTGCGGTATTGGTGCAGAACCCCAAGAGCGGCATGGCCGCCAACTTCGGCGCGTCGAACCAAGTGATGGGCGTGCGCGAGACTTCGGACTTTTTGGAGAAATTCACGTGGACGATGGCCATTGCTATCGTCGTGCTGAGTCTGGTCGCTACGCTGGCTATGGACAAAGGCCTTGTCGCCGAGAGCAACAGCGAGATTTCGAAGGACGTTAAGGCGCTTCAGGAGCGCGTTATCGAGTCGGAAACTCCTGCCACGATGCCGCAGGCCGAGATTCCCGCCGCCGAAGTTCCCGCCGAGCAGTCGGCCGAATAGGGGCTGGGTTTCAGCCGGACAGTGCCGGCCGCGAGGAACGGGGTTCCCGGCCGATGCGGGTGCTGTCTGATATTTTACAAGCCGTGGATTTTCCACGGCTTTTCGTTTTTCCCGTATTCGGTCGTACGTCCTGCGCCGAAGTATTGTCGGGTGCAGGACAATCGCTCGAATCCAAAATCGGTTATTATGACAACGGAAAGTGGAATAAAGTATTTTGAAAACCGCGAGGAGTGGCGGAGATGGCTGACTGACAATTTCGATACGGCCCGTGAGATATGGTTCGTGTTTCCGCATAAGTCGTCCGGTAAGAAAAGCATCGTATATAATGATGCGGTTGAAGAAGCCCTTTGTTTCGATTGGATCGACAGCACGATAAGACCCCTCGACGCAGAGCATAAAATTCAGCGTTTCACCCCCAGAAATCCCAAAAGTCCTTACTCGCAAGCCAATAAGGAAAGACTTAAATGGCTCATGGACAATGGAATGATACACCCGAAATTCGAGGAGAAGATACAGAAGGTGCTTTCCGTCCCTTTTGTATTTCCGGACGATATCATCGACCGGCTGAAAGAAGATCGAACGGTCTAGAGAAACTACTGCCGTTTTCCGGAAACCTATAAACGCATCCGAATTGCCTATATCGAAGCTGCGAGGTCGCGTCCCGAAGAGTTCGGGAAGCGGCTGAACCACTTCATTTGCAAGACGAAGGAAAATAAGACGATACGGGGATTCGGCGGAATTGAAAAATACTATTCGAAATAAAATTCCGGTGCATGGCCGGACGGGCTGCCCGCTCTTGCGGCTGCCTGTTGAGCCAGCCATCCGGCCGCTTCCGGTTTTCTGCTTCCGGTTCTTCGTTTCTGTTTTTTCCGCTCTATTCTTTCTTCTATTTCTCCGTTCCGATCAGGTAGAGCACATGCCGTCGCAGGGGATGGCCTTCGGGCAGGGCGGGGTGGTCGAACTCGCACAAAAGCTCCATGCCGAGCTTCTGCATGACCCGCTGCGAGCGCAGGTTCGTGACGGTCGTGAAGGCTACCAGTTCTTCGATGCCCAGCTTTGCGGCGAGCGCTACGCAGGCCTGCGCCGCTTCCGTCGCATAACCCTGATCCCAGAACTCGGCCCGCAGGCGCCAACCGATTTCGATTTTATCCTTCATGCCCGTAAACGTTACGCGGTGCAGCCCCGTATAACCGAGCAGCTCGCCGTCCTCGCGCCGCTCGACGGCGTACAGGCCGAATCCCTCGGTCGAGAACTCCTCGCGTATGCGTTCCATGAATTCCGCCGACTGCTCCGGCGCCAGCGGTGCCGGAAAGTACTCCATCACGCGCGGGTCGGCGTTCATGGCCGTAAATGTTCCGAGGTCTTCTTCCCGCCATGCGCGCAGCACGAGCCGGGGTGTAGGTGCTGGAAAAATCATTTCGCAAATTCTGTTTTGAATTGGTGGATGTAGATACCGTATTCCGAATGCCGTTCGGATCTCGGCTTCGCATCGCAGCCGGTTCCGCCGCCGTGTGTTTTCCGGAACCGGATCGGCTGCTTCCGATTGCAGTTGTCTGCCGGGCGTTTGCCGCTCCCGGCCGCGGACATTTGTCCGCCTCTTTTTTTATTCGGTCGGGACTTCTGTCCTGCCGTTTTTCGTTTTGTCGGGAGCCGTCCGCTCTTCAACAGCGTCCGGATTCAGCCGGCCCGGTCGTCCGCTCTTCTGCGGCCCGGAGGAAACAGCCCTCCCTTTCTGCGGCCCTACTCGGCCACCTCTTTTTTCGAACGCTTGCGGGTGTTGATCGTCAGATAGCGTTGCAGGGTCTGCTGCAACCGTACCGGATCGATGTCACGGCGCAGTTCGCCGCTCTGTGCGATCGAAATGCCGCCCGTCTCTTCGGAAACGACGATGATGATGGCGTCCGAAATCTCGCTCATGCCGATCGCGGCGCGGTGGCGCGTGCCGTACGATTTGGGAACGTCGCTCTGCGTTACGGGCAGGATGCACTTCGCGGCCACGATGCGGTCGCCTTCGATGATTGCGGCGCCGTCGTGCAGCGGGGCGTTCTTGAAGAAGATATTGCGGATCAGCGGCGTCGAAACCTTTGCGTCGAGTGCGATGCCGCCCTCGGCGATCAGCCGCAGGTCGCTCTGCTGTCCGATGACGATCAGCGCGCCGGTTTTCGTCTCCGACATCTCGCGGCAGGCCGTGACGATCGGCACGACGTTGGTCTGCACCGCATCGTCGCCCGTCGAGAAGATGCGGGTGATGAAGTTGAAATGTTTCTGGCGCATGCCGATCATCTGCAGGAAACGCCGCAGTTCGGGCTGGAAGACGATGATCAGCGCAATGGCTCCGACCGAAATCAGCTGTCCCAGAATTGTGGAGAGCAGTTCCATGTTGAGCGTCCGCACGACGACCCATAGCAGGTAGATGGCGATGATGCCTGAGAGAATATAGGGCGCGTTGGTGCCTTTGGTCATGCGGTAGATCCAGTACATGATCACGGCGACCAGAATGATGTCTATGAAATCGACGAATGTGAACGGAACGAAACCCATTGCGTGTGCGTTGCTTTTTAGTTTTCCTGCAAATGTATAAAAAAATACGGACTTTTCCTCGGTCGGGCCTCAATAAGTCGTGCCGATGTGCTGCCGGCCTGCCGGTCGCCGCAGCCCGGCAGGCATGTTTCGGCGGTTCCCCACGCAGGCGCGTCCACGAAAAAAGCCGTCCCGCAGGGGACGGCTCTTATTCATGCAGCGGAACCGGATTGCTTATTTCTTCTCGGCTTTCTGGTCGGCCGCATACAGCTCGTTTACCTTCGCCAGCACGGCGGGGGTGATGTTGAGCGTCGTGTCGGCGTCGATAAGGGCCGTCGAGTTGATGATCAGCTTGTACTTCTTGCCGGCGTTGATATCCTGCACGGCGCGGTGCAGCAGATCCTGCGCCCGGTTGGTGAATACGAAGTTCTCTTCGTCGAGCGCCTGCGCCTCTTTCTGCGCCGAGGACTGGTAGGCGGCCACGCGCTTTTCGATGCTCTGCTGCTGGGCCTGCGCGTCGTTGGTCGTAATCAGTCCCTTCTGATACTTCTCCTGTAACTGGGCGGCTTCGGACTGAAGGTTCTGCTCCTTCTGCGCCCAGCTCTTCTGCGCCTTCTGGGTCTTCTCCTGCAGGGCCTTGCCTTCGTTCAGGAAAAGATCGCACTGAGCCAGCACGGCTTCCACCTGTACATAGGCGATGTCGCTTGAGCCGATTTCGCGGGTCGCCTCTTCTGCGGCGGCCGCCGTCTCAGTGGTTTTCGTACCGCAGGCCGTCATGGCGCAAGCCGCAACAAGCGCCGTAAAAAGCATTTTTTTCATGTCGTTTTTTATCGGGTTTAGTTAAATATTCCGCTTTTGAATCACAAAGGTAAAAAAAAATCTTTATTTTTGCCCCACGCCTTGTAAATTTTGACTCCATGTATGAATACATCAGCGGTCCGGTGGCCGAAGTCGCTCCCGCATACGCAGTTATAGATGCCGGCGGGGTAGGTTATTACCTCCATATCTCGCTTGAAACGTTTTCGGCCATCGAGCACACCGAGACGGCCCGTCTGTACGTCCATTACGTCGTGCGCGAGGACGCGCAGCTGCTCTACGGTTTCGCGACCAAAACCGAGCGCGAACTCTTCCGCCATCTGATCAGCGTGTCGGGCGTCGGCGGCAATACCGCCCGGATGATCCTTTCGACCTATTCGCCGCGCGAATTGCAGGGCATCATCACTTCGGGCAACGCCGTGCTGCTGAAAAACGTCAAGGGGCTGGGGCTGAAAACCGCCCAGAAAATCATCGTCGAGCTGAGCGGCAAGCTCACCGGACTGGGCGACGCCGACGCCGCTCTTCCGGCTGCCGGCAACGGCGAAAAGCTCGAAGAGGCGCTCGCGGCGCTGGTCATGCTCGGCTTTGCCAAAACTGCCGCCGAGAAGGCTCTTCGCGGCATTCTGCGCGAAAATCCGGGGGCTTCGGTCGAGGATTTGGTGCGAATGGGCTTAAAAAGCCTATGAAAAGTCTTTTTTCATCAACGAAATCGAATAATTCCCCCCCCCGTTTGTTTGGTTTGGTAAGATATTTGCTATACCTTCGCACCCGTTACTTGATATTATTGATTTATGGAAGAACAAATCCCTCTTGGCTTTATCGGTATCCTGCTAGGGGTGTTCGCCTTTGCCTTCCTGATCGGTGTAGGCGTCATATATCTGAAGCAACGGCGAATTCAACGTCTCAAAAATCCCCGGAAAGACTATTATCGGTAGCATAATCGACGGCTTCGGCCGTCTTTTTTTTGCCCCGGCATGCTAACCGGGGCTTTTTTTGCGTTTCATGCTGTAAAATCGGATTGTTTTTGTAAATTTGCACGATTATACGACGATGAGCAGAGTTTTCATATCCATATTCGCGGCGCTGGTGCTGCTGGCCGGATGCTCCGACGAGGAGGACATCCTGCCCACGCAGAAGACGAAGATCGTCTCCTACCTGACCGGCACCCATTCGCCCAAGCTCGTGGCCTATGAGGAGCTGGAGGAGGGGAGCGACGAGCCTTACTTCACCACTTCGGGCAACGCGGTCTACCGCTACATCGCGGGGATCAACAACCCCGACCGCGTGAACTGGACCGAGGTGACGCGCACCTCGAAGGTGACCGTCACTTTCAGCGCCTACGTCTTCACCTTTGCCAATATCGTGACGCCCGCGACGTCCACCACCAACCTTACGGTGCCCTATTATTCGAACGATCCGGTGCTGATCGCGGCGATGGAAGATCCCGAAAACGGTCCCGGTCTGACGCCGGGCGCGTGGTCGTCCGAACCGCTGGAGATAGATATGCGCGGTTCCGGCATAATAAAAGGGCTTTACGAAGCGTTACTTGGTTGTCGTGAGGGCGACTATGTCGAATCCTACATGACCTACAATATGGCTTACGGCGACATCAACTTCAGTACGATCCCGAAGGAGAGTCCCGTCGCTTATTTTTTTACGGTAAACAGTGTCGAGTAAAATACAAACCGAAAATATGAAATTTATTACCCGTTTTTTATGCGTGCCGGTTGCCGGCCTTCTGGCGCTGACATCCTGTGCGAAAGACGAAGACGAATCGTACGTTCAGTTCGAGAATCAGGCGCTCGAAGCGTGGATGACCCAGCACCGTCCCGATCTGGTGAAGAACTACCAGCCCGACGGCGGTTATTATATCGACGTACTCGATGCCGGGGAGCCGGATAAAGATCCGCTCAACAAGGAGCCGATCTGGGTGTCGTTCGACTTCACGGGGCGCGATCTGGCCGGCAATATTATCCTCACACGCAGTGCATCCGACGCCAAGCTGACGGGCGCTTTTTCCAAGTATACCCATTATGTGCCGTTTTACCGCTATTGCGGCACCGAAAATACGGGACTGATGGAGGGCACGTGGCTGGCCATGCGCAACACGCTGAAACTCGACCAGGAGTATTTCGACAAGTATAAAAACGATCCCGAGCGCCGTCTCACCTCTACCGAGCTGCAGCTCCGCATCGGCTCCAAGATACAGCTTTACATGCCCTCTACCGTCGTCGGCAACGGCGTCGAGGGTACGGGAGGCTATGAAGGGCAGGGTTCTCCGAGCAAATATACGCTGAGCGCCAACCGTCCGTTCATTGTCACGATGGAGATCCGCGATACGGTCAGCAACCCCCTCGAACGCGAGGGTAAAAACGTGGACGAATTCAGCGACGGCAACGGCGGCCGGCTGGTCTACGGCAAGGAAGCCGACGAAAAGACGCAAACCGTCGTTCGTCCGACCGATCCCGAAGACCCGAACCACGCCTATGTGACCGACAAACGCTGGGTCAGCGCCTGCGATACCATTCCGCAGCTCTATGTGAACGTGCGCTATGATCCGACGCAGGCCGCAGACCGGCTGGATTATCCGGCTCCGTACCACTCGGGATACGAACCCTATGTGACCGAAGAGTCCGTAAAAACGATCGATGAGAAGATCGCCGAAGCGCTGAAAAAGCGTTTCTATCCTGACGACGACGATAAATACGAAGGCGTCGTGAAGCTCGACGCCGATTCGGTGACGCTCGAAGGTACAGCCAAAATCTGGTATATCGGGCGTTTCCTCGACGGCTTTATCTTCGATACGAATATCGACGAGGTGAAGAAGATCATTTACGGCGAGGTCAAATCCGCCGGTTCGGCGCTCTCCTATAAGCCGTCGGAAAGAAAGATGATCGAAGCCTTCCACTACACGATTCCCAACCTCAAGTACGGCCAGTGGGCCGAGCTGATCACCACTTCGACCAACGCCTATGGCTCGTCGGGCAAGACCGGATCGACCAGCTCCTCCACGTCGGGCACGAGCGGTTATTCGTCGAGCTATTACGATTACCTGAACTACCTGAATTACGCCAACAGCTATTACGGCAGCGGCGGCTATTACGGCGGTTACTACAATAACTATTACGGCGGTTACGGCGGCTACTACGGCGGTTATTACGGCGACATGTACGGCAGCGACTACAACAGCTCCAGCACGGGAACTACGGTCAAGACCATCAATACCGAGATTCCCTCGTTCACGCCGCTTATTTTCCAGCTTTACATCGAGCCGAAGGAGTAATCCGGCGCCGGATACGAAAACTGAAACCGCACTTTCCGTCGGGAAAGTGCGGTTTCTTTTTTATTATCTCCCCGTTTCGTTTTTATTACACATTTTTAAGGCAGAAATTTTGCAGTTCACCAAAAATGTATTAACTTAGTGATGCAGAACTTCAACTTAAAATTCAACTGATATGATTATCACATTTAACGAGTTGCGCCGTATCAAGGACAGACTGCCCAGCGGCAGCTCGCAGCGCATTGCAGATGAGTTAGGAATCGATGTAGACACCGTCCGCAACTATTTCGGAGGCAAGCACGAGGCGAAAGAATGCGTGGGTGTCCACTTCGAGTCGGGGCCGGACGGAGGCGTGGTTACGCTGGACGATACGACGATTCTCGACGTTGCGATGCGTATTCTGGGCGAGCAGAAATAAATATTGTATGCCGGCCTTCGGGCCGTGTCGTCGGGCCTGCGGTTGCGCAGGCCTGTTTTTTTTGCCGCCTGACTCCGCTGTCCTGTCTGTCTTCGTTGCATCGCTCTTTGCGCTGTCTTCCTTCCTGTCTTACGTTTTCCTCTTGCCGGCCCGTAGCTCCCTCTGCCCGTAGCTCCCTCTGCCCGTAGCTCCCTCTGCCCGTAGCTCCCTCTGCCCGTAGCTCTCTCTGCCGGCAGCTCGCCAGCTTTGTCGGTCCGTCCTCCGGCGTCTGTATTCCGTCTGGTTTTTCTTCCGCCATTCCTTACTTCTTTCGCCCGCCGTCCATCGCCGTCCATCGCCGTCCATCGCCGTCCATCGCCGTCCATCGCCGTCCATCGCCGTCCATCCCCTCGCCGCCTGTTGTCCGTCGCCCGTTGCGCCGTCCATCGTCCAGCGCTTGCCGTTTGTTGTCCGTCGCCTGTACCCCGTCGCCCGCCGCCGCACCTCTTTCCGTTGCCGTTCGGTCCGGACCACGGCTTTTGTATCCGCGGAATCCCGGCCTGCATGTCTGCGGGAGCTGCTTGCCGTGTCGTTCCGCAGCGGTTCCGTCGGTCTGCCTTTCCTCGAAAAAGCCTCCGCCTTCCGCAGCTTGGTCGCCGCGCCGTTTCTGACAAAATAACACCTTGCGTCCTGCTTTCCGGGGCGATATTCCCGGCCCGGTCTGCCATTCTGCTGACAATTTGGCAGAGATTGCCGTTTGGTACAACCTTTGTTCAAATTCAGGACGTGACCGGCGCTCCGGACCCGCAGGGCGGAAGAACTCCGGCGGCACGGACAGAAAACGGAAAAAATATAAACAATTAAACTCATATACGATTATGGCAAAGATTATTGGTATCGACTTAGGAACTACTAACTCCTGCGTGGCAGTGATGGAAGGCAGCGAGCCTGTCGTTATTCCCAACTCCGAAGGACACCGCACGACTCCGTCGGTAGTGGCTTTCGCGGCGGACGGCGAGCGCAAGGTGGGCGACCCCGCCAAGCGTCAGGCTATCACCAACCCCAAACGCACGGTCTTCTCGATCAAGCGTTTCATGGGCGAGCGTTACGATCAGGTGGCCTCCGACATCGCACGCGCTCCGTATGAAATCGTCAAGGGCGACAACAATACGCCCCGCGTCGATATCGACGGACGTCAGTACACGCCGCAGGAGATTTCGGCGATCATCCTTCAGAAGATGAAGAAGACTGCCGAGGATTACCTCGGACAGGAGGTTTCGGAAGCCGTCATCACGGTTCCTGCCTACTTCTCCGACTCGCAGCGTCAGGCCACCAAGGAGGCGGGCGAAATCGCAGGTCTGAAGGTGCGCCGTATCATCAACGAGCCGACCGCTGCCGCACTGGCTTACGGTATGGACAAGAAGAACAGCGACATGAAGATCGCCGTGTACGACCTCGGCGGCGGTACGTTCGATATTTCGATCCTCGAACTTGGCGACGGCGTCTTCGAGGTGAAGTCCACCAACGGCGATACGCACCTCGGCGGCGACGACTTCGACCACGTGCTGATCGACTATATGGCCGAGGCGTTCAAGGCCGAGCACCAGATCGACTTGCGTCAGGACCCGATGGCCCTCCAGCGTCTGAAGGAGGCCGCCGAGAAGGCGAAGATCGAGCTCTCGTCCTCGACGACGACGGAGATCAACCTCCCGTATATCATGCCCGTAAACGGCATTCCGCAGCACCTCGTGATGTCGCTCACGCGTGCCAAGTTCGAGCAGCTCTGCGATCACCTGATCCGCAAGACCATCGAACCCTGCAAACTGGCGCTGCGCGACGCGGGGCTCGACGCTTCGCAGATCAACGAGGTGATCCTCGTGGGCGGTTCGACCCGTATTCCCGCGATCCAGAAGATCGTGGAGGAGTTCTTCGGCAGGACGCCCAACAAGAGCGTGAACCCCGACGAAGTGGTGGCCATCGGCGCCGCAATTCAGGGCGGTGTGCTCACGGGCGAGGTCAAGGACGTGCTGCTGCTCGACGTTACGCCGCTGTCGCTGGGTATCGAGACGCTGGGCGGCGTGATGACCAAGCTCATCGACGCCAACACCACCATCCCGACCCGCAAGTCGGAGGTCTTCTCGACGGCTGCCGACAACCAGCCTTCGGTCGAGATCAACGTTTGTCAGGGCGAGCGTCCGCTGGCCCGCGACAACAAGTCGATCGGCCGCTTCCACTTGGACGGCATTCCCGCCGCACCGCGCGGCGTGCCGCAGATCGAGGTGACGTTCGACATCGATGCTAACGGCATCCTGAACGTATCGGCCAAGGACAAGGGTACGGGCAAGGAGCAGAAGATCCGCATCGAGGCCTCTTCGGGCCTTACCGAGCAGGAGATCCAGCGCATGCGCGACGAGGCGAAGGCCAACGAAGCGAAGGACAAGGAGGAGAAGGAGCGTATCGACAAGATCAACGCCGCCGACTCAAACATCTTTGCGACCGAGAAACAGCTCAAGGAGTACGGCGACAAACTTCCTGCCGACAAGAAATCGGCGATCGAGGGGGCTTTGGCCAAGCTGAAGGAGGCTCACAAGAACGCCGACGTCGCGGCTATCGACACGGCTATCGCTGAACTGAATGCCGCATGGCAGGCCGCTTCGCAGGACATCTACGCCCAGCAGCAGGCGCAGGGCGCCCAGCCCGGAGCCGATGCCGGCCAGCAGTCGCAGGCTAACGCCGGCAATGCGTCGAACGGTGACAGCTCGCAGCCTGAGGACGTCGAGTTCGAGGAGGTGAAGTAATTCCGAAGTGTTCCGAACACTTCAGCCGTAAGGCTCACATATATTTTTCGAGATGCGGTCCGGATTTCCGGACCGCATCTTTTTTTGCTATTTTCCGACTGTCAGTTCCACGATGCAGTCCGCTCCCGCAGGCTTTTCGCCCAAGCGCAGCGTCACGCCCGCCTTGTCCTGCGAGAAGGCGACCGCGCGTTTGTCGGCGAAGCGTACCGCCTGCCGGATGCGTTCGTCTCTGACGGGCACGAACAGCTCTTCGTCGGGCCAGTCGAGAATGTGTACGTAGATTTTGTCGCCGCGGCGCGTGGTCACGCCCCAGCTGCGCGGGCTTACGGGTCCCGCCTGCGTGCCGTAGATGGTTTCGCCGTTCGCGCGCAGCCAGCGTCCCATGCTGTCGAGCCGTTCGAGAGCCGCCGCGGGCAGCGCGCCGTCGGGCTGGGGACCGATGTTGAGCAGCAGGTTCGCGCCGCGTCCTGCGGCCCCTGCGAGATAGCGCACGAGCGTCTGCGCCGATTTGTAATTTTGGTCGGTGATCTTGTATCCCCACATGCCGTTCATCGTCTGGCACGTTTCGAGCGGCAGGCGGCTGATCTCCTGCCCCGAATATCCGGCCGTGTTCTCTCCCGGCAGGTCGCGTTCGAACGCCTGCGCGTCTTCGCCTTCGAACGGTGCGAGATGGTGGTTGTTGATGATCAGGCATCCGGGCTGCAATTTGTGTATCAGCCCGTAGAGTTCGCCCAGCCGCCAGTCGAAACCGGGATTCTCGTCCTGATCCCAGATGCCGTCGAACCAGATGGCGCCCACGTCGCCGTATTGTGTCAGCAGTTCGGTGAGCTGCGCCTTCATGAAGCCGAAATAGGCGTCGGCGTCCTCCTTTTCGGCCGGGCGGCCCGTGCCGAGTCCCGTCCGGCCGCGCGGGGCGTCTTCGCGCCACCAGTCGATCAGCGAGTAGTAGAAGTGGACGCGCAGTCCGCGGCGGTGACACGCGTCGGCCAGCTCCTTCACCGCGTCGCGGGCGAAAGGCGTGGCATCGACGATGTTGTAGGGCGTCTGCGCCGTGCGGAACATCGAGAATCCGTCGTGATGGCGCGTCGTGAAGCAGACGTAGCGCGCTCCCGCTTGGCGGAAAGCCTCGGCCCATGCGTCCGCGTCGAATTTCGAGGGATAGAATCCTCCCGCGAGCTTTTCGTACTCCCGGTAGTAGAGGTTGTGGTTGGTCATCGCCCATTCGCCCTGCGCGAGCATGGCGTAAAGCCCCCAGTGGAGGAATATGCCGAACCGGCAGTCGGCGAATTGGCTGCGCGACAGGAGGTTTTCCGGGGCCGGGCGGTAGCCGGCCTGTGCGAAGGCGCCCGTGGCGATCACGAGGGCGCAGAAGGAGGTGAAGAGTCGGGTCATGGTGACGGTCGGGTTTGGTGATACGGACAAATTTAGCAAATAATTTGCAATCCGCACAATGCCGCCGCCGTCGGATGACCGGAACGAAGGGCCGGACGCTCCGCCGCAGGGACGGAGACGGTGGCGGGGTTTTCTATTCCGGCTCCACCAGCACGTCGACGCTCAGCCCGACCCCGGCCTTGCGCATCTTCCACGGCGCCTGACTCGTGTCGCGGGTGTAGGTGCGCGCGAGCAGCCGGGCGCGAATCCAGTATTTCGCCCCCGCCGGCATGTGTGTCAGGTTCTCGACCGAGATCAGGAAGTCGCCTCTTACGAATATCTCGTAGGGCCGCAGGTCTACGGTCGTCGTCTTGTCGGCCTCCGACGCCGGAACCGAGAAATAGACCGGTTCCGCGAGCAGGTTTTTGCGGATACGGTCGCCCCGCATGGCGTAGACGTTTATGCGCATGTGGAGCGTGTCCACGCCCTTGCATCCCGCCAGATTGAGCCGCACCCGCTGCAACTCACCCCGGAGCTCTCCGAGCTTGCATTTCACGCCCATCTCGCCGCCTTCCTGCCCGGCGCGGAACGCCGCGCTGAAACGGTTTTGCTGCCGATGCTGCGGCCGAAGGTATAGCGTTTGCGGGGAATATGGGTTATCACGGGGCTCAGCGGTGTCTGGGGCTGCTCCTGCAGCCGTATCTCCAGCGGCCGTGCGTCGTGTCCGGCGGCCGGAATCTCCCGTGCGGCATACCCGATGCAGGATATGCGCAGCGTGTCCCGGACGCTCAGGTCGGGAATGCGGAGCGTAAACGAGCCGTCCCGTTCGGATACGGTTCCCGCGGGGCGGTTCTTGAGTCCTATGTTGGCGTAGGGGACCGGTCGGGCGTCCGCTCCGACGATGCGTCCGGAGAGTGTTTGCGCCTGTATCGGCAGGGCCGCGAATGCGGCGCAGACGAGTAGGAATTTCAGCATGCTGACTTTGCGGGTTTATCACGGAACGTCGGGCCGTGGGATTTTATTGCCCGATGCGGGCCGCCGTTCCGCCCGCCACATGCCGTAGAGGATCAGGGCCGCTCCGGCGAGGCCGCCGCGGTGATCCGTTCGCCGATGCAGAGCGCGGCCGTGACGATCGTGACCAATGGGTTGAAATAGATATAGTTCGTGGTTCTTACGGCTCCGAGCCGGTGCATGGCGGCGTTCCACAGGATGTAGCAGAGCATCGACGCGATGATGCCCAGAAACAGCAGGTTGCCCCACACCGCGGGACGCGCCAGTACCTCCGCGCCGACCGAGAAGGGCTGGAAGGCGAATACCGGAAGAATCGTCAGCAGTCCGTAGAAGAAGACCTTGCGGGTGATGAAAACGGCGGGGTAGCGCCCTCCGATGCGTTTGACCGCCAGCGAATAGACCATCTACAGCAGCGCCGCGGACAGGGCCAGCAGATCGCCTTTGGGCGAGAGGTGCAGCACGAAACGGTCGTTGAGAACCACCAGCACCATGCCCGCGAACGCCAGCGCCGATCCCCCGATCTGCCGCCGCGTCATCCGCTCGCCGCGGTATGCGAGGCTCAGCAGCAGCGCGGTCCATACCGGCGCCGTGCAGACGATCAGCGACACGTTCGACGCCGGGGCGTATTCCTGCGCCATGTTTTCGGTCAGGAAATAGAACGATCCGCCCGTCACCCCGGCCGCGGCCAGCAGCGCTTCGTCGCGCCATCCGTCGGCCCGCAGGCGGCCTTTCGACAGGGGCCAGATGCAGACGTAGGCCAAGGCGAAACGCAGCAGGAATATCTCCGCAGGCGTCAGCGAATGGGCGATCAGCACCTTCGTCGATACGAACGTCGCGCCCCATACCGCCACGGTGAACAGCGCCGCTGCATGGTACTTGTATTCGGTATATTTTATCATACGGTCCCAAAAATACAGATTTTTTGCCGTCCGGGCGCAAATCTTAATTCTTAATTTCCGATTTTCAATTCTTTTTTCCTATCTTTGCGTGCTATTGTGCGTAATGACAATAATTACAACAAATAATAACAAAATTTTTCAACTCAAATGCAAAGTAAAGGTGCTATTAAATTACTCGCGGTCCTTTTGGCTCTTGCGTGTATTTACCAGCTCTCCTTCACGTTCAAAACGCGGAGTGTAGAGAAAAAAGCGGCCGAGTACGCCGCGCAGTTCCCCGTCGGACAGCAGTCCGAGGCGGAGCAGCATTACCTCGATTCGGTCCAGAATGTCGGGGTCTATAACCTCGGATTCAAGAAATTCACCTACAAGGAGTGCAAGGAGAAGGAGCTGAACCTCGGTCTGGACCTCAAGGGCGGTATGAACGTCATGCTGGAAGTGCAGGTCGAGGACGTCATCAAGGCGCTTGCCGGCGACAGCCAGAACGACCCCGCATTCGTCGAAGCCATCGCCGAGGCGAACGCCGCGCTGAAGGAGGGCACCTCGAAAGACTATATCTCCGACTTCGTGAAGGCTTACCAGCGTCTCTCCAACGGCGGTTCGCTGGCTGCGGTTTTCGTCAGCCCCGACCGTAAGGACATCACGCTCGAAAGCTCCGACGCCGACGTCGAGAAGATCCTCAAACGCGAGACCGACGCCGCCATCGCCGCGTCGTTCAACGTGCTCCGCAGCCGTATCGACCACTTCGGCGTCACGCAGCCCAACATCATGCGCCTGCCCAACTCGCACCGCATCCTCGTCGAGCTGCCGGGCGTGAAGGAGCCGCAGCGTGTGCGCGACCTGCTGCAGGGTACCGCCTCGCTCGAATTCTGGCTGACCTACGACGCCCGCGAGGTGCTTCCCGCACTGGCCGCCGCCGATAAGTTCATCAAGGCCGAGCTGAGCGAAGCTCCCGCCGCCCAAGAGCCCGAAGTCGCTTCCGTCGAAGCCGCTGCCGCCGCCGGGACTCCCGCAGGCGAAGCCGAGGGCCTTCTCGCCGAGATCGGCTCCGACACCACGGCTGTTGCCGAAGCCGAGCACACCGACCGTTACGACCGTGCGAAGAACCCGCTCTTCGCGGTTCTCGATCCCGGTTTTGCGGGCGGCGCCGCCATCGGTGCGGCCTACAAGGCCGACATGGCTGCCGTAAACGAATATCTGGCCAATCCTGCGGTCCGCGAACTCTTCCCCGCCGACATCGCCTTCAAGTGGGGCGTCAAGGGCGACGACAAGATCGACGGCCGCTTCTACCTCTATGCGATCCGCATCTCGACGCCCGACGGTAAGGCTCCGCTTGACGGCAGCGTCGTGACCGAAGCCCGCGAGCAGTACGCCCAGCGCGGCGCCAACGCCGTGGTTTCGATGTCGATGAACGGCGAAGGCACGCAGGAGTGGGCGCGTCTGACGGGCGAGAACATCGGCAAGTGCATCGCCATCGTTCTCGACGGCTACGTCTACTCGGCTCCCCGCGTGAACACCAAGATCGACAAGGGTTCTTCCGAAATTTCGGGCGACTTCACCATTCAGGAAGCCAAGGACCTCGCCAACGTGCTCAATTCGGGTAAGGTTCCCGCGCCCGCCAAAATCATTCAGGACACCGTCGTAGGTCCCTCGCTGGGACAGGAGTCGATCAATGCGGGTATGCTCTCGTTCCTGATCGCCTTCATCCTCGTCCTGCTCTACATGGGTCTGTTCTACAAGACCGCAGGCTGGATGTCCGACATCGCCCTGCTTACCAACGTCTTCCTGCTGATGGGTGTTCTGGTGTCGTTCGGCGCCGTGCTGACCCTGCCGGGTATCGCCGGTATCGTGCTGACGATGGGTATGGCCGTCGATGCCAACGTCATCATCTACGAACGTATCAAGGAGGAGCTTCGCGGCGGCAAGGGCCTTTCGCTGGCTATCAAGGACGGTTTCTCGAAAGCCTACTCGGCCATCATCGACGGTAACCTGACGACCATCATCACCGGTATCGTCCTCTTCATCTTCGGCAACGGTCCCGTGCAGGGCTTTGCCACGACCCTCATCATCGGTATCATCACTTCGTTCTTCAGCGCCGTGTTCATCACCCGTCTCTTGATCGAGTGGATCGTCGCCAAATGGGGCAATATCTCCTTCTCGCGCAAGTGGTCCGAGAACTTCCTGACCAATACGCATTTCGACTTCATCCGCGTCCGCAAGCTCGCCTACACCGTCGCGGTCGCCCTGCTCGCGCTGTCGTGCATCTCGTTCGTCGCCCGCGGTCTGAACCTCGGCGCCGAGTTCACCGGCGGCCGTGCCTACGTCATCCGCTTCGACAAGCCCGTTTCGGCCGAGGAGGTTCGTCAGAATCTGGGTCAGGTCTTCGCGCAGCACGCCGACGCCGACGCTTCGGCGATCAGCTTCGAGGTCAAGCAGTACGGCAACGAGAACCAGATGCGCATCGTGACGCAGTACCGTTACGACGATACGTCGGACGAAGCTACGGCCGAAGTCGAGCAGATCATCTACGACGCCATGAAGTCGCTCTACTCCTACGACATTTCGTTCGAGCAGTTCCGCAATACCCAGACCGACGTCAACGGTATCCTGACGGCCGACAAGATCGGTCCCTCGATCGCCAAGGACATGACGTGGAACGCCATCTACTCGGTGTTGTTCTCGCTCATCGCCATCGGTCTCTACATCACCTTCCGCTTCAAGCGCTGGCAGTGGGCTTCGGGCGCCACGATCGCCCTCGCGGTCAACGCCCTGTTCATCATCGGTCTCTTCTCGATGCTCTACGGCTTCGTGCCCTTCAACCTCGAAGTCAATCAGGCCTTCATCGCCGCGATCCTTACGATCATCGGTTACGCCATCAACGATACCGTGGTGGTCTTCGACCGTATCCGCGAATATCTGGGCATGTATCCCAAGCGCAACCTCAAGGAGAACGTGAACAACGCCATCAACTCGACGCTGTCGCGTACGATCAACACTTCGGGCACGACGCTCGTGACGCTGCTGGCGATCTTCTTCTTCGGCGGCGAGACCATCCGCGGCTTCATCTTCGCGCTGACCGTCGGCGTTATCGTGGGTACCGTCGCGACGATCTTCATCGCCACCCCGATCGCCTACGACCTGATGTCCAAACGCGCCAAATTCGACAAGGAGGCGTAATACACCTTATATCTATTCGAATAAAATGGACTGCACGGTTTGTTGCAGTCCATTTTATTTTTACCTTTGCATCATGGAACTTCAACGCACAATGGATAATTTGCTGAAATGGATGCACCGCTACGTCTCGCCGGTCTTTCTTGCGCTGCTCGTCGCGTCGTTCATTTTGTGGTATATCGCCAAACTGAGCTATACCTATACCACCGAGCAGGTCGTGCGTGTGAGTGTGGACGGGGAGCCTTTCGAGGTGACGTGCGTCGTCGAGGGCGTCGGCACCAACCTGTTCGGCTACCGGGTCTACATGAACAAGACACTGCGCATCCCGCTCTCGGAACTCAAATACAAGCGTTCGCGCGAGGAGGGGCACGAGGGCAAGGTGGTGATCGACCCCCAGTCGTTGCAGAGCGCCATTTCGGTACGCTACAGCGATATCAAGGTGGTCTCCATCGGCGCTGTTCCCGAACTGGATTATCCCGAAGAGAAACCATGATGAAAATCGGAGTAACGGGCGGCATCGGCAGCGGCAAGAGCACTGTATGCCGCCTTTTTGCACAAAAGGGCATTGCGGTTTACGATTCCGACGCCGCGGCCAAACGACTCATGCAGCAGGACGACACGCTGCGTATGCGGCTCACCGAACGTTTCGGAGCCGACACCTTCCGCGACGGACAGCTCGACCGGAGCCGCCTCGCAGGCGTTGTCTTCAGCGATCCGCAGGCGCTCGCCGACCTCAATGCGCTGGTGCATCCCGTCGTGATGGCGGATTTCGATGCGTGGGCCGCCCGGCAGGAGGGGCCTTACGTGATTCTCGAAAGCGCGATCCTGTTCGAAGCCGGTCTCGAAACGTGCGTCGACAAGACCGTCGCGGTCCTCGCGCCGCGCGAACTGCGCATCGAGCGCACCTGCCGCCGCGACGACTGCGGTCCCGATGAGGTAGGCCGCCGCATCGCCGCCCAGCTGGACGACGATACGCTGAGCGGCCGTGCCGACTACGCGATCGTCAATATCTTCGAGGAGGACCTCGAACCCGCCGTTGTCAAACTCGACCGCATATTCAGCCATGAAGCAGCACGACATTGATCTCGACCTCTCCCGGCCGCAGGTGATGGCGATCCTGAACGTCACCCCCGACTCGTTCTTCGCCGGCAGCCGCATGCCCGACGCGACGCATGTCGAACGCCGCGTGAAGGAGGCCGCCGCCGAAGGCGCCTCGATCATCGACGTGGGGGGCTATTCGTCGCGCCCCGGCGCCGACGAAGTCCCTGCCGACGAGGAGTGGCGGCGCGTGGAGCTGGGCATCGGGGCCGTGCGGCGTCTGGCGCCCGGCGTCCTGATTTCGGTCGATACCTTCCGCAGCGAAGTCGCCGCCCGTGCGATCGAAAAATTCGGTCCGCTCATCATCAACGACATCTCCGCCGGGGAACTCGACCCGCAGATGCCCGCCACGGCTGCGCGCTGCGGCGTGCCCTACGTCGCCATGCACATGAAGGGCGATCCCCGGACCATGCAGACCCTCACCGACTACAAACGCGACATCACGGCCGAGGTCACGGCCTATTTCGAAACGAAGACCGCCGACCTGCTCGCCGCCGGGATCAAACGCGAGAACATTATCCTCGACCCCGGCTTCGGCTTCGCCAAGACCACCGAACAGAATTACGAGCTGCTTGCGGGCCTGCACTGTCTCTGCGCATTGGGGTATCCCGTACTGGCGGGCCTTTCGCGCAAGTCGATGATCTACCGCGTCCTCGACGCCACGCCCGCCGAATCGCTCGCGGGCACCGTCGCCCTCGGCTGGGAGTGCCTGCGTCAGGGGGCCGCGATCCTGCGCGTGCACGATGTGCAGGAGGCCGTCGATACGGTCAGGCTCTTCGACGCATACGAACGGAACCGCAAATAACCATCGCAACCGCATGATAAAAGTTACCGACATACACAAGCGTTTCGGCGACCTCGAAGTGCTCAAGGGCGTCTCGCTCGACGTCGCCGAAGGCGAAGTCGTCTCGATCGTCGGCGCCAGCGGCGCGGGCAAGACTACGCTGCTGCAAATCGTCGGCACGCTTTCGCGCCCCGACGCGGGCCGTGTCGAGATCGACGGACAGGACGCCTTTTCGCTGGGCGACAAGGCGCTGTCCCGCTTCCGCAACGAACGTATCGGCTTCGTCTTCCAGTTCCACCACCTGCTGCCCGAATTCACGGCTTTCGAGAACGTCTGCATTCCGGGGTTTATCGGCCGCCGTCCGCGTGCGGAGGTCGAACGCCGCGCCGCCGAACTGCTGGAGATGATGAACCTCACGCCGCGCCGCGGCCATAAACCCGGCCAGTTGTCGGGCGGCGAGCAGCAGCGCGTGGCTATTGCCCGCGCGCTTGTCAATTCGCCCGCCGTACTGCTGGCCGACGAACCTTCGGGCAACCTCGATTCGCACAACCGCGACGAGATACACCGCCTTTTCTTCGAGCTGCGCGACCGGCTGGGGCAGACCGTCGTGATCGTCACCCACGACGAGCATCTGGCGGCGATGGCCGACCGGAAGATCACCATGTCGGACGGCCGGATTCTGTAATGCCGCGTTTTATGGACGACGAACTGAAAGAGCTGCTCGAACGGCTCCACGACAAATACAACCGCCCTGAGTTTATCGAGGACGACCCGATTTCGGTGCCGCACCGCTATACGGACCGCGCCGACCGCGAGATCGCGGGGTTCCTCGCCGCCACGATCGCGTGGGGCAACCGCAGGGCGATCGTCACGAGCGGCCACCGCATGATGCGCTGCATGGACGACGCTCCGGCGGACTTCGTGCGCAATGCTTCCGACCGGGAGCTGGCGACGCTCGAAACCTATGTCCACCGCACCTTCAACGGCCGCGACCTGCGCGATTTCGTGCTGGCCCTGCGCCGCATGGACCGACGCTTCGGCGGCCTCGGCGTCTTTTTCGAGGAGCGCTATGCGGCCGTGCAGAGTATTCCGGCGGTCCTTTCCGAATTCCGCCGCGAATTTTTCAGCTGCGACCATGCGCTCCGCTGCGAGAAACACCTCTCGTCGATCGACAGGGGCGCGGCCTGCAAGCGGCTTTGCATGTTTCTGCGCTGGATGGTGCGCCGCGACGAGCGGGGCGTGGACTTCGGCCAGTGGACGCGGATTCCGATGTCGGCCCTTTACATTCCGCTCGACCTCCATACGGGCGACATGGCCCGCGCGCTGGGGCTGCTCTCACGCCGCCAGAACGACTGGCGGGCCGTGGAGGAGGTCACGGCGGCGCTTCGCGGATTCGATCCCGCCGATCCCGTGCGCTACGATTTCTCGCTTTTCGGCGCCGGCATCGACGGTTATCTGAAAGAGTGTTGACGATGTTCCGCTTCAAACGATTCACCATACGTCAGGACCGCTGCCCGATGAAGGTCGGAACCGACGGCGTGCTGCTCGGCGCATGGGCCGGCGTGCGGCCTTCGGACCGCCGCATCCTCGACGTCGGTACAGGCACCGGGCTGATCGCCCTGATGATGGCCCAGCGCGCTCCCGAAGCCCGGATTACGGGCGTCGATGTGGAGAAGGTCTCTCAGGCCCGCGAAAACGCCGCCGCGTCGCCGTGGGGCGGCAGGGTGGCGTTCGAACAGTGTCCCGTGCAGGAATTCGCGCCGGACGAACGCTTCGACCTGATCGTCTCCAATCCGCCCTTCTTCGTCGATTCGCTGACCTGCCCCGACGAGGGCCGCACCACGGCGCGTCACGCCGTGCGCCTGCCCTTCGACCAATTGCGCGACGCGGTCGTGCGCCTGCTCGCCGCCGAGGGCCGCTTCGCCGTGATTCTGCCGACGGACGAAGCCCGGCGTTTTGTCGACGTCTGCCGCGGATTCCTCGCGCTGACCCGCTCTACGGGCGTACGCACCACGCCACGCCGTCCGGTCAAACGCCTGCTGATGGAATTTGCGCACGAAAACGCCTGCTCCGGCCTGCGCTCCGATTCTCCTCCTGTCTGCTCCGAACTGGTCGTCGGCACGGGCGAACACGAGCAGTACACCCCCGAATACCGGGCCTTAACCCGTGATTTTTACCTGAAATTTTGATAGCACGGCAAAATAAATTACATTTGTATCAGTGAATAAAAACTTCGAGACCATGAAACTCAGACTTCTCGCCCTCGCCCTCGCCGTATGCGGCGGCGCGGCGGCGCAAAATCCATACATCGCCCTGCAGGGCGCGAACGAAACCGCCGACGGCATCGTCGTCTCCCAGCCTCGCACGGTGCTGGCCGTGGACGTCACCGTCGAGAAGGACGTGACCCTCAGCGGTCCTTACGCCCGTTATGCGCAGAAATTCCTCGGCGTCCGCGCTCCGCTCACCGACAAGACCGGCTGGGCCGTTACCGGAGCCGCCGTGGCTCTGCTCGATGCCAAGGCATGCCTCGACGCACCCGCCCCGGCCGAGCTTTCGCGCCGTGTCATGACCCATGCTGCGTCCGACGACGAATTCGCCCGCCTGCAGGCCGACAAGAACGACATGACGGTGCTGGCGCTGGAAGACGCCGCCCGCGAAGCCGCCAATACGATCTTTTCGCTCCGCAAGCACCGTCTCGAACTGATTACGGGCGAAGCCGGTGAAAACGTCTTCGGCGAAGGACTCAAATCCGCCCTTGCGGAGATCGAACGTCTGGAGCAGAGCTATCTTGAGCTGTTTCTCGGCAAACGCATCGTGACCACCGAAACGCGCCGCTATGTGGTTTATCCTCAGGCCGACAAGAAGCAGTATATCGTCTGCCGCTTCAGCCCGGCCGCAGGTCTGCTCCCTGAGAGCGATCTTTCGGGCGACATGGTGCTGTTGCAGATCGAACCTTCGGGCAACACCTCCAATGCGCTCGAAGCTTCGGCCAAGGAGACCAACGTCGTCGCATGCCGCGTGGCCGATCCTTCGGTCTGCACGGTCATCGCCGGCGGCCGCGAATATGCCCGTGCGGTGCTGCCCCTCTTCGAGTTCGGCCGTACGATCAACGTGGCGCTTCCCCGCCGCAAATAATCCCGTCCATGGACTTCACGTCGCGTATGGTGGCGCTGCTCGGCGAGCTGCGCCGCGAGCGGAACGGCGCCGTCGCCGATGCGATGCGCTGTTACGGCGCACCGTACGGTCTCAACTACGGCGTGAGCCTGCCGACGCTGCGCAAACTCGCGCGCGCCGAGACTCCCGACCACGATTTCGCCCGTTATCTTTATTTGCAGGAGGTCCGCGAACTGCGCCTTGCGGCGCTGCATATCGCCCGGCCCGAATCGCTTACGCCCGATGAATTTCCGGCATGGGCGGCCGGGATCGTCAATTCCGAAGTCGCCGAAGAAGCCGCTTTCGCTTTCCTGAGCCGCTCCGCAGCGCTTCCGGCCTTGTTCGACGCATGGATCGCCGACCCGAATCCGCTGCTTCGATACGCCGCCTTGCACTCCGCCGCCCGCAGCGATCTTCTTACGGCGGCATGGATCGCGCCCGCCGTCGAAGCGGTCCGCCGCGCCGCCGTATGCGCCGCCGAATCCCTCTCCAAGCCTGCCGCCGCTCCGCTTTCCGCATCTTCGGCCGCCCGCCTGATCGCGCAGGGGGCCGTCGCGCTGCTGTCTGCCGTCGGCGGCCTGAACGAGGAGAACCGGCAGGCGGTACTCCGCGCAGCCGGTTCTCTGGGTAAGCTCCCTGCCGAAGACTACGTCCACGAGGAGCTTACTTGGCGTCTGGAAGCATAGCTTCCGCCTGTCAGCGCTGCCCCACCTGCTCGCGCTGTTCCAACTCCCTGAGTACGTTCGCCAGATGGTCGTAGCCGATGCGGCCGCTTTCGCGCCACAGCACCTCGCCGCGGCGGAAAAACATCAGCGTCGGTACCGACATGATGTTGTAGCGGTGTACGATTTCGAGCATGTCCCGGTCGTCTATGTCCACCTTGTAGACATCCACGCGGCCGTTCATCTTCTCCTGAAACCGGTCTATGACGGGGTGCATCATCTGGCACGGCCCGCACCATGTTGCGAAGAAATCCACGAACGTCAGTGCGTCCCGCCAGATAATCTTGTCAAAATCCGTTGCTGTCATATTTGTCGTGTTTAGTTCATTTCCGCCCATGTAAGCTCCGTGTAGACCTTGTCTGTCAACTCTTTTTCTGCATAGCTGATCGTGCGGCGCAGCCCCTCGGCCAGCGGCGTGCGGGGCGTCCAGTCCAGTTCGCGGCGTGCGGCCGAAATGTCGGGTATCCTCCGCCGCGCATCGTCCGGACGTGCCGCCCGGTGTACGATCCGCGAGCGGCTTCCCGTCAGGGAGATGATCTTTTCGGCCAGCGCGCGTATCGAGATTTCGTGGTTGCTGCCCAGATCCAAGGTGTGGGTCTGCTCCGAAGGCGTGGCTTCCATCATCCGTACAAGTCCGTCCACCATGTCCTCGACCCAGCAGAAGGTGCGCATCTGTTCGCCGCTGCCGTTGACCGGGATGTCGCGGTTCTGCAGCGCCGCCACGATCATCTTCATCACCACGCGCTGGTCCATGATGTCGGCCCCGCTTCCGTATGTGTTGAAGATGCGTGCGATGCGTGCGTCCACGCCCAGCTCCTCCTGATAGGCCCGGTGCAAGGCTTCCGCCGCGCGCTTGCCTTCGCTCAGAATGTACTGCCCCGAATATCCCGCCGCTGGATCGGTCGCCGGATCGCGGTATCCCGCGCCGTATACGCAGCCCGACGAGGCGAACAATATCCGCGCATGCTCCATGCGCGCGGTGTCGAGGGCGTTTATCGTGCCCTGCATGTTGATCCGGAGCGTCTCGACGGGCAGCGCCTTGTTGTAGCGCACGCGCGACGACGAAGTGAGGTTGTAAATCTCGTCGCAGCGGATTCCGAATGTATTGATGATGTTGTGGTGGACGTACCGGAACAGCGGATGCTGCAGTACGCTGCGCAGCAGCGGCGAATTCACGGCGTCGCGGATATCGACACAAAACACTTCGTGGCCCTCTTCCAGAAGGCGCAGACAGAGGTGTGTGCCGATAAATCCCACTCCGCCCAATATGACAATTCGCTTTTGCATCTTTTACTCCTTTTTGCAGGAGTACAGAGCAAAATCTATTCCACAAAGAGCGCGCGGGGCAGCTGATCGATGCTGTTTATCGTGACTATTTCGATTCCTTTGGGACGTTTGCCGCCCTTGCCGAGGTAGCCGGAGACGATGATGCGTTTGAAACCCAGCCGTGCCGCCTCGCTGATGCGCTGTTCGGTCCGGGGTGCGGGGCGCACCTCGCCCGAAAGCCCGATCTCTCCCGCGCAGCAGACGCCCTCGGCCACGGGGCGGTCATAGTAGGAGGAGATCACCGCCGCCACGACCGCGAGGTCCAGCCCCGGATCGGCGACCTTGAATCCTCCGGCGAAGTTCAGGAAGACGTCTTTCTGAAACATCTTCATTCCCACGCGCTTCTCCAGCACGGCCAGCAGCATGTTCATGCGCTTGGTGTCGTAGCCCGTGGTCGTACGCTGCGGCGTGCCGTACGCCGCGCCGCTCACCAGCGCCTGCACCTCGATCAGGTAGGGGCGCACGCCATCGGCCGAAGCGCCTACCGCGATGCCGCTCAGCGGCTCCTCGTAGTGCGTGAGCAGAATCTCCGACGGGTTGTCCACGCCGCGCAGTCCGTTGTCGAGCATCTCGAAAACCCCGATTTCGAACGTCGCGCCGAAACGGTTCTTGATGCCGCGTAGGATGCGGTATATGTTGTTGCTGTCGCCCTCGAACTGCAGCACCACGTCCACGATATGTTCCAGAATTTTGGGTCCGGCGATGGTTCCGTCCTTGGTGATGTGGCCGATGATGAAGATCGACGTGCCGGTCGATTTGGCGTATTTGAGCAGCGTCGCCGCGCATTCGCGTATCTGCGACACGCTTCCCGCCGACGAGTCCAGCAGGTCGGTGTAGATGGTCTGTATCGAGTCGATCACCACCAGATCGGGCCGGTGTTCGCCGATCTGGTTGACGATGTTTTCGAGCAGCGTTTCGGGATAGATCAGACATTCGTCGTTGCCGATGCCGATGCGTCCCGCGCGCATCTTGATCTGCTCGGCCGACTCCTCGCCCGAAACATAGAGCGTCTTGAGTCCGTTCGCCGCCAGCGCGAGCTGCAGCGAAAGGGTCGATTTGCCGATTCCCGGCTCTCCGCCCAGCAGAATCAGCGACCCCGGCACCATGCCGCCGCCCAATACGCGGTTCACCTCGCTGTTGCCGAGGTCCATGCGGCGGTGTTCGCTCTCGCGGATGTCGCGTACGCGCTGGGGCTTGGCTGCGGGCAGGGAGCCTGCGACATTGGCCGGCACCGAGCCGCTTTCGCGGGCGACGATCTCCTCGGTGAAGGTGTTCCATTCGCCGCACGAGGGACAGCGGCCCAGCCATTTGGGAGCTTCGAATCCGCAGTTTTTGCAGAAGTATGCCTTTTTGACTTTTGCCATCGCGTGTCGGTTAATAGGGGTGCGACGTGTATTCCTTCCGGATCACCTGCGTGATGCCCGCATCGGGATAGAGCTGTTTGTACTCCTCGGTCAGATCGACGCTGAACAGCGTTTTGCGTAGGTCGTCGGTGTCCGTATAGCCCGAAACCTTGCAGGTGTAGGCCTGTTCTCCGAACGTGAAGTGCAGCTCCTCCGGTTTGTCCGGCTCTTTTATGAATGTGCCCGTGACGGTTTCGGCGTCGGCCGCAGGCCGGACGACGAGCGGACCGCCGTTGTGGTGCGTAAAGTCGAGCCGGTAGCTGCCGCCCGCCTGCACGGGAGCCTTGGCCAGCGCGTCGTTCCGGATCTCCTCCAGCAACGGATTCTCCGGCTCTTCCGGATTCTCCGGCTTTTCCGTCTGCGAAGTTCCTGCGTCCGGATTCTCCGGATCGGGATTTTCCGGATCGGGATTTTCCGGATCGGGATTTTCCGGATCGGGATTTTCCGGATCGGGATTTTCCGGATCGGGATTTTCCGGATCGGGATTTTCCGGATCGGGATTTTCGGGGTCGGGATTCTCCGGATCAGGGTTTTCAGGATCCGGCTTTTCCGGTTCGCTCAGGCTTACGGATATCTCGATCCGGGCGACGGGGTAGGAGGTCGTGTAGAAGACGTCCGAATCGTCGCCGCAGGCCGTGAGTGCGGCTGCGAGAAGCAGCGCTGTCAGTATTTTCAGTTTTCCCATAGTCCGTATATCGCTAAAGTCCCAAATCTTGGTCGATCAGCACCACCAGCACGCGCTTGTCCGGCCAGCAGCGCAGCATCTCCATGCGGGTGTTGCATACCCGGTCGGGCGAATTGCAGTCCGAACATACGCCGGTCTTGGCGCAGGGCGTGCGGAATCCGGGGTGGCGCGCTATGTTTTGCGGCGCCGCGATCGTGCGGATGCGCTCTTCGGCCTCGTCCCGGTTTGCGACGATCTTGTTGCGTCCCGCCACGATAATCACCTTGCGAGGCCCGAACGCCACGGGAGCGATGCGGTTTCCCACCTTGTCGAGCCAGTGGAGCGTGCCTTCTGCCGTCACGGCGTTCACGCCCGTGATGAAGAGGTCAGACATCAGCGCCTGCCTGCGTATTTCGAGCCGCTGCGGGTACGTCATCGCGGGGTCGAATCCGTCCAGCAGCCTGTACCTTCCGTCGCCGCGCAGCCATTCGATGACGCCCGTGGCGCGCATGCTCATCGAATCTCCGAACGATACCGTTTCCGGCCGTTCGGTCTCGACGGCGGCCTTTATTACGGCGAAAGCTTCGTCCGTGTCCCGGACCGTCTCAACCTCGAAATGGTGCCGCCGCAAGGCATCTGCGCAATTTGTTATTTTCATCTTATTTTATGAAAAACCGGTATATGTCGTTGCCGTTGGCGTACAGCAGCAGAAGCAGGATGATAAACAGCCCCACGTACTGCGCGCCCTCCAGTATCTTGTCGCTCACCTTGCGGCCCGTAATCATCTCCCAGAACGTGAAGATGGCGTGCCCGCCGTCGAGTCCCGGTATCGGCAGAATGTTCATCACGGCGAGGATGATCGACAGAAACGCCGTCTTCATCCAGAAATCCTCCCAGTTCCAGTCTCCGGGGAAGATGCTGCCGATGGCGATGAAGCCGCCCAACTCCTCGTACATCTTGGTCTTGGGCTGTACGATCATCTTCAGTTGTTCCCAGTAGGACGACATCACCTTGCCCGCCTTGCTGATTCCTGCCGGAATCGCCTGCCAGAAGGTGTATTTCTGCGTCCGGAGCTTGTAGGGATTGAGCGCCGTCACGCCCAGTCTTCCCTCGTCCGACACCGGAACGACCAGCTCCAGCAGCATGTCGCCTTCGCGTTTGACGGTCAGCGTCACATCCTCTCCCGCATGGGCCTTCAGGTACTCCCTGTAAGCGGGGTATTCCAGCCCCTGTGCATCGTTTATCGCCACGATCTCGTCGCCGCGCCTGAGCGCCGACGCCGTTTCGTACACCGCGCTGTCGATCAGGAACGGCATGCGGAGCGCCAGCAAGTCTTCGTAACCTTTGTTCTGGCGCATTTCGATCAGCTCGCCCAGCGGCAGTGTCAGCTCGACCTGCCGGCCCTCGCGTTCCACCACCACGCGGCGTTCGCCTTCGGTGATAATCAGCGCATTGACGATCTTGTTCACGTTGTCCACCGCCTCGCCGTCGATCGAAACGATCCTGTCGCCGTCTTGGAATCCGAGCTTGCGGCCCGCTTCGTTGAAGGTGTATCCCCAGCGCGCATCTTCGTTCGAGAAGTAGTTGTCACCCCACGTGTAGCAGATTCCGATGTAGATGAAGATGGCCAGCAGAACGTTCATCACCACGCCGGCTATCATCACCAGAAAACGCTGCCATGCGGGTTTGGTGCGGAATTCGTCGGGCTTGGGGGGCAGTTTCATCTGCTCCTTGTCCATCGACTCGTCGATCATGCCGGCGATCTTGCAGTATCCGCCCAGTGGCAGCCAGCCCAGCCCGTATTCGGTGTCGCCGCGCTTGAACTTGAAGAGCGAAAACCACGGGTCGAAGAAGATATAGAACTTGTCGACGCGGATTTTGAAGACCCGCGCCATGAGGAAGTGTCCCAGTTCGTGAATGCCCACCAGAATGGTGAAGCAGAGGAAAAATTGAATGATCTTGATGATAATATCCATGTCCGTGTTTTGGTTACAAGGCTAAAAATTCCGCGGCCAGCCGGCGTGCTTCGCCGTCCGCCGCCGCATAGTCCGCGAGGGTGGGGGCCGCAGCGAACGATGCGCGATTGAGCGCATGTTCGATGGCGCGCACGATGTCGAGCCATGCGCACCTGCCGCCGAGGAACGCCGCGACGGCCACTTCGTTGGCGCCGTTCATCGTGCAGGCCGCCGTGCCGCGCCGCCGCAGACAGTCGTAGGCGATGTCCAGCGCCGGGTATTTCACCCGGTCCACCTCGGCGAATGTCAGCTGCGGATGCTTCAGGAAGTCGAACCGCTCGCCGGGACGGTTCGCCCGTCGGGGGTACATCAGCGCGAGGCTGATCGGCATGCGCATGTCGGGCGTTCCGAGCTGGGCCTTGATCGCCCCGTCCTCGAATTCGACCATCGAATGGATGATCGACTGCGGATGCAGCACCACCGAGATTTTCTCGGCCGGCGTGCCGAACAGCCAGTGGGCTTCGATCACCTCGAAACCCTTGTTGACCAGCGTCGAGGAGTCGATCGTGATCTTCGCGCCCATCTCCCACTGGGGATGGCGCAGCGCCTGCTCGGCCGTCACTCCGGCCAGCTCTTCGCGCTTCAGGTCACGCAGCGCGCCGCCGCTGCAGGTGATTATCAGCCGCCGCACGGGGGACTGTTCGCCCGCCAGACACTGGAAAATCGCCGAGTGCTCCGAGTCGATCGGCAGGATCGGCGCACGCTTTTCGGCCGCCAGCCGCATCACGTATTCGCCGCCCACGACGAGCGATTCCTTGTTCGCCAGCGCGAGTTTCTTGCCCGCTCCGAGCGCGGCCACCGTGGGCGCCAGCCCCGCGTAGCCGACCAGCGCATTGACTGCTACGTCGGTGTCGCCGCCCGCCGCGACCTGCGCCACGGCCTCCTCTCCGGCGTAAACCTTGACGTCGGTGTCCTCCAGCGCGTCGCGCAGCCGGGTGTAATATCGTTTGTCGGCGATGACCGCCGTGTCTGCGTCGAATTCCCGCGCCTGCGCCGCCAGCCGCTGCCAGTTGCTGTTGGCCGTCAGCACGCGCACTTCGAAAAAATCGGGGTTCTCGCGTACGATGTCGAGCGTCTGCACGCCGATCGAACCGGTCGAACCCAGTATTGCCAATCGTTGTTTCATGCGGATCTATTGGAAGACGATATATCCTTCGGGATCGACGGGCTTGCCGTTGTTCCAGAGTTCGAATTCGAAGAGTCTCACCTCGCCCTGCTCGGCTTCGGCGTTGTAGCCGATCAGCTCGCCCGCGCGGATGGTCTGCCCTTTGGTCACCAGCGACTGCGAGAGTCCCTTGTAGACCGACAGCAGATTCCCGGCGTGCTGCAGTTCGACCATGTAGCCCGTTTCGGGGGTCCAGAGGCTCAGCACCACCGTGCCGTTGTCCACGGCCGCTATGCGGTCGCTGGCCGCCGCCGCAATACGTATGCCGAAGTTGCCGTTGCGGATGTCGAACCGGTCGGTGATGATGCCTTCGACGGGCGTCGCCAGCTCGATCGCTTCACGCACCGAGCGCCGCGAGCCGCCGCTGCGGCCCGTGACGGCGTACTCGCCGTCGCCCTCCATCTGCGCCCTGAGCACCGAATCTTCGGGCGAGGGCATCACCAGCACCTTCGTGGCCCGCGTGCTGTCCGAATTGGCGAGCACCCGCGCCACGGGCGTCTTGCCCTCCATGATCAGGGCTATGTTCTGGTTGTAGGTGAGCATGTCGTTCATCATGCGCTCCATCGAGTCCAGCCGGATGATGTTCTGTACCAGACTTTCGCGCGAGCGGTCGGCTTCGGTGCGGTAGCCCGGCAGGAATTCCAGTACGGGGCTGTACGCCACCAGCGTGAGGATGAGGATAAAGAGCAGCAGTGCGAATGAAACGAATGCTGCGAAGATGCTGGCCGGCGAGAGGTGCATGTGCCACTCTTCGCTGTTGTCCGTAGCGTTGAGCATGTTGAAGCGGCGTTTGCGGAAAAAGCTGCGCTGCCATGCCCGTATGTTCTTTAAAAATTTCATCAAACCATTGCAATTATCCATGCAAAGATAACCAATTTCATAGAAAACCTTTGCGGAACGCGGTGAATTTTTTAACTTTGTAATCGTTTTGATTTTAACGCCAAAAACAGATAAAAAGTATGGTAAAACCTACATTACTGGTCCTCGCCGCAGGCATGGGTTCGCGCTACGGCTCGCTCAAGCAGATGGACGGGGTCGGCCCCAATAACGAGGCCATTATCGATTATTCGGTTTACGACGCGATCCGCGCCGGTTTCGGCAAGGTCGTATTCGTCATTCGCCACTCCTTCGAGAAGGAGTTCCGCGAGGTCTTTTCGGCCGAGCGTTTCGGCGGCCGCATCGCCGTCGAGTTCGTCTTTCAGGAGTTGGACTATCTGCCCGAAGGCGCTTCGGTTCCCGAAGGCCGCGTCAAGCCGTGGGGCACGAACCATGCCGTGATGATGGCTGCCGACGCCGTGCACGAGCCGTTCGCCGTCATCAACGCCGACGACTTCTACGGCGCCGAAGCCTACCAGACCATCGGCGACTACCTTTCGCAGCTCGGTGACAGCAAAAACCGCTACTGCATGGTCGCTTACGATCTGAACCGGACCCTTTCGGACAACGGCACCGTATCGCGCGGCGTCTGCGGCGTGGATGCCGACGGCAACCTGACGTCGATGGTCGAGCGTACGCAGATCGAGCGCATGCCCGACGGCCGAATCCTCTTCCACGACGGCGGCGCCGACGAAGAGCTTGCCGAGGATACCCCCGTTTCGATGAACCTCTTCGGCTTCACGCCCGACTTCTTCGCCTATTCGAAGGAGTATTTCAAGACGTGGCTCGCCGAGAACCGCGAGAACCTCAAATCGGAGTTCTACATCCCGACGATGGTCAACAAACTCATCGGCGAGGGCGCGGCGTCCCTGCGCGTGCTCCGTTCGGCGGCCCAGTGGCACGGCGTCACCTACAAGGAGGACAAACCCGCGCTGATGGCCTCGATCGAGAAGATGATCGCCGAGGGCAAATACCCCCGCAATCTCTGGGCTTAGTTCCCGGCGTTATAATAAGGGGCGGCCCGAAAGCCGCCCCTTATCTTTTGTCCCGCATTGTCCTATTGTTTTCCGACGTCTTTTCGGCTGCCTGTCCCTGTTGTCTTTGTCCGCGGTTGTCTTGCCGTTTTTTCTGCCGCTTTCCGTCTGCCGCTTCTCGTCTGCTGTTTCTTTCGCAGCTGTTATCCCGCCGCCTTTTCCGGCGCCATTCCGTCCGGGCAGGACCTTCCGTACCTTTCATCCGTTCCGCAAAATAAAAAAACAGGACTCCGAAAAGTCCTGTTTTTATCTTTGGTTAACAACTGTTGGGAACCTGTTGCGCAGCCGTCGAACAACCTGCGGCCGGCCGGTCAGTCCAGAAATCCCTCCCGTACCAGCTGCTCCCGGATCTTGGTCCAGTCCGCCACCGGCCGTTTCACGCCGTCCACGAACCGGATCGGACAGCCCAAGTTGCTGTCGTCGATATAGAGGTCCGCATGAATCTTCGGCGACGAAGTCCAGCGCTGCTGCGACGGGTTTTCGTTGATGGCGTAGAGCGGGATTTCCCGGTCCCTGAACCACTTGACTGCCTTGTCGAGCAGTGCGCCCGAACGCATCGTGTAGAGTATCAGCCGGCATCCGTTGTCGGTGAGTTCTTTGAGTACGGCAACCGCGCCTGCATCGTCCCCGATTTCGGGGTAGGCGTGCGTTACCACCGTGCCGTCGAAATCCACGGCGATCAATGCATTGTGTATAGCCATATTATTTCTTTACTTTACGTGCGAGTTTGCTGAAGAAAAGTTTGATCCGCTTGCGGTAGCTTACCTCCTGATGGTCGTCGCCATAGCCGTATCCGTAACCGTATCCATACCCGTAACCATAGCCGTATCCGTACCCGTAGCCATGGCGGCGTGTGCGTGTGCCGTTGAGCACGATGCACATGTTATGGAACTTCTTCTCGCGGTAGAGCCGTTCGATGTCGGGCAGCTGACGGCGGTCGAGCACGCCTTCGCGCACGATATAGATACAGAGGTCGGCCAGACGGTCCGTAATCACCGCATCGGCTACCGACATGGCCGGTGTGCTGTCAATGAATACGAAGTCGTAACGCTCCTTCAGCTGCTCTACCAGCTTGTCGAGCCGGTTCGAGAGCAGCATCTCGGTGGGGTTGGGCGGCTGTATGCCGGCGCAGATCACGTCGAGGTTCTCGTGGAAGCCCATGTTCGTCACCAGCTGGTCGATGTCGGTGATCGTTCCGGCCAGATAACCGGACATGCCGTTCTTGCTGTTGCTGCGTCCCAAGTGCGTCGTGAGCGCGTGAAGGCGCAGGTCGAGGTCTATCAGCACGACCCGTTTGCCCGCCATGGCCAGCGTCATTGCCAGATTCATCGCCACGAACGTCTTGCCCGCATGGGGGGCCGACGAGGTGAAGAGCACGCACTTGATCTCCTTGCCCGACGAGACGTTCATGAACGTCATGTTCGAGCGCAGGATGCGGAACGCCTCCGACAGCGCGTCGCGTCCGGTTTCCCGGACCACCACGCCGCCCTTGTTGTCCCCTTCGAGGAAGGGTATGTCGCCGAGGAACGGTGCGCTGAGGTTCTCCTCCACGTCCTTGCGGCCGCGGATGGTCGTGTCGAGCATGCCGATCAGGTAGAGTATGCCGAACGGAATGGCCAGACCTGCCAGCAGGCTGATGCCGAGGATGATCGTCGAGCGGGGCGATACGGGGCGCGCGCTTCCGTACGCCATGTCGATCGTGCGCGAGTTGCTCTCGGCCACGGCGTAGTTGAGCTGCGTCTCCTCCTGCTTGTTGAGCAGGTAGAGGAACAGCTCCTCCTTGATTTTCTGCTGACGCATGATGTCGAGCATGACCTTCTCCTGCGAAGGCATGGTCGAGATGCGGCGGTTGACCTGCGCCTCCTCCTTGCGCATGGTTTCGAGCTGTATCTCCAGCGTCGAAATGTGCGAGTTGAGCGAGGCGATGATCGAGCGGCGCACGGCGGCCAGCCCGTTGTCTAGGTCCTGAATGACCGGACTGCGCTCCGAGCTGTTTTCCAGCAGCTTCTCGCGGCGCAGGATGGCCTCGTTGTATTCCGATATCTGCGCGACGATGCCGTTGTTGGTCATCGAGGCCACCATCGGGATCAGGTCGCCCGCATGCGACGGGTCGTTGAGGTATTCGCGGATGAAGTCGGCGACGCTTATCTGATTCTCGATCGTCAGGCTTTCGGCCTTGTAGCGCGTGCTCTCGGTGATGGTGCGGGTCGCCTCCGAGGTGATGTCGATCATCTTGTTGCTCTTCTTGATGTCCTCGATGTCGCGGTCCACGTCTCCCAGCTCGCGGCCGATTACCTGCATGCGCTCCTTGATGAAGTCGGCCGTCACCACCGACAGCTGGCGCTTGTCGGCGATGGCGTCTTCCTCATAGACGGCGATCAGCGTGTTGATCACGTCCTCGGCGCGGCGCGGCACCGAATTGTTCATCGAGATCGTCACGATCGACGCCTGCTTGTTGGCCACGTCGCTCTTCACCGCGGCGCGGTAGGCGTTGGTCGTCGCCGCGAGCGAATTCTTGATTACGGTGATGGGTTTTTTCAGATAGGTCGAGTCCATGAACAGGGTCTTGTGCACGACCACCTGCCCGACGGGCGTGGCGACCGTATCGCCGTATTCGGCCAGAATGACCCGCTTGGTCTCCTGCCGCGTCACGAACTTGTCCTCGAAGTCCGTCAGCTCGATCTTGCCGTTTCTGAGCGGGGTGACCTCCAGCGAAAGCTTCTGCTTGGAGTTGTCGTTGATGAAATCGACTTCGATCGGCGAACGGCCGTACAGGTCCGCCGTGCGCAGCCCTTCCCGCACCGAGTAGTTGACTGTCAGGTGGAGGCGCTTGACCACCTCCGACATCAGCCGGTGCGACTGGAGGATGTAGACCTCGTTGTCTACGTTGCGGCGGTTCTGGAATCCCACCAGATCGCTGAACGCGCCCAGATCCGTGTCGCCGCCCTTGCGGCTGTCCTTCACGAGGATGGTCGCCGTCCGGCTGTATATTTTCGGGGTGCTTGCCAGATAGTAATAGGCCGTTCCCAGACAGATGATCGCCGAGAGCGCGAACCAGTACCAGTTGGCCAGAACCATCTGAATCAGGTCGTGGAGCGTGATGCCGTTCGTGTTTTCGGACTCTTCGTTCAGCAGATGCGGATTGATGTTCTGTTCTGTCATGGCCGGTCTTATTTGGTCAGGGTTATGATGAGCGTCGCCACGGAAATAGCCGTACCCACGAGCGAAAGGTAGAAGTTTCGGTTCTGGCTGATTTCACCGGCCTGCGCCTTGTATTTGTTGGGCTTGACGTAGATCACGTCGTTCTGCTGGATGTAGAACGCGGGGGAGTTGAACAGCTCCTTCGACGTGAGGTCGAGGTACTCGATGGTGCGCACTCCGTCCACTTCGCGGGCCACGGCCACGTCGGTGCGGATACCGTAGATCGTCAGGTCGCCGGCCATGGCCAGCGCGTCGAAGATCGAGAGTTTGTCGCGCGTGACGTCGTAGTGTCCCGGACGTGCCACCTCGCCGATTACCGAAATCTTCATGTCCGCGAACTGCACGTTTACCGTCGGGTCGTTGATATACCCGCCCTCGACGATCTTGTCGGCTATGGCCTGCGCCAGTTCGCTCCGGGTTTTGCCCTTGCACTCGATCTTTCCGATCACGGGCATTTCGAGCTGTCCGTTTTCATCCACCGTGCGGATTTGCAGCGACTGGTTGGTGGCGCTTCCGTAATTGGTCGCTCCGGTCAGGGAGCTCAGCGACGACGACGAGTTGAACGGCACGGCCAGTTCGGGGTCCTTGCTGTTGACGACGATCGTCAGCCTGTCGAGGGGCTTGATGCGTATCTGGCCGTTTTCTGCGATCTGTTCGGGCGTGAACGGCTGGGCATCCTGCAGGTACCATGCACGCTTTTGCGAGGCGCATGACGTGACGAGTAGAGCCGTCAGTACGACCGGCATAAGGAGACGTAAATGTTTCATATTTGATTAAGGCGTTTTTATAATCGTGCGCAAAGGTAAGAATTTTCCATGAAATAAATGCGCCCTGAGTCAGCTATTTCCGTCGAATTATGCCTGTTTTTGATCGGGGCGGAGCGTTTGTCCGGAAAAAAACGTACATTTGACACCCCGAAAACCGACCTTTTTATTTAAGCTATGGAAATGTTACATCCCGAATGGAGTTATCAGGCCGTGCTCTATGAAATGAACGTGCGCCAGCTGACGGCCGAAGGCACGCTGCGCGCCGCGGCCGCGAAACTGGGCTTCCTGCGCGACATGGGCATCGACGCCGTGTGGCTGATGCCCGTCTATCCGATCGGCGTCGAGGGGCGCAAAGGCTCGCTCGGCTCCTATTATTCGGTCCGCGACTATTGTGCGGTCGATCCCTGTCTGGGCACGATGGAGGATTTCGACGCCTTCGTCGTCGAAGCGCACCGGCTGGGTATGAAGGTGCTGCTGGACTGGATCGCCAACCATACGGCGCGCGACGCCCGCTGGGTGACCGAGAAGCCCGCTTCGTGGTACGAGCGCGACGCTTCGGGAGCGCCCGCCGTGCCTTGGGACTGGACCGATACGGCCAAACTCAACTATGCCGAACGCGAAGTGTGGCGCGCGCAGGGCGACGCCATGGAATTCTGGGTCCGCGAACACGGCGTGGACGGCTTCCGCTGCGACATGGCGATGCTGGTTCCGATCGAATTCTGGAACGAGACGGCGCAACGCCTGCGGCGGGTGAAGCCCGATCTGTTCATGCTGGCCGAAGCCGAGGAGACCTACCTTTTCGACGGGGGAGCCTTCGACGCCTGCTATGCGTGGGAGATGCACCACCTGATGAACGACGTGGCGCAGCAAAGGGTCCGCGTCACGTCGCTGCGCGACTACATCTATGCCGACCGCCGGCGCTATCCCCGTTCGGCCATGCGGCTGGCCTTCACCTCCAACCACGACGAGAATTCGTGGAACGGCTCGGAGTTCGCCCGCATGGGCGCCGCCCGCGAGATCATGGCTGTCTTCACCTTCGTCGTGCCGCGCGGCCTGCCGCTGATCTACACCGGTCAGGAGATCGGCTACGACCATTCGTTCGCCTTCTTCGACCGCGACCCGCTTCCCGCCTACGGCTCCAATCCCTTTTCGGAGTTCTACCGCCGTCTGACGGCGCTGCGGCACGCCAATCCGGCGCTCGCATCGGGCGAACGGGGCGGCGAGATGATCGAGATACGCAACAACGCCGAGGACTGCCTGATGATTGCGGTCCGCGAGGCGGAGGGCAACTGCGTCGTCGCGGTCATGAACCTCTCGCCCTATGCGATCCATGCCGATTACTATACGGGCATCTACGCCGGCATGTACACCGACGCCATGACGGGCCGCCCCGGCGAACTCCGCGGCCACGTCGAGGAGGATATGGCGCCGTGGAGCTACCGCATCCTGACCCGCTGACGCCTCTGTGCCGCCGAAAAAAGACCGCCGCGCGACAGGGCGGCCTTTTTTTTGCATTTTGTCCGGTAACTTCCTGCCGGAATCCGTTCCGGTTCCGGAATATTTGCTATTTTTGCCGATGAATATGAGACGCTTTATCATTCTTTGCCTGCTGCTCTTTGCGAGCCTTGCGGCGCAGGCCCGGAGCTACCGCGCCGAGGATATCCCCAATGTCCAGCGCGCCGACCGTACGCGCTACGTGTCGAATCCCGACGGTATCCTTTCGCCCGGCGCCGTAGCGCGTATCGACTCGGTCTGCGGGGCGCTCCGCGACCGGGCGATTGCTCAGGTGGCCGTGGTGGCCGTGGACGACATTGCGGGCGGCGACGTCTTCGATTTCGCCGTCGATCTCTTTACGCAGTGGGGCGTGGGGCGCGCCGAGAACGACAACGGGCTGGGCATCCTGCTGGTCAGGGACCGGCGTGAAATCCGCTTCGTCACGGGCGGAGGGCTTGAAGGCGTGCTTCCCGACGCCGTCTGCAAGCGGATTCAGCTGAAATACATGCTGCCCGCCTTCCGCGAGGGCGACTACAGCCGCGGCATGGTCGCGGGCGTCGAAGCCGCGGCGCAGCTGCTCGAAGGCAGCGAACTGGATCTGGGCGGTACGGATACCGCGGACGGGGAGCTTCCGTCGTGGGCCGTCTTCCTGATCGTCGTCGGATTCGTCGTCCTGCCGCTGGGCGTCGTCATGCTCGGCTATTATGCCCGCAAACGCTGCCCGAAGTGCCACAAACCGACGCTTCGGCAGCAGTCGAACCGTATTTTGCAGGTGACTCCCAGCTACCGGCTGGTCGAGTACACCTACGTCTGCTCCAACTGCGGGGCCGTGGTGAAGCGGCGGGCCAAAAATCTGCGCGACGACAATTTCGGCGGTGGCGGCGGGACGATCATCGGCGGCTTCGGCGGCTTCGGCGGTTTCGGCGGTTTCGGCGGTTTCGGCGGCGGATCGCGCGGCGGCTTCGGCGGCGGTTTCGGCGGCGGGTCGTTCGGGGGCGGAGGCGCCGGATCGCGCTGGTAGGGGCGGATGTCCGTTCGCCGGTCCGGAGACCGCCGGTTCGGCCGTCCGGTCGTCCGTCGGTCCGGGAAACCGCCGGTTCGTTGGTTCTCCGGTCCGGCAGCTCGCTTGCTCGGTTGGCCGCCGGTTGGTTTGTTCTGCAGACCGGTAGTTCCGCCGTCCGGTAGTTCCGCCGTCCGGTCGTCCGGCTGTCCGATAGTCCGTCGGCTGTCTTCACCCGTAATTCCGGCCGCGTGCGGCGACTCTTTTCGCCGGGGGCTTAGGGAGGACCGATTTGAGATTCGTGAGTGACGCCGAAGGCGGCTGCAGCGGCCGAAGGCGGAAAGATATGACTGAAAATTGTGTATTAAAAATAAAAAATTGTCGATTATGAAAAAATGGATTTGGATTGGAGTCGCCGCCCTCGTGGTGATCTTCTTCTATGCAACGTACAACGGATTCGTCAACAAGGAAGAGGGCGTTAAGACCGCATGGGCCAACGTCGAGACGCAGTATCAGCGTCGTGCCGACCTGATTCCCAATTTGGTGAATACGGTCAAGGGCTATGCGGCCCACGAGACGCAGACCTTTACCGAGGTGACCGAAGCCCGCGCCAAAGCCACCTCGATCAACTTGTCGGCCGACGACCTGACGCCCGAAAAGCTGGCCGAGTTCCAGCAGGCGCAGGCGCAGGTGCGCTCGGCGCTGGGCCGCCTGATTGCCGTGTCGGAGAGCTATCCCGACCTGAAGGCCAATCAGAACTTCCTCGAACTGCAGGCGCAGCTCGAAGGCACCGAAAACCGTATTTCGGTGGCCCGCAAGCAGTTCAACGAAGTGGCCCGGACCTATAACGTCTCCGTGCGCCGCTTCCCGGCCAACCTCGTCGCCAAAATGTTCGGTTTCGAGCAGAAGCCCTACTTCGAGTCGGCCGAAGGCTCCGAAGCCGCGCCGCAGGTACAGTTCTAAAGGAAATGGCGAACGCTAAGTCGCGCGGCTGCGTGCTGGGTGCCGTGGCCGCCGCCAGTTACGGATTGAATCCGCTCTTCACGTTGCCCCTCTACGAGGCGGGCATGGGAGTGGATTCGGTGCTTTTCTACCGTTATCTGCTGGCTGCGGCGATGCTGGGCGCGTTGATGCTCGTCCGGCGGCAGTCGTTCGCCGTGCGCCGCCGCGACCTTGTGCCGCTGGCGGTCATGGGACTGCTCTTTTCTTTCTCGTCGCTCTTCCTGTTCGAGAGCTACAACCACATGGACGCGGGCATCGCTTCGACCATCCTGTTCCTCTATCCCGTGCTGGTCGCGGTCATCATGGCCGTCGGTTTCCACGAGAAAGTGAGCCGGATCACCATGCTCTCGATCCTGCTGGCCTTCACCGGCATCGCCATGCTCTACAAAGGCGGCGGTGAGCCGCTCTCCTTTCTCGGCGTCGCGCTGGTTTTTCTCTCGTCGCTCTGCTATGCGGTCTACATCGTGGGCGTCAACCGCTCGTCGCTGCGCGGCCTGCCGACCGAGAAACTCACCTTTTACGCTCTGCTGTTCGGCCTGAGCGTCTATGTCGTGCGCCTGCGCTTCTGCGCCGACCTGCAGGCGATCCCCACGCCCGGACTCTGGATCAACGCCGTCTCGCTGGCGCTCTTTCCGACGATCGTGTCGCTGGTGACGATGGCCGCCGCCATCCGCGCCATCGGCTCTACGCCCACGGCGATTCTCGGTGCGCTGGAACCCCTTACGGCCCTCTTTTTCGGCGTCGTGGTCTTCGGCGAACGGCTCACGCCGCGCATCGTGCTGGGCGTGGTGCTGATTTTGGTTGCCGTGACGCTCATCATCGCCGGTCGGTCACTGCATATTCCCTTTCCGCACCTGCGGTTCCGCCGGGCGCGGTAGGGTAGTGGCGGAGTATGAAAGAGAATGCGGCATTAAGCCGCATTCTCTTTTTCCTGTCCGCCATGGTCGTCAGGGGTGGTTGCCGCGCGGACGATCTACAACCGGCTCTTCTCGTCGGCCGAACCCGCCTCGACGGCCCTGCGCTTGAAGGCCTTGCCCGACTTGAAGTTGTAGCTCAGCGAAATGCGGAATTCTCGGCAGTTCCATTGCTGGGACACATCCACCCTGCGGACGAATCCTTCGCCGCGTGCGCCGACGTGCTGCGGGCGGTCGATCAGGTTGCGCACCGAGCATGCGGCGGTGAACTTGTCGCCGAACCGTTTTTTGATCCCCGCATTGAGGAAGTGCATCGGCTCCACCCAGCAGTTGCCGAAGTCCATGCGGCCCTGAAGGCGGTACGACAGGTCGATGTAGAACTTCGCGGGGAGCGTGAAGGTGGTCGAAGCGTTCGCGAAATAGAAGTTGTAATGCGCTTCGGGCGTATGCTGGTCGACGCGCTGGCCCTGACGGATGTAGGTGGCGTTGAGGTTCATGGTCCACCATTTGGCGAACTGGCACGGCGCATTGGCCGAGACGTAATAACTCTTCGTCGTGTCGTAATTGACCCACGCTATGCACAGCCGCTTCGGGTCGTCGGCGTCGGGACGCATCGTCTGCTGTATTTCGCCGGTCTGGACGACGGTGCCGCCCGTAAGCGTGTATTTGTGTTTCAGCACCAGCGTCAGGCTCGCGTCGTGCTTGTAGGCCGGATCGAGTTCCGGATTTCCCGTCTGATAGGTGTAGTCCGAAATCTGGAACCGCTGCGGGTTGAGGGTCCAGAACCGAGGCCGCTCGATTGTGCGGGCGTACTGTGCGATCAGCGAATAGGCGCCGTCCTTGGTGAGTGCATAGGAGACGTTGGCGTTGGGGAACAGACTGAAATAATTCTGCGCGATGCCGTGCCCTTTGCCTTCGGTGCGGGTGTACTCGCCGCGCACTCCCGCCACCAAGCTCCAGCGTCCGAGATTGGCCGACGCGATGCCGTACGCCGCGGCGATGTTCTCCGTGTAGTTGATCGTGAAACTCTGGTTGTCGTTGCGCGCCCATGCGTCGTCTTTCAGGTATTCGTACAGCGCGTCGTTGTGCATGTCGTTGTAGGTGTACTTGGCGCCGGCCCGCAGCGACCAGCGGGGCGAGAATTTCTTGTCGAAGGCCAGCGTGGCGGTGGTCACGTTGTAGACCGAGACCGAATTGTCGCGGTAGGCCGAGTCTGCGGCGGGCGCGGGGGCCGGAGCGGTTATGCGGCTGAAGTTGTCGTTCTCGGCGTCCGTGGTGCGGCGGTTGTAGTCGGCCAGCACCTTGAGCGTCGAACCCAGCGAGTCGATCTTCCAGATGTAGTTGAACGTCAGCGAGTAGTTGTTGCGCGCTGTGAAATTGTCATAGCGGCTGTCGGTGCGGGTCACCCCCTCTTCGGCCGTGAAGTCCGTGTAGGAGTCGTTGGGACCTTTTTCGCGGTTGCGCCAGTATTCGAACTCCGCGCCGACGCTCTGGCGGGAATTGATCTCGTACACCGAACCGAAGCTCGCGCCGAAATTCCGGTCGCGTTCGAATTTTTCGGAGTGGGCTTCGAGACTGTTGCTCCCCGACGTGTAGCGGGTGTTTTCGTCCGATTCGAATTCGTCGGTTTCGAGGTTGAACCACGCCAGCCCGTAGAGGTCGAGCCGTCCCGAATGGTAGTTGACGCGCGCACGGGGATTGACCGACCGCACCCAGCGGCCCAGCCGCGAATCGACCGACAGCGACCCCTCCATGCCGTTTTCGCGGCGTTTGCGGAGCGTTATCCGGATGATGCCGCCCGACGAATCCGCATCGTAGTCCGCGCCGGTCGTGGGCACGACCTCGATTTTCTGGATGTCGTCGGCGCGCAGCGAACGCAGGTAGGTCAGCAGCTGCGCCGGTTCCATGCGCAGCTCGCGGTCGTTGACGTACACCTTCGAACCGCTCTTGCCGTTGATCGAGATCTTCTCGTCGTCCACCCATACGCCCGGAGCGCGCTCCAGCAGTTCGATGCCATCCTTGCCGATCGCCGCCGGGGCGTTGGCCACATCGACGACAAAGCGGTCGGCCTCGCGGCGGATCAGCTGCGCCTTGACCACCACGCCCTCGATCTGCGTCGAGGAGCTTTTCAGCACGATGTCGCCCAGATCGTTGTCCGCATCGACGCGCACCTGCCGCAGGACGGGATCGAAACCCAGATACTGGATCGAGAGGGTGTATTCGCCCGTCGGGACCTTCAGCTCGAAACGTCCGGCGTCGTCGGTCGCCATGCCGGCCACCTGCTCGCCGCCCCTGAGCAGTACCACCGTCGCATACTCCACGGCCTGTCCCTGCGCGTCCACGACGCGGCCTCCGGCCGGATACATGCGGGCCGCTGTTGCGTTCGCCGCAGCCATTGCGAGCAGCAGGATAAGGAGGATAAGTTTTTTCATAATATTCTGCGTTTAATTGTAATCTGCGTAGCATTTTAGTTGACGTGGCAAAGATATGTAAAAATGTTTATACTTTGCAATGCATAGTACTGTATTTTTGCAGAAAATTTTGATACATATATAAATAAGACCTCCGTACCGGCAGGGTACGGAGGTCCGAAAGGGTAGGACGGCGGGGTTACCTGCCTGCCGGAATCTGAATTTCGGTCAGCCACTCTTCCTCGCTGTCCTTGTTCCAGATGCCGTCGATATAGCTGAACCGGGGGCTTCCCGCGAGCTTGTATCCCTCTTTTTCGACGTATGCGTAAAGCTCGGCGAAGGTCTGCGGCAGGGTGTCGTAGTTTCCGCGGTGATACATGCACACGGCCGTCGGCACGGCCTCCAGCTCCTTGAATTCAATCAGCTCCGACTCCTCTTTCCGTTCGGTCACCGCTTCGCAGTATTCGATGTCGATGTCCCGTTCCCTGAATTCGCAGGTGTGGTCGATCGTGAAGCAGTAGCCCGGTTCGGAACATTCGCAACCCAGCCGCGCCATCTCCGGTCCGATGACATTGGGGCAGAGGTCGAACAGTTCGTCGTAGCCCCTGACGACCCGGCGGTGGCTGGCGACGACGACCGCCGGCAGCTCTTTGATAAATGCTTTTTCCATTTTCTTCGGTTTTGCGAGTTCTTTTCCCAGCCTTTCCAGCTCCGTCATGCGCCGCTCCAGCCGGAGCAGCGTCTCCCGGCACTCCGCGGTTTTGGCCGCGATAAGCTCCGGCGACGGGCGCGTCCGCCCCTCGTCGAACAGCTCTCCGATCTCTTCGAGCGTGAATCCCAGCTCCTTGAGGTAGCGGATAGTGTTCATCCTTCCCAGCTGGCATACGTCGTAATAACGGTATCCGGTCCACTTGTCCACTTGGCTCGGTACGAGCAGTCCGATCTCTTCGTAGTGCCGCAATGTCTTGACGGTAACCCGGTTGAGCTTGGAAAATTCTCCGATTTTGAATTTGATTTTCGTTGTCTTCATAAACTCTGCGCAGTGTTCATGCGGCAAAGATACACCCTGACCTTGGGGACGGGTCAACTGTTTCGCATTATTTTTTTTCGGCGGCCTGCGAAAAAAAAGGTCCGGCCCGACGGTCATCGTGAATATTTTGTTGAAAAATCGTTGCTCCCCGATTTAGGATTCCTGCGAATAATTCCTAAATTTGCAGATTGAATTATTATGGCTCATTGTCCCCTGACGTTATTCCGAACGCTCCGCTATGCCGTTTTCCGCCCGATACGGCGTCCGGACGGGTGCGGCGGGGTGCGGCGGCCGGGCCTTAAAGACTGATTTTATGATAAGCGCAGTTTACTATATCTTTCTGGTCTTCCTCTGCACCTTTTTCATGGTGCTGTCGGCCGTCGCTCTGGTCGTGTGCTATCCTTTCGACAAGGGCCGCCGCGTGGTGCACGAACTGTCGCGCATTCTGGTCCGCATCTTCTTCGCCGTGCCTCCCCGGTGGCGGCAGCGGGTGATCGGCCGGGAGTACGTGGACCGGAAGAAGAGTTACGTCATCGTGCTGAACCACAATACGGTGATCGACATCCCGACGCTTTACTACATTCCGCTCAATTTCCGCTGGGTCTCCAAGCGCGAGGTCTTCAAGACCCCCTTCTTCGGGCAGTACCTCGTCCTGCACGGCGACATCTGCATCAACCGCGGTCGCGCTTCCGAAGCGCTGGAGCAGATGGTCCGCGACGGCAAACTATGGATTTCGCGCGGCGCTTCGGTGGCCGTATTCCCTGAGGGTACGCGCTCCAAGGACGGCGAGATTCACCGTTTCAAGGCGGGAGCCTTCACGCTGGCCAAGGAGGCGGGCGTGGAGATTCTTCCCGTGGTGCTCGACGGTACGAAGACGCTCATCAAAAAGAACGCGCTGTTCAACTGGGGCAACCGGATCACGATCCGGGTGCTGCCCCCCGTCTCCGCCGGGCGGGTCGCCGCGGCCGAGACGCACGAACTGATGCAGGAGGTGCACGACGCCATGTGCGCGGCCCTCGCCGAGATCCGAAACAAAAAATAGACTATGGCAGATTTACTCAATACGAATCCGAACGACAATTACGGCGACGACGCCATCGTCACCCTCTCGCCGCGGGAGCACATCCGCCTGCGGCCCGGTATGTATATCGGCAAGCTGGGCGACGGCGCGCAGGCCGACGACGGCATTTACGTCCTCATCAAGGAGGTCGTGGACAACTCGGTGGACGAGTTCATCATGGGCGTCGGCCGTCAGATCGACATTTCGATCGCCGACAACGTGGTTTCGGTGCGCGACTACGGCCGCGGCATTCCCCTCAAGTCGCTCGCGGCGGCCGTCAGCGAGATGAACACCGGCGGCAAGTACGGCGGCTCGGCCTTCAAGAAGACCGTCGGCCTGAACGGCGTCGGCGTCAAGGCCGTCAACATGCTTTCGAGCGAATTCACGGCCCGTTCGGTCCGCGACGGCGAAGCCCGCACGGTGACCTTCGCGCAGGGACTCGAACAGAGCGATACGTGGGAGAGCGGCGTGAGGGAGAAGAACGGCACTTTCATCTCGTTCCGCGTTGACGAGGAGGTTTTCGGGCAGTACGCCTACAACCTCGAATACGTCGAGCAGATGATCCGCAACTACACCTACCTGAATCTGGGTCTGACGTTCAATTTCAACGGCAGCAGCTACGTCTCGAAAAACGGCCTGCTGGACCTGCTGAACGAAAACATGACCGAGGAGCCGCTCTATCCGCCGATCCACCTTTCGGGCGACGACATCGAAGTGGCGATCGCCCACGGCACGGGTTACGGCGAGAGCTACTTCTCGTTCGTCAACGGCCAGTACACCTCGCAGGGCGGCACGCATCAGGCGGCGTTCCGCGAGGCCATCGCCAAGACCGTCAAGGAGTTCTACCACAAGGATTACGACCCTTCGGACATCCGCACGTCGATCATCGCCGCCATTTCGGTCAAGGTCACCGACCCGGTCTTCGAGTCGCAGACCAAGATCAAGCTCGGTTCGAAGGAGATCGAGCCGGGCGTGTCGATGCGCAACTTCGTCGTGGACTTTCTGGGCAAGCACCTCGACGACTACCTGCACAAGCACTCCGAGACGGCGCAGATTCTCCAGAAGAAGATCGTCGAGAACGAAAAGGAGCGCAAGGCGATTTCGGGCATCCAGAAGAAGGCCCGCGAGACGGCCAAAAAAGTGTCGCTCAACAACAAGAAACTGCGCGACTGCAAGATACACCGCACCGACAAGCATGAGCTGGCCGAACAGTCGATGATCTTCATCACCGAGGGTAATTCGGCTTCGGGTTCGATCACCAAGAGCCGCGACGTGCGTACGCAGGCGGTCTTCTCGCTGCGCGGCAAGCCGCTCAACTGCTACGGACTCACCAAAAAGGTCGTCTACGAGAACGAGGAGTTCAACCTCCTGCAGGCGGCGCTCAACATCGAGGAGGATATGGATAACCTCCGCTACAACAAGGTGATCATTGCCACCGATGCCGATGTCGACGGCATGCACATCCGCCTGCTGATGATGACCTTCTTCCTGCAGTTCTTCCCCGACGTGATCCGTCAGGGCCATCTGTTCGTGCTGCAAACGCCGCTTTTCCGCGTGCGCAACAAGAAGGAGACGCACTACTGCTATTCGGAGGACGAACGCCTGAAGGCCGTCTCCCGCTGCGGCGCCAACGCCGAAATCACGCGATTCAAAGGTCTGGGCGAGATTTCGCCCGACGAGTTCCGCGAATTCATCGGCGAGGGGATGCGGCTGGACAAGGTCCGCATCACCAAGGACGACCCGATCCACGACCTGCTAGAGTTCTACATGGGCAAGAACACCTACGAGCGGCAGGGCTTCATCATCGACAACCTGCGCATCGAGGAGGATATCGTCGAGCAGGACCTTGCAATCAGTTAAAGGAATATGGCAGAAGAAAAAGATATCATCGGGCGGGAAGAGCCGCTCAACGAGGACGCATCGACCCCGGAAACGGCCGACGAGGCAGCCGACGAAACCCCGGCCGCCGGGCCTCAGGGCAAGGCGGGCAAGTTCGACCGGCTGACGCAGGACGAGGGGGGCGTGCGCAAACTGACGGGCATGTATAAGAACTGGTTCTTGGATTACGCTTCGTACGTGATCCTCGAACGCGCCGTGCCCCATGTCGAAGACGGTCTGAAACCCGTTCAGCGGCGCATCCTCCACGCCATGAAGGTCGTGGACGACGGCCGCTACAACAAGGTGGCCAACATCGTGGGCCAGACCATGCAGTACCACCCGCACGGCGACGCGTCGATCAAGGACGCGCTGGTCCAGCTGGGCCAGAAGGACCTGCTGATCGACTGTCAGGGCAACTGGGGCAACATCCTCACGGGCGACGAAGCCGCCGCGGGCCGTTATATCGAAGCCCGCCTTTCGAAATTCGCCAACGAAGTGGTCTTCAACAAGAAGACCACCGAGTGGATGCTCACCTACGACGGCCGCAAGGAGGAGCCGGTCACGCTGCCGATCAAGTTCCCGCTGCTGCTGGCGCAGGGCTCGGACGGCATCGCCGTAGGTCTGGCGTCGAAAATCCTGCCCCACAACTTCGTGGAGCTTATCAACGCCTGCATCGCCCATCTTCAGGGCCGCGAATTCCAGCTTTACCCCGACTTCCCGACGGGCGGCATGGCCGACGTGAGCCGTTACAACGACGGTCTTCGCGGCGGTGCTGTGAAGGTCCGCGCCAAGATTTCGAAGATCGACAAACGTACGCTGGCCATCACCGAAATTCCCTATACCACGACCACCGAGTCGATCAAGGATTCGATCATCAAGGCCAACGACAAGGGCAAGATCAAGATCAAGAAGGTCGATGACAATACGGCCGACCGGGTCGAGATCGTCATTCAGGTCTCGCCCGACGAGTCGAGCGACAAGACCATCGACGCGCTTTACGCCTTCACGGACTGCGAAGTCTCGATCGCCCCGAACGCCTGCCTGATCTGGGAGGACAAGCCCCATTTTCTGGGCGTGAGCGAAATCCTGCGCCGCTCGGCCGAGCATACCAAATGGCTGCTGGGCCGCGAGCTGGAGATCCGGCTCGGCGAGCTGAACGAAGCGTGGCACGCCGCGTCGCTCGAACGCATCTTCATCGAGAACAAGCTCTACCAGCTCATCGAGGGCAGCAAGAGCCGCGAGGAGGCCTACGCCGCCGTGGACAAGGGGCTGGAGCCGTTCAAGAAACTGCTCCGCCGCGAGGTGACGCTCTCCGACGTGCAGCGGCTTACGGAGCTGAAGTTCATCCGTATTTCGCGTTACGACAGCGACAAGGCCGACAATGAAATCCGTCAGATCGAGGAGGACATCAAGTCCACGCAGTACGATCTGAACCATCTTACCGAATATGCCGTGGCCTATTACGAGCGTATCCGCGACAAGTACGGCAAGGGCCGGGAGCGCAGGACCGAACTGCGCGAATTCGACAATATCGAAGCCACGAAGGTCGCCGTGACCAACGCCAAGCTCTACGTGGACCGCGCCGAAGGCTTCTTCGGCATCGGCAAGTCGATGAAGGACGCCGAGCTGGTCTGCGACTGCTCGGACATCGACGACGTGATCGTCTTCACCAAGGACGGCCGCTACGTCATCACCAAGGTCAGCGACAAGGCCTTCTTCGAGAAGGGCATCTATTATATCGGCGTCTTCAAGCGCAACGACGAGCGCACGATCTACAACGTGCTGTACCGCGACGGCAAGAACGGTCCGATCATGATGAAGCGCTGCGCCATCAAGGCCATCACGCGCGACAAGGAGTACGACATCACCAAGGGCACGCCCAAGAGCGAGATCCTCTATATGTCTGTCAATCCGAACGGTGAGGCCGAGGTGCTCAAGATTTACTTCAAGCCCCGTCCGCGTCTCAAGAAGGTGATCGTGGACCTCGACTTCTCGACCCTCGCCATCAAGGGCCGCCAGAGTCAGGGCAATCTCTTCTCGCGCTACGGCATCCACAAGATCGTCCTCAAGGAGCGCGGCACTTCGACGCTCGGCGGCCAGAACGTCTGGTTCGACGAGGATGTCCGCCGCCTGAACGCCGACGGCCGCGGCACGCTGCTGGGCGAGTTCAAGGGCGACGACAAGATCATCGTCTGGACCTCCAAGAACCAGTACTACATCACGGGTTACGACCTCGGCCAGCATTTCCCCGACGAGACCGTGCGCGTGAGCCGTTACGAAGCCGACCGCATCTACAGCGTCTGCTATTACGACCGCTCGCAGCAGTACTACTATATGAAGCGTTTCACGGCCGAGATGAGCGACAAGATGCAGTTCTTCCTCGACGAGGAGGGACAGGCCGATCTGGTCGCCGTGACGGAACGTACGGGCGCCAAGCTCGAAATCACCTACAAGGGCGCGCATGCGTCGCGCCCTGCGGACGAGATCGACGTGGACGAATTCGTGGGCGTCAAGAGCCACCGCGCCAAGGGCAAGCGCCTGACGACCTACGACGTCGTCGCGCTGCGCTTCATCGAACCCGAACTGCCGCCCGAACCCGAACCTTCGGACGACGACGCTCCCGACGATACGCCCTCCGGCGGCGGTGCTTCGGCCGGAGCGCAAGGCGGTTCCGGCAACGGTGCGGCCGACGGTGCGGACAACCGTGCGGTGGGCGGTTCGAACGGTGATGCGGCTGATCGCGGCGCAGCTCTTTCCGGTGGAGTTGGTTCTGCCGTCTCTTCCGGTGCGAATTCCGCCACGGAAGGCCCGGACTTTGCGCCGGCCTCTTCCGCCGCGGACAACCCCGGTGCGCCGGGCAGACCGGGCGGCGATACGGCCGCGCCCGCGCATGAAAAACCTGCGGCCGCCGACAAACCGGCTGCGAAAGACAAACCTGCGGCAAAGACCTCTGATCCGAAGAAAACGCCCGCGTCGTCCGCCGGCCTGCCCCGTACGGGCACGACTTCGGGCGGCGTGGAGTTCGAAATCGAACGCGCCAAAGGCGATGCCGACGAGGTGATCGACCCCGAACAGCTGAATCTGTTTTAACCTCCGGCGATGAAACCTCTTTTTCTGATCGGTTACATGGGGTGCGGCAAGAGCACCCTCGGACGCAGGCTCGCACGCCGTCTGGGTGCGGAGTTCGCCGACACCGACGCGCTGATCGAACGGCGCGAGGGGGCTTCAGTGGCCGATGTTTTCCGTTACGAAGGGGAGGAGCGTTTCCGCGAGGTGGAGCGCGAAGTGCTGGAACAGACGCTCGCCGGAACCGCCGCCGTGGTCTCCACGGGCGGAGGACTTCCCGTCTGGCGCGACAACATGGCCCGCATGAACGCTGCGGGATTTACGGTCTACCTGCGCCGCGAGGCGGAGCAGATTGCCCGGCGGCTGAGCCCTTACGGACGGCAGAAGCGTCCCCGCCTGCGAGGGCTGGACGACGCCGAACTGGTCGAGTTCATGAGCCGTGACATGGCTGTGCGCGAACCGTTTTACGCGCAGGCGCAGCTGATCGTCGATTGCGGCGAGCTGTCCGACGACGAGGTGGTCGAAACGATCCTTCGACACACGATGCAGAACGAATAACCTTCCTCCGCGGCGGTTGCTTTCCCCGAAGCGGACGGAGTGACAAATACACAGAAACGAATGAACGATGCTCCCATAGGTGTTTACGATTCGGGGCTGGGCGGACTGACCGTCTGGCGCGAGGTGCGGCGCATGCTGCCCTCCGAATCGCTCGTCTATCTGGGCGACGGCAAAAACTGCCCCTACGGATCGCGCCCCCGCGAAGAGGTGCGGCGGCTCGCCGACGAAGCCGTTGCCAGCCTCGTCGCGCAGGGGTGCAAGATGGTCGTCGTGGCCTGCAATACCGCCACGGCCGCCGCAATCGACTTCCTGCGGGAGAAATACGCCCCGATGCCGATCGTGGGCATGGAGCCGGCCGTGAAACCCGCCTGCCTGAATACCCGCAGCGGGGTGGTCGGGGTGCTGGCCACCGAGCGGAGTCTCGACGGCGAACTTTTCCGCCGCACGGCGGCCAAATACGGCAGCGGCGTCGAACTCATCACCGCCCCCGGCCGCGGTTTCGTCGAACTGGTCGAGAGCGACCGCGAATCGACGCCCGAAGCCGAGCAGGCCGTCCGCGACGCCGTCGCGGTGATGCTGGAACACGGCGCCGACCAGATCGTGCTGGGATGCACGCACTATCCCTTCCTGCTTCCCGTGCTGGAACGCGTCGTCGCGGGCCGCGGCGTCGAAATCGTCGATCCGTCGCCCGCCGTCGCCCGCCGCGTCGTCCAGCTGCTCGACCAGTACGGCCTGCACGCCGCCCCGGACCATGTCCCGTCCTATACGTTCCGCACCTTCGCCGGCGAAAGCTACCGCCTGCGTCTGGAACATAAGGCCGCAGAGTCGCTCTGAGCGGGCGCGGGATTCAATAAAATTCCCCCTGATACCCCGAATGTCGAAAAAAATGCGTAACTTCGCTTGATAAAATCAAGCGTAACACGAAATGGCATCTAAAAATACGACAAATACAACTGCTTCTAAAAACGGACGTCAGCGCATCGAACGCTCCAACAGCGACAGCGCCCGCTGGATCGCGGGCCTTTTGCTGCTGTTCGTCGGCGTGTTCGCCGCGTCGTCCGTGCTGTTTTCGTTCTTCAGCTGGGCCGCCGACCAGAGCGGCCTGCAACTCTCGCCTGAGGAGCGGCTGACGCTGGGCGTCGAGCCGGAGAACCTCTGCGGCTGGGCGGGCGCGAAGCTGGGACGCCTGCTGGTCGATAATTCGTTCGGCGTCTTCGGCATCCTGATTCCGACGATGATCATTCTCGTCGGCGTGCGGATCATCCGCCAGCGTCCGCTGCTGTTCAACCATTCGATTCTCTCGCTCTTCCTGATCATGATCCTCGGTTCGCTGACGCTGGGCTTCGCCTTCGGCGACAAGTGGAGCCTTTGCAGCTCGACGGGGTGGGGCGGCGCTTTCGGCATCGAGACCGGCGCCCTGCTGCACACGCATATCGGCGTCTTCGGCACGCTTATCCTGCTCGTGGGTTGCTGGATACTGACGGGCGTCTTCATCAACCGCAATTTCATCAACAAGGTCAATCGCGCGGGCAACGTCATGGTGGACAAGAGCGGCCGGATCGTCGAGATCGTCAAGCATAAGGTCGTTCCGGGACACCTCCACGCCGAGGAGGCCGACGGGGCCGTTTCTGCTGCCGCAACGCCGGCCGCGCCGGATGCCGCCGGGGCAGCCGGAACGGAGCGTGCCGCCGAACCCGAAATGCCGCGCGCCGTGCGCGTGCCGGAGCCTGAAACGCCGCGCGCCGCACGTACGCCGGACCCCGAAATCGTACGTCCCGCCCGTGAACCGGAAGCAGCCGCGACGCAGATCGTTCGCGGCGAAGAGGACGATCCCTTCGTCGAAATCTCGTCCGACGGCACTCCCGTCGGCTCGGAACCCGCCCGCGAAGCGGAATCCGCGGTAAGGACCGACGAGGACGGCGAATTTATCGAAGTGGACCTCTCGCGTCCCGAAGGGCGGCTGGTGCTCGGCCCCGGCGGACTCGTCGAGCTGGAGCGTCCCTCGACACCCTCGGCCGCACCTTCCGCCGGAACTCCGGTCCGCAATATGCCCGTTTCCGACGGTCCGTTCACCGAACTTACCGTAGGCGGAGATGCCGGCGCATCTTCTCCGGCTGCCCTCGCCGGAGCCGCTCCCGAATCCCTTTCCGGCACCGCATCTCTCGCCGGCACCGCATCTCTCGCCGGCACCGCATCTCTCGCCGCGGCTGTTTCCGCATCCGGAGATGCGCCTGCGCATGGAGCCGGCTCCGCGCCCGAATATGAATCCGCACCCGCCGACGCATCTGTTTCCGCGGGTTCGGCCGGTGCCGAAGGCGTCGTCGTTACGGTCGAAGCCAACGAGGCCCGCATGGTCGACGAGCGGGCGATCACGACCGAGAGCTACGATCCGCTGAAGGACCTCGTGAACTACAGCAAGCCGCCCGTGACGCTTCTGGAGGACTACCAGTCCGATTCGGAGGTTAGCGACGAGGAGATTTTCGACAACAAGACCCGCATCGAGGAGACGCTCAAGAATTTCGGCATTCCGATCCAGCGCATCAAGGCCACCGTCGGTCCCACGGTCACGCTCTATGAGATCGTGCAGGCGCAGGGCGTCAAGATTTCGAAGATCCAGAGTCTCGAAAACGACATAGCCCAGAGCCTTAAGGCGCTGGGTATCCGCATCATCGCGCCCATTCCCGGCAAGGGCACCATCGGCATCGAGGTCCCCAACCGCGACAAGCAGGTGGTGTCGATGTACTCCGCCGTGCGTTCGCTGCGTTTTCAGGAGTCGAAGGCCGAGCTTCCGGTGGTGATCGGCCGCACGATCCAGAACGAAAACTACGTCTTCGATCTGGCCAAGATGCCGCACCTGCTGGTCGCGGGTGCCACGGGTCAGGGTAAGTCGGTGGGACTCAATGCGATCATCACCTCGCTGCTCTACCGCAAACACCCCGCGCAGCTGAAGTTCGTGATGATCGACCCCAAAATGGTCGAATTCTCGCTCTACGCCAAGATCGAACGGCATTTCCTCGCCAAGATGGAATCGGAGGACGATGCGATCATCACCGATCCCCGCAAGGCGGTCTATGCGCTCAACTCGCTCTGTACGGAGATGGACAACCGTCTGGAACTCTGTAAGAAGGCCGGGGCGCGCAATATCGCCGAATACAACGAGAAGTTCACCTCCCGGCGGCTCAATCCGCATAACGGCCACCGCTACCTGCCTTATATCGTCGTCGTCGTCGATGAGTTCGCCGACCTGATCATGACCGCCCGCGAGGTCGAGGGACCCGTGATGCGTCTGGCGCAGAAGGCCCGCGCCATCGGCATCCACCTGATCATCGCCACGCAGCGTCCCGACGTGAAGGTCATCACGGGCGGTATCAAGGCCAACTTCCCGGCCCGTATCGCCTTCCGCGTGATGCAGATGATCGACTCGCGCACGATCATCGACCAGCCGGGCGCCAACCAGCTGATCGGCCGCGGTGACATGCTCTTCTCGAAGGACGGCGAGCTGACCCGTATCCAGTGTGCGCTGGTCGAGACCAAGGAGGTGGAGCGCGTCGTCGATTACATCTCCCGCCAGCAGGGCTATACCGAAGCCTACCCGCTGCCCGACTATACGCCCGATGCGGACGGCGGCGGCAGCAGTCTGGGCAGCGAGGAGTCCGCTCCGGTGAAATACGACTCGCTCTTCGCCGAGATCGCCCGCGACGCAGTTTCGGGCGGCAATATTTCGACCTCGATGATCCAGCGCAACTACGAAGTCGGCTTCAACCGCGCCGGTCGCATCATGACGCAGCTCGAACGTGCCGGCATCGTCGGCCGCCAGCAGGGGGCCAAGCCGCGCGACATTCTGTTCCACGACCTGCCGTCGCTCGAAGCCAAACTGCAGGACCTCGGTTTATTCTGATGCTTACGCCCATGAAACGACTTTTGTTCGCAATAGTGCTGCTGTCAGCGGCCCGGACGGCCGCCGCCCGCGGGATGCTTTCCGAAACCGCCGCCGTAACCGAAACCGCCGCCGCGTCCGCTGTTTCCTCAGCGTCAGCCGAAACCATTGCATCTGCTGTTGTCTCGTCGTCTGCCGAAACCATTGCATCTGCTGTTGTCTCGTCGTCTGCCGAAGCTGTTGCGTCTGCTGTTTCCACAGCGTCAGCCGAAACCGCCGCATCCGCTGTTTTCTCAGTGTCTGCCGAAACTGCCGTGTCGGGTCTTCGTGCGGTTTTCCCGGAAACCACCGTATCCGCTGTTCCTGTGGCCGCAGGTGATTTCTTCCGTTCCGGCGTTCCGGCTGCTGCTGCATCTCCCGCAGCCTCCGCGGCGGTTGCCGCCCTTGCGCCTTCTGCCGACGGACGGGCCGCTGAGATTCTCGAAAAACTGGCTGCGGGATTCCGTGCGCTGGGCGCTTACGGAGTGGCGTTCGAGGTCAGCTCGGACGAATACACCACCCGCGGCCGTTATGCCGTCGAGGGTGAAAACTACTATATCGCGGTGGGGGAGGCGGAGGTCTACTGCGACGGCAAAATCCGCTACGAGATCGACAACCGCCGCCGCGAAGTGACCATCGACGACGTGGATACTTCAAGCCGTAATCTGCTCAGCAACCCGGCCCATGCCTTCGACTTCATCGGTACCCAGTATGCCCCCTCGCTGGTGAGCGACGCGGAGGGCCGGGCCGTCGTGCGGCTGACCCCGACTTCGGCGGACGCCTCGCCCGCCGGGGAGATTCTCGTTACGGTCGATACCGCCGCGATGCGCCCCGAATCGCTCCGCTACGATTACGACGGCGAGCAGGTCGGCATCGCCGTTCTCGGCGTTGCCCCGCTCGACACGCCGCTCAAAGCCTTCTCCAAAGGGGACTACAAAGGTTACGAATTTATCGACTTCCGCTGATACGCCTGCGCGGATATACTCCGGCGGATACTTTCCGTGGATACACTTAGTGGATACGAACGGCGTGCGTATGTGACGGCTCATGCCCCGGATTGCGCGCCGGACTGCCGCGTCCCTGCTGCCGCAGGAATTTCCTGCCGCTTATTTCCGGTTGAGATACCAGTACAGCCCGCCCACGAAGAGCCCGCCGCCCACGATGTTGCCGAGCGTGGCCGGAACCAGATTGCCGGCGAACAGCTCCGCCGCCGATACCGGTGCGCCGAGCAGCATGCCCAGCGGGATGAAGAACATGTTGGCGATGCAGTGTTCGTAGCCGATCACCACGAAGCACATGATCGGGAAAAACAGCCCCGGCATACGTCCCGGCACGTCGTTGGCGCTCATTCCGAGCCATACGGCCAGACATACCAGCCAATTGGCGCCCACGCCGCGCAGGAAAACCGTGCTCCACGGCAGCGATACCTTCGCCTGCGCAATATTGCAGGCCGCTTCCCGCCACATTTCCGACGACAGCACGCCGGGCAGAACCACCAGAAAATAGGTGAAGAAGAGCGCCCCTGCTAAATTCCCCATCCACACGAGCGTCCAGTTGCGCGCTACTTTGCCCCAGCCGTACCGGCGGGCGAGCGCCCCCGGCATCAGTACGGCGTTGTTGCCCGTGAACAGCTCGGCTCCGGTGAATACCACCAGTATAAGTCCCAGCGGGAATACCGCGCCCGACAGCAGGCGCTGGAATCCGGGCGCTTCGGCCGCTCCGGGGAACCCGAATCCCGCCATCAGCGAGAACAGGCCGCCTATGGCGATGTATGCGCCGGCCAGAAATGCGAGTATGAGGGTCTTGCCGGCCGTATTTTGCAGTTTGTCCGCCGCGGAGCTTCCGGCCAGCGCGAGGACCTCTTTGGGGGTATTGATTCGGGTCATAAAATTCGGGTCGAAGCCGCAAAGGTAAAAAAATCCTCCCGAAACGGCAAAAAAGCGGAGCGTGCTTCCCGGAAATCGTTTTTTCCGACTTTTCCCCTGCGTCTGAAAACGCATGCGCCCCCACCCGGCCGCGGCCGCCGGCTCTCGCCCGGCTGCAAACAGGCTCGTTTTCTCCCGACACCTCGTCGGGAGATTTTTTTCAGGCCGTCAGATCGGCGGAAAAGGGGCAAAAACGGGGTGCCGGTCCGGAAATCTTGTGCGCCGGCGTCAGATTTATCGCCCTAAAGTTGCTCAGATCGGAAATAAATCGTATTTTTGTTCGTTAAAAGACCGTAATTTCAAGAGACAAGATGCTAACTGAAGAAGAAAAGAATGCCGGTTTGGTAGGACGTATCATTCCTATCAATATCGAAGAGCAGATGAAGTCGGCGTACATCGACTATTCGATGTCGGTCATCGTGTCGCGCGCGCTTCCCGATGTGCGCGACGGCATGAAGCCCGTACACCGCCGCATCCTCTACGATATGAGTGCGGAGCTCAACCTCTACTCCGATAAGCCCACCCGTAAGTCGGCCCGTATCGTCGGCGACGTGCTCGGTAAGTTCCACCCCCACGGCGATACGTCGGTCTACGACGCCATGGTGCGTCTGGCTCAGGACTGGTCGATGCGTTATCCGCTGGTCGACGGTCAGGGTAACTTCGGTTCTATGGACGGCGACTCGCCTGCGGCCATGCGTTACACCGAGGCCCGCATGAAGAAGATCACCGACGAGGTGATGGCCGACATCGACAAGGAGACCGTGGACTGGACGCTCAACTTCGACGATACGATTCCCGAACCCACGGTGCTTCCCACCAAGATTCCGCTGCTGATCGTCAACGGCGCGAGCGGTATCGCCGTCGGCATGGCCACCAACATGGCCCCGCACAACCTGAGCGAGGTCGTAGACGCCTGTTGCGCCTATATCGACAATCCCGAAATCACGGGCGAGGAGATGCTGCAGTATATCAAGGGCCCCGACTTCCCGACGGGAGGTATCATCTACGGCTACGAGGGTGTCCGCGAGGCGATGCTTACGGGCCGCGGCCGCGTTATGATGCGCGCCAAGACCGATATCGAACATACCCCCAGCGGCCGCGAGTGCATCGTCATCACCGAGATTCCCTACATGATCAACAAGGCCGAGATGATCAAGAAGATCGCCGACATGATCAACGAGAAGAAGATCGAGGGCATCTCCTACATCAACGACGAATCGGACCGCAACGGCCTTCGCATCATCATCATTCTCAAACACGACGCCGTCGCCAGCGTCGTGCTGAACACGCTCTTCAAGAATACGCCGCTGCAGACTTCGTTTGCAGTGAACAATATCGCGCTGGTGAACGGCCGTCCCCAGATGCTGCCGATGCGCGATCTGGTCAAGCATTTCGTCGATCACCGCCACGACGTGGTGGTGCGCCGTGCGCGCTTCGACCTGAAGAAGGCCGAGGAACGCCTGCATATCGTGCAGGGTCTGCTGATCGCGCAGGACAACATCGACGAGATCGTGCACATCATCCGTTCGTCGCAGACGCCCGACGCCGCCAAGCAGACGATGATCGAGCGCTTCAACCTGAGCGACATTCAGGCTTCCGCCATTATCGAGATGCGCCTGCGCGCCCTGACCGGACTCGAATACGGCAAGCTGATCGCCGAGCGCGACGAACTTACCAAGCAGATCGCCTACCTCAAGGAGGTGCTCGAAAACGTCGGCATGCAGATGCAGATCATCAAGGACGAGCTGCTCGAAATCAAGGAGAAATACGGCGACGAACGCCGCTCGGAGATCGTTTACTCTTCCGAGGAGTTCAACCCCGAAGATTTTTACGCCGACGACGACATGGTCATCACCATTTCGCACATGGGCTATATCAAGCGTACGCCGCTTGCCGAGTACCGCACGCAGAACCGCGGCGGCGTCGGCGCCAAGGGCAGCGCCACGCGCGACGAAGACTTCATCGAACATATCTACGTGGCCTCGATGCACAATACGATGCTCTTCTTCACGGAGAAGGGCCGCTGCTTCTGGCTCAAGGTGTACGAGATTCCGGAAGGCGCCCGCTCTTCGAAGGGCCGTGCCATCCAGAACGTCATCCAGATCGAACCCGACGACAAGGTCCGCGCCTACATCAACGTCAAGCGTCTGAACGACGAGGAGTACGTCAACAACAACTTCATCATCATGTGTACCAAGGACGGTACGATCAAGAAGACCAAGCTCGAAGCCTACTCGCGTCCGCGTCAGAACGGCGTGAACGCCATCGTCATCCGCGAGGGCGACCAGCTGATCGAAGCCAAGCTCACCAGCGGTCAGGCCGAGGTGATGATCGCGGCCCGCGACGGCAAGGCCATCCGCTTCAACGAGAGCACGGTGCGTCCTATCGGACGTGTCGGTGCGGGTGTCCGCGGCATCTCGATCGAGGAGAGCGACGAAGTGGTCGGCATGATATGTGTCGAACCCGATTCGAAGCAGGACGTACTGGTGCTGAGTGAGAACGGTTACGGCAAACGTACCGATCTGGACGAATACCGCATCACCAACCGCGGCGGCAAGGGTGTGAAGACGATCAATGTAACGGAGAAAACCGGCAAACTTATCTCCATTCAGGCCGTTACGGACGACAACGACCTGATGATTATCAACCGTTCGGGACTTACCATACGTACGGCAGTGTCGCAGATCCGCCTTGCGGGCCGCGCGACGCAGGGCGTGCGTATCATCAACCTGCGCGAGGGCGACGCCATTGCTTCGGTGATGGCCGTACCGGCAGCGGGCGATGAAGACGAAGAAGTACAATCCGCAGAGGTCGCTGCAACCGGGAATGACGCCACTCCCGAAGCGGACCGTCCGGCGGAGGAGTAATGAAGAAATGACTTTAAAACATTAAAATTCAATCTGTTATGAAAAAAGTATTTTTGACGGTCCTTGCGGTGGCTCTCGTAGCAGTTACTGCCGTTCAGGCCCAGAAAGTAAACAAGTCGGCGCTTGTATCCAAGATCGAGAAGAGCGACGCCGACATCGCCGATGCGAAGAAGGGCGCCAAGGCTGCGACGTGGATCAACCGCGGCAAAGCCTTCTACGAAGCGGCTATCGAACCGACGAAGAGCCTTTTCGTCAATATGGACGCCGCGATGCTCAAGCTGGCCGTGGGCGAACCCGCCTCGACCGAATCGGTGACGCTCGTCAATGTTCCCTACGAGGCTTGGGTCTATCCTTGGTTCACGGCATATATCAAGGACGGCAAGATCGCGACTTGGAGCCAGACGCAGTGGGTGATTGAAGACGCTCCCGCCAAGGCTATAGAAGCCTACAACAAGGCTTATGAAATGGCCCCCAAGACGGCCGATAAGGTCAAGGAGGGGCTCAAGCAGATCAGCGACTTCTGCTCGCAAGTGGGCAATACGGGCATCGACACCGGCAATTATGCCGATGCCGCCGACGCCTATGCACTGGCTTTCGAAGCCCAGTCCAGCCCCGCTCACGGCAATCCCGAACCCGCGCTGCTCTACTATGCGGGTTATCTGCGCACGGTGGACGGCGCTGCGAACCCTGCATCGTACGTCATCGGTGCCGATTACCTGAACAAGGCGCTCGATCTGGGCTATAACGACGAGGAAGGCAATATCTACTACTACCTTTTCCACTGCTACTACGGCCAGAAGGACGCCGACAAGGCCAATGTCCTGAAAGCCAAGGATGCGCTGGTCGCCGGTATCAAGAAGTTCCCGAAGAACGAGCGTATTCTCGACGGTCTGGTGCAGCTCTATACCAATCCTGAGGATTCGGTGGGCGACCCCGCCGACTTGGTGGCGCTGATCGACGCGGCTATCGAGAGCAATCCGGAGAATGTGGATCTTTGGTTCGGCCGCGGCCGTATCTTCTTCGCGCTGAAGCAGTACGACGAAAGCATCGCATCGTTCCAAAAGGTCGTCGAACTGAAACCCGAACTCTTCGAAGGCAACTACTATCTGGGCGTGTTCTACACGATCAAGGCCGACGAGATGAACAAGGTGATGAACGAGAAGCAGTACAGCAGTCAGGCCGCTTACGATGCCGACCTGAAAGCCGCCAATGCGGTCTATATGGAGGCTATTCCGTGGTTCGAGAAGGCCCACGAGCTGAAAGCCGACGACTTCAATACGCTCGACATGCTCAAACAGCTCTGCTTCCGTCTGCGCGACGAACCCGGCATTCAGGAGAAGTATGACAAATACTTCCCGCTCTGGAAAGCCGCCAAGGGCGAATAACCGCCGCATAACGGGCGGGACAGCCCTCCGGCAATATAGAACCACCCGACTCGCAGGAGCCGGGTGGTTTTTGTTTGCGCTCTTTTGTCCGGCGCTTTATCCGATGCTATGTCCGGTGCGCACTCCGAATAAGGAATAGCCCCCGAACTTAATTCGGGGGCTATTCCTTCTCCAGCTCCATCTGTCGCAGTATTCCCCGGCGGTCGAGGATAAAACGCTTCATCAGCCGGAAGTGGGAGGTCTCCTCCAGCTCGGTCGGTTCCAGCCCGCGGTCCGTGATTTCGTATATCTCGGCGTCGGGGTAGGACATGACGATCGGCGAGTGGGTGCTGATGATGAACTGCGATCCCTGCTCGGCCAGCTGCTTCATCCGGCACAGCATGTACATCTGGCGCGAGGGTGACAGTGCGGCTTCCGGCTCGTCGAAAATATAAAGTCCGTGTCCGAAGAGCCGGTGTCCGAGCAGCGCCAGAAAACTTTCGCCGTGCGACTGCTGGTGCAGCGACTTGTCGCCGTAATATTTCAGTACGCCGTCGGCGACGTTTTCGATTTCCGTCGCCACGTTGTAGAAACTCTCCGCCCGCAGGAAATAGCCGTCGCGCGGCTGGAGTCCGCGTCCCAGAACGACATGTTCGTAAAGGTCCGAATGGCTGGCGCGCGTTGCGAACCGGAAGTTCTTGGACCCTCCTTCGGGATTGAATCCCGCCTTGACGGCTATGGCTTCGAGCAGCGTCGATTTTCCCATGCCGTTCTCGCCCATGATGAAGGTCACGGGCCTGCGGAATTCCAGCCGCCGGAAGTTGGCCAGCGCCGGAACGGTGTACGGATAGGTCTGCGGCGTTTCGTCCTCCTCTTTCAGGCGGACGTATTTGATGTAGAGCGAATCAGGGGTCAGTTCCATGGCGGTCAGACTGTCGCTTTCACATAGATCGACCGCAGGCGGTGCGTCATGAAGTATTGGAGCACCCCGCGCAGGAACATGTAGAGCGTGAACGCCAGCCAGAGCGCGTTGTTGCCGATTATCGCGTAGCCGACGTAGAAGATGCCGAAGTAGGCCGCCGTGGCCCAGAACATCGAGTTGCGCATGACGCGCGTCTCGGTCGCTCCGACCATGATGCCGTCCATGATGAAGGGCATGGCGCTGGCGACCGGAATCAGGATGATCCATACGATATACTCTCCCGCCAGCTCCACGATCGTCGCGGCATTGGGCGCCGTGCTGTCCACGAACAGCCCCACCAGTTCGCGCCACCAGCCGATATAGATGCCTACGAACAGCACCGACACGACCGTGCCCCACGCGATGCAGCGGCGCAGGCAGTCGCGCAGCGCCCCTTCGTCGCGTGCGCCGATGAATCGGCCCGTCAGGGCTTCGGCGGCGTATGCGAATCCGTCGTTCATGTACGAGAAGAGCGTAAACAACTGCAGCAGCAGCGTGTTGACGGCCAGCAGCGCCGGTTCGTCCATGCGGGCCGACGCCCCTGTGAAGAAGGTGTAGACGGCCACGATGCAGAACGTGCGCAGCATGATGTCGCGGTTTACGATGAAGAAGGTCCTGAGCGGTTTCAGGTTCACCACCTCCGCCCAGTCGATTCCGGTCAGTATCCTGCGGTAGCATGCGAAGAGCAGCAGGGCGGAGAGGGCCACGCCCGTCCACTGCGCGATTACCGAGGCGTAGGCGATGCCGACGATCCCCATGTCCAGTCCGAATGCGAACCAGAGGCTGCACAGCACATGGACCACGTTGACCGTGATGGCCGTGAACATCGGTATCAGCGCGTTCTGCATTCCCGTAAACCAGCCGTTGAAGCCGAACAGCAGAATCCCCGCCGGCACGGCCCAGATGCGGGCGTAGAAGTACTCGCGCGTCATGTCGTTGCCGTTGAGTCCCCACAGGGCCAGCTCGCCCAGCGGGTATTGCAGCAGCAACATCAGCAGGCCCATTCCTCCGGCCACGAGCAGCGCCCGGACCAGCATGTTGGTGCATTCGCGGAAGTTGCCCGCGCCGAATGCCTGCGCCGTCAGTCCGCTGGTCCCCATGCGCACGAACGAGCAGTTCCAGTAGATGAAGTTGAAGATCGACACGCCGATGGCCAGCGCGCCGATCGTTGCGGCCGTATCCGAACCCCAGTGCCCGGCGATCGCCGTCGAGACGATGCCCATGAGCGGCACGGTGATGTTCGAGACGATATTGGGGAGCGCAATGCGCAGTATTTCACGGTTCATGTTCATGGAAAGCGACGGGGGAAATACCCGGCAAACGACGCCGGGCATTGTTTATGGACGCAAAGATAACGCAAAAGCGGCGAATTTGTAACGGCCTGCGGCTTTTATCTCCGAATCGGGCACGCAATATGCTTTTATCCGGAAAATTCGATTAACTTTGCCGCGTAAACATTCAAACTGATTATGAAAGACTTTAAAAACGACTCGACCTCGGTGCTTACGCGTTTCGGACGCGACAAGCGTCAGCGTACCGTGACCGCTACGGCGGAGCGTGTCGAGCGTCGCCCGCGTTTGCAGCGTGATGCTGCCGATTCGGAGCAGCCGTCCGATGACCGCAAGCCCGTCAAGCGGGCGTCGTACAATCCCCACTTTACGGAGGACAACCGTCCTGCATTCGACAAACCGCGCCGCAGTTTCGGCGACGAACGGCAGGGCGACCGCGCCCGTTCGGACGAACGTTACCGCGACGGCGACAAACCGCGCCGCTCGTTCGGCGATAAGCCCCGCGGCGAAAAACCCGCCTACGGCGACAACCGGGGACCCAAGAAATTCGGCGACCGCAAGTTCGGCGACAAACCCTACGGCGAACGTAAATCCGGCGACAAGCCCGCCGGCGACCGTCGGTTCGCAGACAAAAAGTCCGGCGATCGCAAGTTCGGCGACAAACCCTACGGCGAACGTAAATTCGGCGACAAGCCCGCCGGCGACCGTCGGTTCGCGGACAAAAAGTCCGGCGACCGCAGGTTCGGCGACAAACCCTATAAGCCCGGATTCCGGAAGCACGACGACAAGCCGGCTTCCTATCCGAAATTCACGCCCGAAAAGCAGATCGGCGAAATGCGCCTGAACCGCTTTCTGGCCCAGTCGGGACTCTGCTCGCGCCGCGAGGCCGACGATTTCATCACGGCGGGTCTGGTGACCGTCAACGGTCAGATCGTCACCCAGCTGGGCACCAAGGTGCTGCCCACCGACGAGGTGAAATTCAACGACAGCCGCGTGCAGGGCGAAAAGAAGGTCTATCTTGTGCTCAACAAGCCCAAGGGCTATGTGACTTCGCTCGACGATCCGCATGCGGGCAAAACCGTCATGGAGCTGGTGCAGGGCGCCTGCACGGAACGCATCTACCCGGTGGGGCGTCTCGACAAGAACAGTCTCGGACTGCTGCTGTTCACCAACGACGGCGATTTGACCAAGCAGCTCACCCATCCGGCCTTCCGGAAGAAGAAAATCTATCAGGTGTCGCTCGACAAACCCCTGACGCGCGCCGACATGGACCGCATCGCCGAGGGCATTACGCTCGAAGACGGCGAGATTTTCGCCGATGAGATTTCCTATGTCAAGGACAACAAGCAGGAGGTCGGCATCGAGATCCATTCGGGCCGCAACCGCATCGTGCGCCGTATTTTCGAGTTCCTCGGCTATACCGTCACCAAGCTCGACCGCGTCTACTATGCGGGTCTGACGAAAAAGAACCTCAAGCGCGGTGCATGGCGTTTCCTCTCCCGCGAGGAGGTCGAACGGCTCAAGTCCGGCCAGTACGAATAACGAAAAAGGGTGATTCGCAAGAATCACCCTTTTTCATTCAATGCGTGTCCCGGTACCAGCTCGTCTGCTTGTTCTCCTCGACGTATTTGTCCGACGGTTCGCTGAACGACACTCCCGAATAGTAGGCGACGGGGTTCATCCGGCCGTTGTACGCCGAGTAGAATCCCGGTGTGCTGAGCCGTGCGGCTTTGGGAAACGCCTTGTCCAGCTGCGCTTTGAAATCCTCTTTCAGCTTCGCGTCGCCGCAGGCCAGTTCGACCCAGTGGCCCAGATCGTAGAATATGTGCGAAGACATTCCCTCGTAGCTTTGCAGCTCTTCGGCATAAGACTTTTTCGGCGCGGCGTTGATGCGCCGCATGACCTCCTTCATGCCCTCCATTTCCGACATCACGGCCAGCGAAATGCAGCCCGATTGGGTCGTCGCGTCGTTCATGTAGAAGTTCCAGAATGCTTCGCATACCTTTGTCAGATCGCGTCCTTTGCCGCCGTCGGTGAAGAACCACGGCATCGCCCGGTCGTAGGGGAATCCCTGTCCCATGATTTCGCAGGGCGCGGCAATCACGTAGTCCGTGCATTCGCGCAGGTCGTAAAGCGTCTCGATATTGGCCATGAAGCAGGCGTCGAAAAGCAGGTAGTCGGTCCTGTAATTCTGGGCCTTGACCGCCGCTGCGAAGTCCGTAATGTCGATCGACCGTCCCGTGTCGCCGAACGAACGGGTCGTCAGCGCTCCCGGCGCCGGGGTCCATAAATCCTCCAGCTCCTTCGACATCCGGGCCGAGTAGCTGAGCGCTCCCTGATTCGCGGGCACCCACGCCTTGCCGTGACAGCCGACGATGATCCCGTAATGCTGCGCCGGGGCGAGCGCCTCCACGTCGGCCAGCATGCGCTGTACGCATGCGGGATCGGCCGCCGCGAAATCGTCGTAGCTTTTCAGCAGCGCGAATGCGGCCGCCTGCTTTTCGGCGTTGAAATACGCCTCGTACATTTCGGCCTGCGAGTGCGCGTTGGGCTGATAGCAGACCAATACGCGGCCGTCGCCCGGAACGTTCGCATCGACGGCTTTCAGGACGCCGTCGATATTCTGCTTGTAGAATTTCAGCAGATCCCGTCCCGGCATGTAGAGCAGCATGGTCTGCGTCGCCGTCGCCGGACTCTGCGACACGGTGACGCTGCACTGCGCGCCTCCTGCGTTCAGAGTCAGTGCGACCGTCCCCAGCTTGACGCGGCTGCGGCCCGGATTCCCGTCCGACGCCGTCACCGTTACCGTCGTCTCGCCCCGGCCCCCTGCGGTGGGGGAGATGCCGAATCCGCTGCCCGTGGTGGTCAGCGTCCACGGTCCGGTCGCCGTCACGGTGAACGCCGCTGCCGATCCGGCCGTGCTGCGCAGCACCGCTTCTTCCTGCGAACTCGCTATTTCCGCCGGCTCCCGTTCCTTTTCGCAGCCGGCGAAAACCGCCAGCGCCAGCAGCAGGGCGAACGTGCGCCGGATTATTTGTACGTACGGGGTTTGAGGTTGTTGAACTGCCATGTGCGGTCGCGTTTATAGGTATAACCTTCGGGTTTGTTCCAGTATATGCGTCCGAAGTCGTAGTAGAGTCCCTTGCGCTTCTTGCCCTCCACCGTGTAGGGTACGGTCAGCGGGATGAACTCCACCGTTCGGCTGATGATGCGGCTCTTGTCGTACGAAAGCCCTTCGGTGGCCATCACGTCGAGCGCGTGGTCGAACATCAGGATATGGCGCGGCGTTTTCTGCGTCAGCGCGTCTCCCGACTCCCGGATCGCCCGGATGACGCCCTGCATCCGGTTGTAGTACATCTTTTCCTGCAGTTTGTTGCCCAGCGCGCCGTGGGCGTAGGCCATCAGGTTGAGGATCTTGGGGCTGAACGGATCGCGGGCCAGTGCATCCTCGCCCGTGTAGAGCATCGCTTCGAGCGTCTCGACGGCCGGTTTGTCGGGATCGAGTCCCGAAGCCATCAACAGCAGCTTGTCCAGATCGGGATTCGAGTCCAGCGGTTTGTAGCTCTCCTGATAGGCGTAGCCGTAATAGAGGTAGTGGTAATCCTCGTCGGTCAGCGTTTCGTCGCCGGCGTTGTAGCGCATCATCAGCGACGGATAGTAGAACGGCGACTCGGCGTCCATCGTCTTGTTCTGAATATCCTCCTCGTCGGGAACTTTCGCCGCGGCCAGCGCCGGAAGCAGAAGCAGTAACAGCAGTAAGTTTTTCATATCCGTGTTTTAGTCCGTATTTTAGACACTAACGCGGAATCAGCGCAAATCGTATTCCGCAATCAGCCGGCTGAACTTTTCGCGCAGCGCCTGCGAACCCTCGACCAGCGGCAGCCGCATCGTGGGGCCGATTTTGCCCATCACCGAGAGCGCGCATTTCGCACCCACGGGATTCCCCTCCTCGAAGAGCGCGTGCACCGCTTCGTCGAGCGCCCTGTACTCCTCTTCGGCGCGGTCGAAATCGCCCTGCTTGGCATGACCGACGCACTGCATGAAACGTTTGGGAAATACGTTCGCCGCCACCGAAATCACGCCTTCGCCGCCGCGGCGCATCAGGTCGAGCGTCATGCCGTCGTCGCCCGACAGCACCAGAAACCCTTCGGGGCGGTTGTCGAGGATGCGCTGCATCTGCTCGATGTCGCCCGACGCCTCCTTGATGCCGATGACGTTCTTCATGTCGCGCGCCAGCCGCAGCGTGGTCTCGGCGGTCATGTTCACGCCCGACCGACCCGGTATGTTGTAGAGTATCACGGGCAGGGGCGAATGCTCCGATACGGTGCGGAAATGCTGGTAAAGTCCCTCCTGCGAGGGTTTGTTGTAATAGGGCGTCACGCTCAGAATGGCGTCCGCGCCCCGCAGGTCGAATTCGCGGAGCTGGTCCAGCACCTCCGACGTCGAGTTTCCGCCGCAGCCCATCACCAGCGGCACGCGGCCTGCGATATGGTTGGTGATGAACATGGCGATCACCGCGCGTTCGGGCATGTAGAGCGTCGGGGTTTCGGCCGTGGTGCCGAGCGCCACGATGTAATCCACGCCGCCCTCTATTACGTAGTCTATCATGCGCGCCAATGCCTGATAATCGACGCGTCCGTCCGATGTGAAGGGGGTTATCATCGCGACCCCCACGCCTGTCAGTTTCTCTCTTATCATCGTATTCCGGTTTTGTTCGTAGTTTCTTTTCCTGCGGCCGTCTTCCGCGGTCCGGCGCTTACGCCGTTCCCGCCGCCGCGTTTCCTGCTTCCGCTGTTGTATTTCCTGCTTCTACCGCCGCATCTTTGTTTGCCGCCCTGCGTTTTAGCCTTCTTTCTGCATTGCGTCTTCTGCCTTCACTGCTGTGTTTTCAACTTCCGCCGCCGCGTTTCCTGCTTCCGCTGTTGTATTTCCTGCTTCTGCCGCCGCGTCTTCGTTTGCCGCCCTGCGTTTTAGCCTTCTTTCGGCATTACGTCTTCTGCCTTCACTGCCGTGTTTTCAACTTCCGCCGCCGCAGCATCTTCTGTTCCCGCCGTTGTCGTCTCTTCCGTTCCCGCCTCCGTTTCTTCGTACCGGCGGGGACGGCCTATCCGGTTGCGTCTGCCGGCTAAAACAGCTTCGGCTCGGCCACATCCTTGTGCGCCGCGCTCCCTTCCGCGCCCCCTTCCGTCCGCTTTTCCGCCGCATTTGCGGCGGGTATTTCGTCGCTGCCGATCATGGCGATAAAATCCTCTTCGGAGATGATCTTCACGCCCAGCTTCTCGGCTTTCTTGAGCTTCGCCGGCCCCATATTCTCGCCCGCCACGATGTAATCGACGTTCGCCGATACGGCCGCGAGGTTCCTGCCGCCGTGTATTTCGATCAGCTCTTTCAGCTCGTCGCGGCTGTGGTTCGAGAATTTGCCCGATATCACGAAACTCTTTCCCGCGAGCGACTCCGACGCCAGCTCGCGCGCTTCGGCTTCGAACTTCACGCCCGCGTCGCGCAGGCGGCGGATGATGGCGAGGTTCTTCTCGTCGGCGAAGTATTCGATGATCGCGTCGGCGATGCGTCCGCCCACTTCGTCGGCTTCGGTCAGCTCCTCGCGCGTGGCTTTCATCACCGCGTCGAGCGACCGGAAGTGTTCCGCGAGGTATTTGGCCGTGGTTTCGCCCACGAAGCGGATTCCCAGCCCGAACAGCACGCGCCTGAAAGGCACTTCGACCGATCCCCGGATACTCCGGATGATGTTGTCGGCCGACTTCTCGCCCAGCCGCGGCAGGCACGCCAGCTGCGGAGCCTGCAGGTCGTACAGGTCGGCCACGTCGCGCACCAGCCCGTTTTCGTAAAGCAGTTCGACGGTCTCTTCGCCCAGCCCCTCGATGTCCATCGCCTTGCGGCGGATGAAGTGGATGATGCGTCCGATGATCTGCGGACGGCATCCGCCCTGATTGGGACAGTAGTGCTTCGCCTCGCCTTCGTATTTCACCAGCGGCGTGCCGCATTCGGGACATACCGTGATGTACTCGAACGGCCTGCTGTCTGCCGGCCGCTGCGAAAGTTCCACGCCCGTGATCTTGGGAATGATTTCGCCGCCTTTCTCGACGTATACCATGTCGCCCGGACGTATGTCCAGCAGCGCCATCTGTTCGGCGTTGTGCAGCGTCGCCCGGCGTACCGTCGTGCCGGCCAGCAGCACCGGTTCGAGGTTGGCCACGGGCGTTATGGCTCCCGTGCGTCCCACCTGAAAGGCCACGCTGTCCAACCGCGTCAAAGCCTGCTCGGCCTTGAACTTGTAGGCCACGGCCCATTTCGGGGCCTTGGCCGTGAATCCCAGCTGCCGCCGCACGCCGAAGTCGTTTACCTTGATTACCACGCCGTCGGTGGGGAAGGGGAGTTCCCTGCGCGCTTCGTCCCAATGGGCGATGTAGGCGTCTATCTCCTCCGCACTGCGGCATATGCGCATCTGGTCCGAAATCTTGAATCCCCATTCGCGTGCCTTCTGCAAACTCTCCCAATGGTTCGTGAAGGGCAGGTCGTCGCCCGCCAGCTGGTAGAGCGTGCAGTCCAGACCGCGCCGCGCGACCACCGCCGAAGCCTGCTGCTTGAGCGTTCCGGCCGCGGCGTTGCGCGGATTGGCGAAAAGCGTCTCCCCGGCCGCCTCGCGTTCGGCGTTGATTTTGTCGAACGAGGCGTAGGGCATCAGTATCTCGCCGCGTATTTCGAAATAGTCGGGCCAGTCGTCGCCCCTGAGCCTGAGGGGCACTGTCCGCACCGTGCGGACGTTGGCCGTCACGTCGTCGCCCTGCGTGCCGTCGCCGCGCGTCACGGCGCGCAGCAGCCGGCCATGTTCGTAGGTGAGCGATATGGCCGTGCCGTCGAACTTCAGCTCGCAGACGAATTCCGTGGGGCCCGTCTCCTTCTCGATCCGCTCGATGAACTCGTGCAGCTCGTCCGGCGAATAGGTGTTGCCGAGCGAAAGCATCGGAAACCGGTGCTTCACGCTTCGGAACTCCGCGGTGATGTCGCTTCCGACGCGTACCGAAGGTGAGTTGGGGTCGGCCATTTCGGGATGCGCGCGCTCCAGATCCTGCAGTTCGCGCATCATGGTGTCGAATTCGAAGTCGGAGATTTCGGGGGCGTTTTCGACGTAATATCTGAAGTTATGGTACTCAAGCTGCCGCCGCAGCTCTTCGATTCTCTCGCGTATCATAATATAATTATAACCTGCGTAAAGGTACGTATTTTGTTCGTAACTACCTGCAAATTCAAAAAAAATGCAAAAAAAAATTGAGTATGTGGTGCGATATGTAAATTTTGCTTATAATTGCAGAAAATTTCCAAGCATTATTATGGCTAAACAGAATACGACGAAGAAACATATCGTAACGAGCTTCCATAATCTGGCCCCCGAACTGCAGGAGGCCGTCAAGCAGAAATACCCGCTGGGGTTCACCGAAGCGATGATGCGCGTGGACAAGCCCAACGGAGATTTTTTCTATGCCGTACCTTTCGATACGGACGAAATCGCCTACATGGTTAAGATCGACGTCAAGATCGACGACAATGCGCAGGAGGACGACGACAAGGACTACTACGACGACGAGATCAAGGGTGCCGACGAGATTCAGGACGACGGCAATTCCGACGGCGGCGACGACTCCGACGACGACGTAAACATCTGAGGCCTATGACCCGCTTCGTTCCTCTCCTCGCGTTTGCGCTTCTTGCGGCCTGCGGCCTTGCGGACGACGAACGCGACGACAAGAACAAGCGCGTATACATCACTTTTGCAGATCCCGCATTCGAGGCTTACTGCCTTGAGCATTTCGACATCGACCACGACGGACGCATTTCGCGCTACGAAGCGCAGCGCGTCCTGAAAATGGACTGCCCTGACCGCGGCATCGCGCATATGTGGGAGATCGGCGAATTCTCGCGGCTCGAACGGCTCGACTGCAGCGGCAACGACCTCACGCAGCTCGATTTGCGCAAGTGTACGCTGTTGCAGACGCTCGATTGTAGCCGTAACCGCATCGCTTCGCTCGATCTGGACGGCCTGCGCGCTCTTCTGGAGCTGAACTGCGCGGACAATGCGCTCACGCTGCTGGACCTCAAATCCGCCGGAGCGCTCCGTCTGCTCGACTGCAGCGGCAACCGGCTCGTGACGCTCGACCTGCGGCCCTGCTCGGACCGGCTTAAGGCCGACGCGGGCGGCAATCCTCCGCTCACGACCGTCTACTGCCGCGCATCGCAGAGCGTCAGCGCCGACGGACATACCGAAATAATCGTCCGCTGATTCCGTATCGTCTTTTTGGTTGATCCGCTCCCGTCCGATCTGCTCCCGGTTTCCGCTCCCGTCCGGTTTCTCCGGGGCGGATTGTCGTTTTTTCTTCGCCTGCGGCATGATTCAGTCCGGCGTTTTGCGAATCTTCCGAATGGCGATGCGGGGTCTCTGCAGTCCGTCCGCTCTGCTTGCCTTTCCGTCCGCTCTGCTTGCCTTTCCGTCCGCTCTGCTTGCCTTTCCGTCCGCTCCGTCCGCCCATCCGTCCGCCCATCCGTCTGCCCATCCGTCCGCCCATCCGTCCGCTTCGCCCGTTTTGGCCGTTTCGTCTTTCCGTCTGTTTGGTTCGTCTCTCCGCCCGTCCGCCCGTCCGCCCATTCGCCCTGTCCCCGTCTGTTCCGTCCGTCCCGTCTGCTTTGTCTCTCCGTTTGTCAGCTTTGTCTGATCCCTGTCTATCCTTTTATCCATTCTGCCCGCCCATCTGCCCGCCCATTCGTCCCGTCCCGTCTGCTTCGTCTCTCCGTCTGTCAGCTTTGTCTGATTCCCGCCTATTCCTTTATCCGCTCCGTTCGTCCCGCCCTCCTGCTCTGACCTTTCTGTCTGCTCCGCCTGTCCACCTGTCTGTCCATCTGTCTGTCCACCTGTCTGTCCACCTGTCTGTCCACCTGTCTGTCCACCTGCCTGTCCGCGCTTCGTCTCTCCGCTCATTCGTGTCCGTCCGCTCCGTCCGCTCCGTCCGCTCCGCCTGCCCCGTCCGCCTGCTCCGCCCGTCCCGCTCCGGAGCCGCCGAATTTTATTCCGCCGATTTCGCACAGTGCTTTGTTTTTTCGTCGCAGGATGTTTTTTCGCACCCGATTTCTGATACATTGTTGAAAAGTCGCCGCGGCGAATTGGGTATTTCGGATAATAATTAGTACCTTTGGATGCAAAAAATGTCTTTTGCACACAAAAATACAACCGGATACAATGAAAAAAGTTGACGTTATCCTCGGCCTGCAATGGGGTGACGAGGGCAAGGGAAAAGTCGTGGATGTGCTGACGCCTGCCTACGAGGTCGTCGCCCGTTTTCAGGGCGGTCCCAATGCCGGTCACACGTTGGAGTTCAACGGCGAGAAATACGTACTCCGCTCGATTCCTTCGGGCATATTTCAGGGCGGAAAAACCAACATCATCGGCAACGGCGTTGTCATTGACGCCGTCCTCTTCCGCGAGGAGGCCGAGGCGCTCGCAGCCAGCGGCCACGACCTGACCAAACAACTCTGCATTTCGAAGAAAGCCCACCTGATCCTGCCGACGCACCGCATTCTCGATGCGGCTTACGAAGCGGCCAAGGGCAGCGCCAAGATCGGCACCACGGGCAAGGGCATCGGTCCGACCTATACCGACAAGGTGAGCCGCAACGGCATGCGCGTCGGCGACGTGCTGAGCGCCGATTTCCGGCAGATTTATGCACGGGCCAAGGCGCGCCACGAGAGCATTCTGCGCGGTCTGGGTTATGAATATGATATTGCGGAACTGGAACGGAAGTGGTTCGAGGCCGTCGAATACCTCAAGCGTTTCAACATCATCGACAGCGAATATTTCGTCAACGAGTGTTTGGCTCAGGACAAGAGCATTCTGGCCGAAGGCGCTCAGGGCACGCTGCTCGACGTGGACTTCGGATCGTATCCGTTCGTCACCTCCTCGAATACCGTCTGCGCCGGCGCCTGCGTCGGTCTGGGCATCGCCCCGAACCGTATCGGCGAGGTCTACGGCATCTTTAAGGCCTATTGCACGCGCGTGGGCAGCGGCCCGTTCCCTACGGAGCTGTTCGACGAAACGGGCGCCCGGATGCGCAGTATCGGCCATGAATACGGCGCCGTTACGGGCCGTGAACGCCGCTGCGGCTGGCTCGACCTTGTCGCGCTGAAATATTCGATCATGATCAACGGCGTGACGCAGCTCATCATGATGAAGTCCGACGTCATGAACGACTTCGAGACCGTCAAGGTCGCCACCGAATACGAGGTCGGCGGCGAGCGCACCGCGCATTTTCCCTACGAGATCGGCGACGACCTGAAACCCGTCTACCGCGAGTTCGAAGGCTGGAAGTGCGACCTGCGCGACTGCAAGAGCTACGACGACTTCCCGGCCGCATTCAAGGCGTACGTCGAATTCATCGAGCGCGAGACGGGCGTTCCCGTGAAGATCATCTCCGTCGGTCCCGACCGCGGCGAAACGATCGTCCGGTAGGGGAGCCTTTGGGCCGCCGCATGTCGCATGCTGCGTATGCTGCGCCGAATGTATCCCGCATGCCGTATTGCGGCCGGAGATGCGGCCCCGTGCGCGGAGTTTTCCGCCTGCCGCGGCGTCCGAAACAACGAAACCGATTTAATTTTGTAACTATAACCTTATGAAAAAAGCACTTAAAATTGTCGTATTGGCCAAGCAGGTGCCCGATACCCGCAATGTGGGTAAGGATGCGATGACCCCCGAAGGGACGGTCAACCGCGCGGCGCTGCCGGCCATCTTCAATCCGGAGGACCTCAATGCGCTCGAAATGGCGCTCGCGCTGAAAGACCGCACCGAAGGCTCCACGGTTCATATCCTTACGATGGGTCCGCAGCGCGCCGCCGACATTATCCGCGACGCCATGTTCCGCGGGGCCGACGGCGGCTATCTGCTTACGGGCCGCGAGTTCGCCGGTTCGGACACCCTCGCCACGTCGTACGCGCTCTCTTGCGCGCTGAAAATGATCGCTCCCGACATCATCTTCGCGGGCCGTCAGGCCATCGACGGCGATACGGCGCAGGTCGGACCTCAGGTGGCCGAGAAGCTGGGCCTGCCGCAGGTGACCTATGCCGAGGATATTACCGAAATCAAAGCGGATTCGCTGGTCATCAAACGCCGCCTGAACTGCGGCATGGAGACGGTCGAGACGCCCGTTCCTGTGGTCGTTACGGTCAACGCGTCGGCTCCCGAATGCCGTCCGCGCAACGCCAAGCGCGTGATGACCTGCAAATTCGCCCTCGCCAAATCGGAGATCGCCGCAGCTCCCGACTCGCCGGCCGCCAAGCGCGCCGCCGCCAAGGAGTACCTGCAGATCGTCGAGTGGGCCGCCGCCGACGTCAATCCCGATCCGCAGCAGCTGGGCCTTGCGGGTTCGCCCACCAAGGTCAAGAAGATCGAGAACGTGGTGTTTCAGGCCAAGGAGGCCAAGAAACTCACGTCTTCCGACGAGGATATCAATTCACTGATGGTCGAACTTATCGCGAGCCACACGCTCGGTTAAATCCGCAGAAGTAATCCATGAACAATATATTCGTATATATCGAGAACGAGGGCGGCAAGGTCGCCGACGTGTGTCTCGAACTGCTGACCAAAGGCCGCGAACTGGCCACGACGCTGGGTGTGAAGCTCGAAGCCGTAGTGCTGGGCGAGCATCTTGCAGGTATCGAGACCGAACTGGCCAAATACGGCGCCGACACCGTCTGGGTCGCCGACGACAAGATCTTCGCACCTTTCCGCACGCTGCCCCATACGGCCGTCATGTGCGGCCTGATCGAACAGGAGAAACCCCAGATCGCGCTGTTCGGCGCGACCTGCAACGGCCGCGACTTCGCCCCGCGCGTATCGTCGGCCCTCTACAGCGGTCTTACGGCCGACTGCACGCAGCTGGTGATCGGCGACCACAAGGACGCCAAGACCGGCAAGGAGTATAAGGACCTGCTTTACCAGATCCGTCCCGCCTTCGGCGGCAACATCATCGCCACGATCGTCAATCCCGACAACCGTCCCCAGATGGCTACCGTCCGCGAAGGCGTCATGCGCCGCGAGTACGCCGCTACGCCGGGCGCCGGCGAGGTGAAGAAGATCGATTGGCAGAAGTTCGTGAAGGACACCGATCTGGCGGTGCGGATCCTCGACCGCGAGATTTCGGAGAGCAAGATCGACATCAAGGGCGCGAGCGTCATCGTCGCCGGCGGTTACGGCATGGGTTCGAAGGAGAACTTCGATCTGGTGTTCGAGCTTGCCGACGTGCTGGGCGCCGAGGTGGGCGCCAGTCGCGCCGCCGTGGACGCCGGCTTTGCCGACCATGCCCGTCAGGTGGGCCAGACCGGCGTTACGGTCCGTCCCAAACTCTACATCGCCTGCGGTATTTCGGGTCAGATCCAGCATACGGCGGGTATGGACGGTTCGGCCATGATCATCTCGATCAACACCGATCCCGAAGCCCCGATCAACAAGATCGCCGACTACGCCATCACGGGCGACGTCAATGAGATAATCCCCAAGATGATTAAGTACTACAAACAAAATTCGAAGTAATGGCAAATTTCTTTTCAGATAACAAAGATTTGCAGTTCCACCTTGGGCATCCGATGATGCGCAAGATCGTGGAGCTGAAAGAGCGCGGTTTCGCCGAAAAGGACCTCTACGATTTCGCGCCGCAGGATTTCGAAGACGCTATGGACTCCTACCGCCGCGTGCTGGAGATCGCGGGCGAGGTCTGCGGCGAGGTCATTGCTCCGAATGCCGAGGGCGTGGACCACGAAGGCCCCCGCGTGGTGAACGACCATGTGGAGTACGCTTCGGGTACGGTTCGGAACATGAAGGCGATCGTCGATGCGGGCCTGAGCGGCATGACGCTTCCGCGCAAGTACGACGGTCTTAACTTCCCGCTGGTCTGCTTCGTGATGGCCAACGAAATGGTGTCGCGCGCCGACGCCGGCTTCGAGAACATCTGGGGCCTTCAGGACTGTGCCGAGACGCTCAACGAGTTCGCTTCGGAGGAGATCAAGGCCAAATTCCTGCCGTGGGTTTCCGCGGGCGCTACCTGCGCCATGGACCTCACCGAGCCGGACGCCGGATCGGATCTGGGTGCCGTGATGCTCAAGGCCACGTGGTCCGAGGAGAAGCAGACGTGGCTGCTCAACGGCGTGAAGCGTTTCATCACCAACGGCGACGGCGACGTTTCGCTGGTGCTGGCCCGCACCGAAGAGGGCACGACCGACGCCCGTGGGCTGTCGATGCTGGTCTACGACAAGCGCGACGGCGGCGTCAAGGTGCGCCGTATCGAAAACAAGATGGGTATCAAGGGATCGCCGACGTGCGAGCTGGTCTTCACCAATGCTCCGGCGCAACTGGTCGGCGACCGCAAGATGGGCCTTATCAAATACGTGATGTCGCTGATGAACGCCGCCCGTCTGGGCATCGGCGCCCAGTCGGTGGGTCTCTGCGAGGCCGCCTACCGCGAAGCCCTGAAATATGCCCACGAGCGCGAGCAGTTCGGCAAGCCGATCATCCGCTTCGCCGCTGTTTCGGAGATGCTCTCCAACATGAAAGCCAAATTGCAGGGCGTCCGCGCGCTGTTGTACGAAACCACGCGCTTCGTCGAGGTTTACAAGCAGTACGGCCATATCGCGCACGAACGTTCGCTCGAAGGCGAGGAGCGTCAGGAGATGAAGTTCTACAACCGCCTTGCCGACGGCTTCACGCCGCTTGTCAAGCTCTTCTCGTCGGAGTACGCCAATCAGCAGGCCTACGACGCCATCCAGATCCACGGCGGTTCGGGCTTCATGAAGGATTACCCCTGCGAGCGTCTCTACCGCGACGCGCGCATCATGAATATCTATGAAGGCACTTCGCAGCTGCAGGTCGTCGCGGCTATCAACTCCGTGACCAAAGGCACCTTCATGGAGCAGATCGAGCGCTACGCCGCCGCCGAATACAGCCAGCCCATGCAGCCCGTCGTTGCGAAGCTGAAGGAGCTGACCGCGAAATTCGCGGAGATGATCGCCCGCGTCGAAGCGGGGGACAAGGAGCTTTGCGGCTTCAAGGATTTCCACGCCCGTCGTCTGGTCGAGACCGCCGGACATATCATCATCACCTACCTGCTGGCGCGTCAGGCCGGCGAGTCGGAGGAGTATGTCAATTCGGCGAAGGTCTTCTGCAAGCTGGCCGAAGGCAAGATTTCGGAGGCATACACCTACGTCATGAACTCCACCTTGGAGGACGTCGAGCTGTTCAAGGCCGTTATCGAAGAGACGGAGTAGTCTGTCCGATACGCACTGTAAAAAAGGTTCCGCCTCTAAGGGCGGAATCTTTTTTTATTTGTGCGGTTCTGTTATTCGAATAAGATGATCTTGCAGTCGGAAAGTTGCAGAATAATCAGTTGTCTTTCGTCGGATAGTCGAGCGGCGCGAAAAATTCGCCGAGGGTGATATTGTAAAACTTGCAAATAATCGAAATTGTCGTCAGATTTGGGAAATTCTTGCCTGATTCGAGTTGTGCGATGCTTAATTCCGTTGCTTCGGCCAATTGTTCCTGCGATTGGTGGTCGTGCATGTGCCTTAGTTCCTTCACCCGCAAAATGATTTTTTGAAGCAATTCTTCGTCGCGGCGTTGTTTTTTCCGTTCCATTACCCTCCCCTTGTGAGTCTTATTTAATAAATTCACATATTCGGATTATTCGACAGGGTAGTCGCTCTCGCCGAAGAATTCCCGGAGGCTGATGCCGTAGAAGCGGCAGAGTATTGTCAGTGAGATAAGGGTAGGAAATTTTGATCCGCTTTCAAAATGGAAAATATCCAGACCGGTATTTTCTATAACGTATTCCTGGGAATAATTATGATCGCGGCGCAACTGTTTCATTCGCGAAATGACATATTGAGCCAATTTTTCGTCCGTTCGTTTTGGTTTCATCTGCTTCATTTATACAAATGAAAGGATCAATCTAATTTTCTGCTCTGTCTATTTGTTCAGAATGAAAATTTTACTATCTTTGTGAGTGCAAACAGAAACTCCGAATACAGAAATTATGCTAACTTTGCGAAACGATACGGCTCCGCCGTAACGACATATTATAAGGTTAAGACAACCTTTACGCCGTTGACGAACTTCCGACTGTTTATATAACAGGTTTATGCATGGTGTAAACATTGTCTGAAACCCTTGTCATGTCCCGGCCTTGCGCCGGGACGGGCTTGGGCGTAAGGACAACTGCCATGCAAGGCTCGGAAGGCCGGTCAACGGGAGTTGCACCTGCGCCCTTGCTTTTTTTTGCGCAGGCCGATATTACCGGGTACGGTTCGGGCAAAGAATTCTTCTAGTCTGTGAAATGCGTCACTTGTCAGCCCTGCCGTACCCGTTTTGCGCTTTTGGGGAATCCGGTAGCCGCCGCATTGCCGGACGGATGATGCGCCGAAGGCGGCTTGGGCGTTTCAGGTTCGTTTGTCGCCGGGGTGCGTTATCAATTCTGACGGACGGCGTATTCCCGTCCGATAGAAAAGGGGCTGCACTTCGGAGTGCAGCCCCTTTCGCCGTACATTACCGCTCGGCCTATGCCTTTGCGGGTTCCTTTTCGGCCATCACGCAGCGCGTCGTGCCGAAGATATTGAGGTTGAGGTGCCCGGCGACATAGGCCAGCGCCTTCTGCGCCTTGACCGAGTTGCCGGCTTCGTCCAGCGGGGGAGCGAACGCCGCAACGCCCATCACGCCCGGAACTACGCCCATGATGCCGCCGCCGACGCCCGTCTTGGCCGGCAGGCCCGTCGTGAAGAGCCAGTCGCCCGTGTGCTCGTAGAAGCCCACCGTCGCCATCAGCGATGCGATCTTCGGCGCCAGTTCCGGTTTGAATACCGGCTGCTTGGTCACGGGATTCACGCCGCCGTTGGCGATCGTCGCGGCCATCGTTGCGAGTTGCTTGGCCGTCACGCCGATCGAACACTGGCGCGTGTAGATGTCCAGCGACATGTCGGGATCGTCGTAAATCCGGTTGTAATTCTTCAGCAGCCATGCGATCGACTTGTTGTTGAAGTTGGTCGCCGTCTCCGATTTGTACAACTCGTCGATCACTTCGACCTGCGATCCGGCCAGCCCTTCGATAAAACCGACGATCGACTTCCATTTGCCGTCGCTGTCGCCGACGGGTTTCACCATCGAGCAGGCGCTGATCGCACCGGCGTTCACCAGCGGCGTCGAGGGGTGGTCGTTCTCCAGCAGGATCGCCATGATCGAGTTGAAAGGCAGTCCCGTCGCGTCGGCGCCGATCTTGTCGAGCATCTCCTGCGCGCTGTACTGGTTCATGGCGAGTATCGCCGTCGGCACCTTCGATACCGACTCGATGCCGAATTTGTAATCGGTGTCTCCCACGGCGATCACTTCGCCGTCGGGCAGGCAGGCCGCGATGCCGAAGAGGTTCGACGGCACGTTGGCCAGATAGGGGATATAGTCGGCGTTCTTGCCGCCCGTTTCGTTCTTGCAGCGCTCGTATGCCTGCTGTACGGCCTCGCGGACCGTAGCGTTGTCTATTTTTTGAATCATTGTCCGATCTGTTTATCGATTTATTTGTTGTGAAGTTCCGTCTCCGAAGGTTTCGCCGTCGGTTCGGGAGTGTTCGTATGCACCGGAGCCGCTGCGACGGGCTGCGTTTCCCAATGGAACGGCGCGAACTCTGCAGCAGCCTGCGGGTCCTTCCACGAGGGTTTGCGCAGTGCATAGATGACGAACGGCGCGCCTACGACCACCACGCAGCCGATAATCAGCACCGAGAACCATACGGTGTTGCTTCCGGTCGAGATCTGGCTGGGTGGCACGAAGCTCAGCACGAACGCCAGCAGGGCGCCGCAGAAACCCATACAGCCGAGGAACCACATCAGCCCGTTGCCCTTGCCCAGACGGAACGGACGGTCGGTGTTCTTCATCTTGTATCGCAGGACGATGGCGGCCGAGAACATGAGCATGTACATGATCAGGTACAGCAGCACGGTGAGCTGCGACAGAATCTGGTAGAACGACTGCACCGAAGGCATCACCACGAACAGCAGCGCCAGCAGCGTCACGACGCATCCCTGAATCAGCAGGATGTTTTTCTGCACGCCGTTTTTGTTGGTCTTCTGGAAGAACGGAGGCAGATAGCCCGCCTTGCCCACGGCGAAAATACCCTTCGAAGGACCTGCGACCCATGTCAGCACGCCCGCCAGCACGCCGAACATCAGGGCGATGGCGATAATCGGGCCTGCCCACGACATATGCAGGTAGTGGAAGTAGTTGTCGAAGCCCACCAGCAGCGACTGCGTCAGGCTGATGTCCTTTGCGGGAATGATGAAGCCCAGCGAGAAGGTGCCCAGCACGAAGATGCAGACCGTGACCAGCGAACCGATGATGATTGCCTTGGGGTAGTTCTTCGACGGGTTCTTTACGTCCATGACGTGTATGCCCATCATCTCCATACCCGCATAGAAGAGGAAGATGCTGCTTGCCAGCACGAGGTTGTCGAATTTCGAGAGGTCGGGGAAGAATCCCTGCGACATGTCCATGTGGTTGTGGCCGCCGGTCGAAATGTAGATGATGCCCAGCAGGATCAGCAGACCCGCGGGAATGATCGTGCCGATCATGCCGCCCCATTTGCTGATTTTACCTACCCATCCGAGTCCCTTGAGCGCGATGAACGTGGCGATCCAGTAGATTGCCAGCACCATGCAGAGCGTGAAGACCTTGTTCGAGGCCAGCGCCGCGTCGTGCACGTCGTTCATGCCGATAAAGGCGATCGACACGGCGCCGAACGTCAGTACGGTGGGGTACCAGATGGTCGATTCGATCCATTGCAGCCAGATGGCAAGGAATCCGGTGCGTGCGCCGTAAGCTTCGCCGACCCAACGGAAAACGCCGCCCTGTTTTGTCGAGAACATCGCGGCCAGCTCCGCGGCGACCATGGCCGTGGGGATGAGGAACACGATGGCGGCAAACAGATAGTAGAATGCCGACGAAAGTCCGTAGACGGCCTCTGCGGGCAGGCCGCGCAGACTCACTACGGCAGTCACGTTCATAATTGCGAGTGTCATGACACTCAGTTTGAACCCGGTACTTGTGGTAGTTTTCTTTACATCCATAATTCAATGAAATTGAGAATTGATTTTAACGGATGAAAACGTTGCAACTACCGTGCAAATCCGCCGGATGAACCTCTTTCGCCGGGAGGATGGTAGGATTGTAGCCGAAAAAAAACTATATTTGCACATAAAACACTCCTTTTATGTACCGTATTGTTGTTATTTTGCTTGCGGCCCTCTGCGCCGTTTCGTGCGGTCGCCGTTCGTCGCGGCAGCAGACCTCCGCCGCTCCCCAGATGCGGGTTTTCCTTCCGGCCATCGCGCCTTCGAGTCTCTCCGACGACGCGAAGCGCGACTACCTGCGCTGGCATTACTGGGACCGTTTCGACTTCGCCGACACCCTTTTTATTCGCGAGGTTGATACGGTACAGATGGTCGAGGCCTATGTCCGCTGGATCGCGCTTATCTCCGACCGTCCGACCGACGGCGTGCCGATGGATTCGCTCATGCGCCGCGCTTCGGCTTCGCGTCCCATGCTCGACTACTTCACGATGCTGGCCGAGCTGGTTATCCACGACCCCAATTCGCCGCTGCGCAACGACGAATTCTATATTCCCGTTCTTCGGGCCGTGCTGGCGAGTCCCTATTACGACGAGTACGAGCGTATCGGCCCCTCCTACGATCTCAATATGGCGATGCAGAACCGCATCGGCGAGCGCGCCAACGATTTCCGCTATACGCTCGCTTCGGGCGCCACCGGAACGCTCTACGGCGTGAAGGCCGAGTACGTCTTGCTGTTCATCAATAACCCCGGCTGCCCGATGTGCAAACAGCTGCGCGAGCAGATCGGCGGTTCGCCGATGCTCTCCGTGATGATCAAGCGGGGCCGGCTGAAGGTCGTCGCGCTTTATCCCGACGAGGACCTCGCCGAGTGGCGCGAATACCGCGGCCATATTCCGCCGAGCTGGATCAACGGCTACGATGCGGGCTGCGTCGTGCGCGAGAAGAGTCTCTACGACCTCCATGCGATTCCGACGCTCTACCTGCTCGACCGCGACAAGCGCGTGCTGGTGAAGGATTCCACCGACGTGCCTTATATCGAGGAGGTTATCGACCGCCGGGGCTGACTATAAGCAGGGCTTATCGTTCTATAAAAAAAGACAATCGTTTTTATATGCGAATTTCGCCCCTAATCGTTACCTTTGCACCACACAAACAGAATATAAACAATAAACATTACTGCGATTATGGCAAAGAAATGGCGTTGTACCGTATGCGGTTACATCCACGAAGGTCCTGAGGCACCTGAGCAGTGCCCGATGTGTAAGGTAGGCAAAGAGAAATTCGTCGAAGTCGTCGAAAAGGAGGGTGACCTCGAATTCGTGACCGAGCACGTTATCGGCGACGGCAAGGGCGCCAGCAAGGAACTCTGGGAGGGCTTGCAGAACCACTTCATGGGCGAATGCACCGAGGTGGGCATGTATCTGGCCATGAGCCGTCAGGCCGACCGCGAGGGTTATCCCGAAATCGCCGAGGCTTACAAGCGTTACGCATGGGAAGAGGCCGAGCACGCTTCGAAGTTCGCCGAGCTGATCGGCGAAGTGGTATGGGACACCAAGACTAACCTCGAAAAGCGCATGAACGCCGAGTGCGGCGCGTGCGAAGACAAGATGCGTCTGGCCCGCATGGCCAAGGAGCAGAACCTCGACGCCGTACACGATACCGTGCACGAAATGGCCAAGGACGAAGCGCGCCACGGCAAGGGCTTCGAAGGTCTCTACAAGCGTTACTTCGGTAAATAACGGCTGATTCAATCGGAGTTTCCACATATTTGCGAGGGTGAACGGTTTGCGTCTGAAACGCCGTTCACCCTTTTTTCATCTCCCTGCCGTGCGGTTTGCCGGAGTCCTCTTTTTCTTTGTTTTTCTGTTTCTCAGTTTCCCGGTGTCCTCTTTCGAACTTTACCTGCGTGTCAGGGGTAGCTGTACGAAAGCATATGTCCACGCGGACTTGCATCTGTAAGGTTGCCGTCCTGTCACAAAAAAACGCCGGTGCAATCCCTTGCACCGGCGTTTTTTCCTACCTTATCTGGATCTTCTGAGGAACGAAAGGAACGAAAACTTGTCGGATAACCAGTCATACCCCTCCTTGATCCGGGAAGCGACCTCGTAGACCGTTTCGATCCGGTCCCGGATGTAGTTCAGGGCCGAACGCACGGCCAGCAGATAGACCACGGCTGCGATTACGGCGAAGAACCCTCCGGTAATGAGTGCTGCGACTGCGACGGACCCGGTCAGCGACGCGAGCCACATGACGAACGCATCGATGAAGAGGATGATCGCAATGGCAGCCGTCACACCGAAAAAGATCAGCGATGTGACGATGTTTCCGGTTGGCGACGGGCTATCTTTCATGGGGCGGTCCCGTTTATTCGTCCTTGTCGCAATCGCAGTCAAGACCGTTGCAGTCGCAATGAATTTTGTCAATTTCATTTTTCAGCTTGCGGGTGCCTTTTTTAGCCATATCGCGGATGTCCTCACGGAATTCGGGTCCCGATTTGGGGGTTACGAGCATGGCGACGACGGCTCCTACCAGAGCGCCGCCCAGAAAGGAAGCGAGACAATTTGCAGAATGTTTCATATTCGTATAAAGTTTTAAATTCAGCAGGAAATCTTGCAAAGTCCGGGCCAAAACGCTACCTTTGGATGTATGACCGAAGACCGCCTTACCACCGTCGCTTTTACCGGCCACCGCACTTACGGGGGCCAAGCCGCTGCGGCTCTGCGCGCGACGGTGGGGGAGTTGTACGCCCGCGGCTTCCGGACCTTCCTCTGCGGCATGGCCATGGGCTTCGACCTCGCCGCCGCCGAAGCGGTCCTCGCGTGCCGCGATTCCCAAACCGCATCGGTCTTTTCTCCTGCCGCGGCTTCCGCTGCCGCCTTTCCCTCCGTTGCGGCTTCTGCTGCTGTCCCTCCCGCATCGGCCTTTTCTCCTGCTGTGGATTCCGTTTCGGCCTTTTTTCCGGAACCGCACTCTCCGCACATGCCGATGCCCGGTTTGCGGCTGGTCGCCGTAATTCCTTTCCGGGGACAGGAGAGCCGCTTCCCGGCCGTGGACCGCGAACGCTTCCGGCGTGTGCTGGCTGCCGCCGACCATAGCGTGACGCTCTCCCCGTCCTATCATGCAGGGTGTTATGCCGTGCGTAACAACTACCTTGTCGAGCACGCCGCACTGCTGGTCGCGTGGTACGACGGTTCCCCCGGCGGCACACATTACACCGTTCGCCGCGCTTTGGGCCGGGGACTCGAATTCATCAATCTCCATCCGCATCCTGCCGCACTCCGGCAGGCAGAACCGACGCTGTTCTGACACTCTCCCGACTCGGAAGCCACGCACTGTACGGCGCTGTTCCGGCCCGTACTTTCTGCTGTCACCGTTCGACTTTTCTGCCCTCGCTGTCCGGCCTTTTGCTGTTGTCTTCTTCCTTTCTGCTGCCGTAGCCCTCCCCGGCCTTTCCTTTCATCGCCGCTCGGTCTTTCTGCAGTTGCCGCCCGTACTCTCGCCGTCGGCATACGCTTTCCCGATGGTCTTTCCCGCATTGCCTTCCGCTTCCTCTAATAAAAAAGGACGGCATGCAAGTGCCGTCCTTATCCGTTTTCGCAGTATCCGCGCAGTTATTCCAATTCGATGCCTTTCAGCAGGCTTTCGATCCGCAGGCGGGTCTCCCGCTTGCCGTAATCCTTTTTCTCGTACCTGAATGTCGCCGTAACGAGCGATCCTTCGTAAAGCATGTCGTAAACGGCATAAACCAATTCCGGATTCTCCGTTATGTATCCTTCGCTGCACAACATTTCGCGGCCGTCGATTTCGGTGCGCTGCGTCGGCGCGATGAATCCGCCCGTGTAGAAGGCCGAATCGCGTTGTGCGCAGTGGTCCGAAATCTCATCGACGGACGTGATCTCCTCCGGAATCATATCCACGACCTTGCCCAGACTGTAACCTATCCGGTCGTTGTAGGTGTCGAAACCGTAGTAGGCGTAGGTTTCGTCCGTTTCGGGCTGCACGGTTTCTTCGAGCAGGGTGTATCCGGCGGGAATTTTTGCCTTGATCCCCTGCGCACCCGTGTAGATTTGTTCGGTATCCACCACCTGCATCTCTTCGCCGCCGGCCAGCCGCACCGACAACTGTCCCAGATAGAGCAATGCTGCGAGCGAACACGCCGCCAGCGCCGCCGTGCGCCAGAATGCCGTGAAACGTCCCTCCTGATGCTGGATTTTCAGGATGACGACGAGACCTTTGATCGCCTGAATCGCGCCCCAGATAATGGCGCCTGTTGCGACTACGTACCGGCCCCCGGCTGTCGCGAAATAGTAGGATAAGAAACTGAAAGCCAGTCCGCCGACGCACCAAAGCGCTCCTGCAAGCAGGTTCTTCTTTGCTTCGGCCATCTTCTGCGACCGGTTGCCGTCCGCAGAGTTTTCCGCCGTAACCTGTGCGGCAGCCTCTTCCGGCATCGGTTCGAACACATCGTTTTTGTTTTCCGGTGTCTCCATGGATAAAGGTATTTTTAAGGGTTAGGGATCTAATGCGGCAAAGATACGGGTATTTTTCCTTTTCCGCCTGAAAAAGTTGGAAAATCACCGCCCTCAACCGTCCCGGCCCTTCTGCCGTCTCCGCTCAGTTTTCCTGCGATCACCGTCCGTTCTTTTGTCGTTGCCGTCTTCCTCCATTCCTCCTTCTTTGGCTTCTCTGCCGTCGCCGGCGGGTCTTGCTGTCATCGCCGTCCGTCCTTTTGTCGTTGCCGTCTTCTTCCGTTCCTCCTTCTTTGGCTTTTCTTCCGTCGCCGCTCGGTTTTTCTTCCGTCGCCGCTCGGTTTTTCTTCCGTCGCCGCTCGGTTTTTCTTCCGTCGCCGCTCGGTTTTTCTTCCGTCGCCGTCCCGGCCCTTCTTCCGTCGCCGCTCCGGTCCTTCCGCCGCTGTCCCGGTACTTCTGCCCTCAACCGTCCGGCCTTTCCGTCCTTGCCGCCGGCTCTCTTTCCCGGCCTGCATGAAAAATCCCCGGAAGCCGCGCTTCCGGGGATTTGCTGAAATCCTGTTTCGGAAAGGATTATTTCCAGTTGAGGATCTTGTGGAAATCGTACTCCTCCGGATTGGGGACATACTGTTTGGCAGCCTCGTAATCCGCGGGCGTGATGGCGTTGAGGATGGTCTCCACCACCGACGAGAACTTGTCCGACTTGATGTCCACCAGACGGGGCGGAATCTTGCCCGTCGTGGGATCCTGCAGGTCCTTGAGGTAGAGCGGACTTACATTGCCTTCCGAATCCACGTAAACCATGCAGCCGGTCTTGCCTTCGGCGAAGAGCTTGTGCACGCCGATACCCAGCTCCGAGCAGTACGTCAGGTCGTATGCGATCGGGGTCTGGCAGCGGATCTCGTAACCCAGCTCCACGGGGCGGCTCTTGACCTTGATGCCCAGCTCTTTCACCTTCTTCTCGATCATCTCGTTGAAGATGTGCGCCTTCGATACCTTGCCCAGTTCGGGGTGTCCGTGCTCGTCATAGGTGAAGTGGATGCCGCTCTTGCGGATCTCCTCGTCGCTCAGCGCGTGGAATACGCCTTCCGAGATAACGGCAGCTCCGTAGTCCATGCCCATGATCTTGCGCTTGATGATCGACGAAATCACGAGGTTCACGATCTTCTCGACGGTGATTTCCGTCTTGTCGAACATTTCGGGAATGACGATCATCGGGTAGTGGCAAGCCTCGCCGATGCCGAATGCCAAGTGGCCGGCGCTGCGGCCCATGGCAGCCAGTACGAACCAGTTGCCGCTCGTGCGGGCGTCTACGTAGACGGCACGTGCGATAACGGCGCCCTTGTCCTTGGCCGACTCGTAACCGAACGTCGGCGTGCCTTTCGGCAGGGGCAGGTCGTTGTCGATGGTCTTCGGGACGTGGATGTTGGCGATGGGGTATTTCTTGGCCTCCAAGAACTTGGCGATGCGGTTCGCGGTCGAAGCCGTGTCGTCGCCGCCGACCGTCACGAGCAGTTTGATGTTGTTGTCGGTGAAGAACTTGAGGTTGAAGTTGTTTTCGAAATCCGAATCCTTGGGTTTGAAACGGCTCATCTGCAGGAACGAACCTCCCTGATTGAAGATACCGTCGGCCATGGGGTAGTCGATGTCCACGGTTCGGGGCGAGGGGTTGAACAGTCCCGTGTAGCCTTCGTGCAGGCCGATTACGCGGTAACCTTTGCGGAGGAAGGTCTTTGCGACGCTGCCCACGACGGTATTCATACCGGGTGCGGGTCCGCCGCCAGTCAGAATTGCGATTGCTTCTTTCATGGTTGTGTTTGGGTTTTTATGTTTGAACCTGAATTAACCTAAAATTGACGCCCAAAAGTACGATTATTTTTTCAAACGGGCAAAAAAAAGCCGTTTCGATTGACCGATGCGGGCCGTGTAATGTCTTTACGGAATAAATAGGAGCATCCTGCGATTTGCAAATCGATATTTTTTCTATATTGCATAACCATATTGCGTCTAACTCTCACATCTAAAACCTGTTGTTTATGAGAAACCATTTACTGCCATTGTGCGTGACGCTCTTCCTGATTTTTGCCGGGGGAATGACTGCCGGCTGCGATAAGTTGGATGATAAATACAAGTCGGAAAAAACGATCACGCTCACCATCGCTTCCGTCAAGCCCGCTGCTGCCGATGACGACTATGATTGGTTGCAGGGGTTGCCTGTCTATATTTACAAAGAGGAGAGTCCGGACTGGCGGTTGTGGTATTCGCATGATCCGATCCGGGGCTTCGATGAAATCTATGAGGAGGGATATGAATACGTAGTCAAAGTCCGGAGACTGACACTGGCCGATCCTCCTCAGGATGCAGGCGCATATGTATACGAATTGAAAAAGATCGTTTCAAAGACGCAAAAGGATTCCGAAGGTGTTCCCGAATCCTATCTTCGGTGAGGAGAGGAACGAAAAACGGTGTTCGGATCGTGTCCGAACACCGTTGAATACATAAAATTCAGTACTGATGAATATGCTGAGTTTCTGTTGCTCTTATTCCCTGAATTTAGAGAACGCCGTGGGGCTTACTCAATTACCGTAACGTTCACAGCCTGCTCGCCTTTGGCACCGCTGCCGACTTCGAATTCGACTGCCTGACCTTCGTTGAGCGACTTGAATCCGTCCGTTACGATACCGGAGAAGTGAACGAAAATCTCTTTGCCGTTCTCTCCCGTAATGAATCCGTAGCCTTTTTTGCTATCGAACCATTTTACCTTACCTGTCATAAAAATTGAAAATTAAATAGTTTGTACAGGGCAAAGTAAAGTAAAAATCACTGGCTTTCAAAACTTTTTGGCATGTTTTTTTCAGGTTCGGTCGAAATTTTTTTATCTTTGCTCTGTAACAATGACCTTAATGACGATGCGATATGAATAAAAAACTGAAACTCGCTCTGGCTGCGCTGCTTGGCTTTTCGACTGCCTGCTCGACGGTCAAAAACGCTCCGGCGAAGGGTGCAGAGGAACAGAAGCAGGAGACCGGATCGCAGGAGATTCAGGACTCGGTGAAGGTGCCGCCCCGCATTGTCGTCATGTACGGCGTGCGTCCTCCGGGACAGGCCGGACCTGCTACGGGCGTGCATATTCCCGATGCGAAGGTGCAGTCCGCCGAACCGGAGGAGCTGGATCCCGTTGCGGAGAAACCGACCGAGGATACGCCCGTCATGGACACGAAGAAGGGCGCCAAGGCTCCTGAGAAATAATCCATGGCGCGCCGCCGTCCGGGCCTGCGCAAACGGCTGGCCCTCAATATCTTTTCCGATCTCTACGCTTCGACGGTCGCCGAGCACCGGCTCACGACGCTCTTCTGGGAGTGTACGCTGCGCTGCAACCTTTCGTGCCGTCACTGCGGCAGCGACTGCCGCGTGGACCCCGGTGTGCCCGACATGCCGCTCGAAGACTTCCTGAAGGTGCTCGACGAGGAGATCACGCCCCATGTCGATCCCTCCGAGGTGCTGATTATCTTTTCGGGCGGCGAGGTGCTGGTGCGCGACGATCTGGAGCGTGCCGGAGCCGAAGTCACCCGCCGCGGCTATGCGTGGGGCATGGTCACCAACGGCATGGCCCTGACCGAAGCGCGCTTGCGAAGCCTGCTCGACGCCGGACTGCGCAGCGTTTCGGTCAGTCTCGACGGCTTCGAACGCGAACACAACCATATCCGCGGCAATTCCCGCAGTTACGACCGCGCGCTGGCGGCCCTGCGCATGATCGTCCGCGAACCCTCGCTGACCTACGACGTGGTGACCTGCGTCACGGGCGCCATGGTGCCGCAGCTCGAAGCGTTCCGCGACATGCTGATTGCCGAGGGCGTTGCATATTGGCGGCTCTTTTCGATTTTCCCCATGGGCCGGGCCAAGAACGATCCGTCGCTGCGCATGACCGACGCGCAGTTCCGCGAAATGCTGGAATTTATCCGCCGCACCCGCAAGGAGGGCAGGATCGGGACCAGCTATGCCTGCGAAGGCTTCCTTGGGGACTACGAGACCGAAGTCCGCGATTACTTCTACCAATGCGCCGCCGGAGTCTCGGTGGCTTCGATCCGTGTCGACGGCGCCATTTCGGGCTGCACGTCGATCCGTGCCAACTTCCATCAGGGCAACATCTACCGGGATAAATTCTGGGACGTGTGGCAAAACCGCTTCGAACCCTTCCGCAACCGCGATTGGGCGCGGCGCGGCGCATGCGCCGACTGCAAGATGTTCCGCTACTGTCTGGGCGGCGGCATGCACCTCCACGGCGACGACGGCGAACTGCTGTACTGCCACTACCACCGACTGTAGATACACCGTATCGGAATTATCATCCTGATATGCTGCTGCGAATCGTTACACGCTCTTTGCCCCACATCTGTCGTGAAAGGCGCTCAAAGCCTGCTTTGGGTTCCGGTTTTTGCCGACTAACTGCACTGCGGCAACACTTCCGGCGGCGGATAGCCGCTTATTGTCTTCGCGTGAATCTGAAATTAAGCCGTTCGGGGCGATGATTTCACGAACCGCCTGCAAGACCGATTTTGGGACAAAAGTTTGCCGGAAAGAAAAAAGCCGCTATCTTTGCATCCCGGAATCGTGACGGTTCCCCCGGCCGGAAGAGTCCGGGATTGACACGAAAAGCCCTGCGGGGCCGATGTAAGGCCAATCACGGGTTGCAGGGCCGGGAACGACGGGGTGTAGCGCAGTCCGGTTAGCGCACCTGCTTTGGGAGCAGGGGGTCGTGGGTTCGAATCCCGCCACCCCGACATGAAGAAAGTTGCTGTGAATTAATATTTGCAGTGACTTTTTTTTTGTTTGGGTATAGTACTGAAACAACGCCGTTTTCAGGCAAATTTCACACAAAAACGGCAATCGGACACCAAGCGCGGTCTGGGGCCGGAAGTTACAGTCTGTCGGAAGTCGTGCGAGGAAACGGGAAGCAGGTACGATCGGATCGGAAAGGGCCTAAGCAGGGCGGAAGATAAAAGAAGCGCATAATTTTGCGGAAATAATTTTGTCTTTTCAGATTTTCGACTTATCTTTGTGCGCTCTTAAAATGATAAGGGTCCCAAATGTTCGGGGTGTAGCGCAGTCCGGTTAGCGCGCCAGCTTCGGGAGTTGGAGGTCGCTGGTTCGAATCCAGTCTCCCCGACAAATTGTAAAAGGTTTAGAATGAGGAATCTCATTTTAAACCTTTTCTGCATATATCCCGCTCTTTATCGGCCGGGGGCCCGTTTTCGCTCTCTATTCGGCCGGAATATACGCATCGGCTCCGGCCGCAGGCGGAGTTGCTTCGCTTGTCGAACCGGCTGCTTCCGCAGCTTTTTCCGAAGACTCCGTCCCGTGCGACCGCAATGGGATTTGTGTCCGTCGCCGTATCCGTTGCCTTGCCGGTTCCCGCCGCTTCTCTGCCGGGGCGGATGCGGCCATGTGTCGAATCCGCCTGAACATTCCCGGCGATATCCTGCATCCGTCACGGCATCCGTCACGGCATCCGATTCTGTATTCAGTTCTGTATCCGCCCCGGCATCCTACTCTGTATCTGTTCCTGCATGCGTTCCTGCATTCGTCTCGGTATCCGATTCCGTATTTGTCCTTGCATCTGTCTCGGCCTCCGTCCCCGCATCTGTACCAGCCCCTGCGTCAGTTCCTGCTCCCGCGTTGCCGTCGTCCGCTTCGACCTCCACGGTCTCGCCGTCCACTTCGAGGGCGATCGTGTAACGGTCGCGGCCCGCGTAATTCGGCAACGCCAGCGAATCCATCGTCTGCACCCGGAACGCCGGAGCCGTCGCGCCGTGCGTGGACTGCATGTAGTCGGTCAGCGCCTTGTTGCGTGCGGCCATCATGCGGGCCAGCTGTCCGGCGGCTTTTTCGCGGTAGAGCGCCAGCGCCTTGTCGTCGGACGAAAGTCCCTGCGGCGAAATTCCCCGCTGGGCGAGCAGCGAATCGGCAAAGGACATGATCGCCGGAGTGCGGATGTCGGTCTGCTGGATCTTTTCGTATTCGAGCATCGACATAGGCTGGCGGCCGGTCGTGTCGGCGCTCTTCAGATGCTCGGCATAGGCCATTCGGAGCGCGCCGGCCGCCTGCCGGGGCAGGGCGCGGCGCATGTTGACGCGCTGCGTCAGGACGATGTGCATGTCGGGCTTGTCCTGCAATGCCTGCGCGATCTTGTCCAGCGAAGCGTACTGCTCCGACGTGAAGACGTATTGCAGCGGGTCGATATTGATGTATTCGAGGTTCTCCTTGTTGCCCGACAGGAACGAGAAGGGCGCCGTCACGACTTTCAGCAGGACGTTGCCGATCGCCTTCAGCACGATCTTGCGGTAGGAGAACTCCGGCGAATCGAGACTCCCCTTGACCGGAAGGTCCATCTTCACATGGCCTTTCTTGTCTTTCAGGACGTATAGCCCCTGTTTGAGCGGAATATTCATCTCGGCCTTGATCTCCCTGCGTTTTTTGTCCACCTTCGGTTCGAACATGTCGAGGTGGTTGGTGCCGTCGAGGTAGCGGTTGCGGATTACGTTCTGGCTGCGGAACGTGAGGTTGCCCTTGGTCAGCGGATAGGCCGTGTAATGTTCGCAGTAGGGACCGAAGTCGCGCAGGTCGAGGTTGGTGAGCCAAAGCGTGATGTTCTGGTTGTTCATGTCGTCGAGCGTCCCTTCCCAGCGCAGCTTCGCCGAGCCGGTCTTCTGCATCCGCGCATCGACGGTCATGCTGTTGCGCTTCGAGGGGGCGAAATCGCGGCTGCGCATGCGGATTTCCGAGACGGTATATTCGAACGGGCGGTGCATCGTCAGGTCGCGCACCGTGACGCGGCCGTTCGTGATTTCGAGGTCGGCGATCCGGAGCGTCGGACTCGGCGTCGCGCTTCCCGCAGTGTCGGACGTCGTGATTTCAGCCGCCGGGGCGGGATTCGCAGCAGTCGGGGCAGGCACGGCAGACGTCGTGATTTCAGCTGCCGGAGCGGGGGCTGCTTCCGGAGCGGGATTCGTTGCCGCAGAGGCGGAAACGGTGGTCGGCGAAGCGGTTTCTGCCGCCGGGGATTTCATCAGAGCGGCGAGATTATTACCTTCGGGCGTCATTTCGAACAGCGCCGAGAGTCCCGAAACGTAGATGCGGTCGAAGACGAAGCGCATTTTGCCCAGATCGCCCTCGGCGAGTTTTACGCCCAGCGTATCGACGCCCGCCACGGGCCGCTGCTGCCGGTCGCGCAGGGCGAAGCCCGCCAGCGAAGCCGTACCCTCGGTCGTGAGCGAAAGCAGGTGTTCCGTGTTGCCGCGCAGGCGGATGTCGGCCGACAGGCGGCCGTCCACGGCCGTGACGTCGAGCGACTGCCGGAAATAGGGCAGCGTGCCCGCCAGTGCGAAATCCTGCAGCCGGATTCCGATGTCGAATTCCGAGCTTTCGATGTTGTAGCCCACGTCGGTCGAGAGCGAACCGCCCTCGGCGAAGTTGAGCACGGCCCCGACGTCGGTTTTCTCGCCGGAGAAATAGACGCCCGGAATATGCAGGTTCAGGTCGTTCATGCCCCACTCGGCATCGAGCGCGAGGTCCTTGTAAAAGACCCTGCCGTTGCGGATCGAGATGTCGTAAATCCCGATTTCCCACGGCTTCGAGGTTTTTTCGGGCGTTGCGGCGACGGCTGTCGTGTCGCCCGCGAAGCGGGCTGTGATGTCATCGAAACTGAAGGCGTTGCCCCGCTGGTAGATCTTCACGTCGGGACCTGCGAACGAGATTTTTTTCACGAGCACACGGTTTCCCAGCAGCGGCCATAGCCGCATGCGCATCTCGAAGCTGTCCAGTCGGAAAAACGTCGTCGAATCTTCGCTTCCGCCGATGCGGAGTCCTTCGATGCGCAGGCGTCCGGTGAAAATGTTCATCCGCAGCCGCTCCATGCGGATCGAGCGGCCGATCAGTTCGCGGTCGTGTTTCTCGATGTAGTTCTTGGCTACGGGCGAAACGGCGATCGCAGCTATGACGATCAGCACGGCCAAGACGGCCGCGGCGATCAGCGTAATTTTAATCCATTTCTTCAGGGTTCGTTCTGTTTGTGGTCAGTGCGGCATCCGGGAAATCCTCCGCAGCCGCCTTGTGTCGTATCGTTTTCATTTCAGGTTTACGCGATCTTCCGCGAAGCCTCCCATCTTACGTCCGGGCGTTCGGAAGCCGACCCGAACGCTGTCGGAGAGCTGTCAGCATGTTGTCGGACCGCTGTCGGAGAGCCGCCAGCCCCCTGTCGCATGCTTCCGGGCGGCTTCGGGACCTCCGCCGGAAATCAGGCCGTGCGGTTGGCGGCTGCGTTCGGGAATCTCCCTCCCCTGCGATCCCTCAGCGTGTTATCTCCTCGAACAGATGCCCGAAATCCTCTCCCGGCGCGGGCATGTAGACGGCGAAGCCCAGCGCCTGCGCGGCGTCAACGTTCTTCCGGCCGTCGTCGATGAAGAGCGTTTCGGAGGGGATCACGCCGCTGTCGGCGATCACCTTGCGGAAAATCGCCTCCGAAGGCTTCAGCTCGTGCAGTTCGTACGAAAGGTATATCTTGTCGAAATAGTCGTCCATCGTATGCCCGTCGGCCGTAAACGCGCCGCGGATGGCGACCATCGCCGCCGGATTGTTGTTCGAAAGCACATAGGTGCGGACGCCCGCCTCGCGCAAACGCATGATCTGCCGCAGTTTGGCGACCGGAATCCCCACCAGAAATGCGCTGTATGCCGCCGCGATCTCGGAATCGGTCACTTCGGGCCGCCCGTCCAGCCGGCGCATCTCGTCGCAGGCTTCGCGGAACGAAATGTCGCCCCGCTCCAGCCGGCCGATCATCTCGGCGGGATAGTAGGGATTGATAAGGTCGGCGACACGGGGCATGTCCAATGCGCGGAACGCGGCGGTGCAGCGCTCGATGTCGAGGTCCACGAGGACGCCGCCAAGGTCGAATATTACGTTTTTAATCTCATTCATAAGCTGTTGTGATTTTTGTTCTTGCACGGCCTGCCGTTACGGCCGCCGTTTTGCCGGCCGTTGCATCTGCTATTCCGCCAGCCGTTTAGTCCGTCGTTGCGCCAGCCGTTCCGTCAGCCGCTTGGCTTCCGATCGTGGCAGACCGCGGGCCGTGTTATTTCTGGAATTGCATCGTGAACCTGCGGATCGGCCGCAGCACCCACATCGGCAACGCTTTGCAAAGGGGAATCCATGCCCGGTTCCACCAGTCGGGCACGATGCAGCGGCGGCCCCGCCACAAAGCCCGCAGTCCCCGCCGCGCGCAGTTGTCGGGCGTGATAAGCACGCCGAGCCGTTTGCCGATGCGCTGCCAGCGGGGCGTCAGCCCGTAAAGGTCGGTCGCCACGCCTGCCGGACAAACCGCCGTGACGCGGATGCCGCGGTCGCGCACCTCCTTGGCGAAAGCCACCGAGAACGACCGCATGTAAGCCTTAGACGCGCTGTACAAAGCCAGCCCCGGAAACGGCATCCACAACGAGTAGGAGGACATGTTGAGAATGTACCCCCGCACCCCGCGGCGGACCATGTCGGCGGCATAAAGGCGGCAGAGCTGCGAGACGGTCAGGTCGTGCAGCAGGATGATGCGTTCGATACGCTCGGCGGGCGTCGTCAGGATGTCGCAGAACGAGAAGATGCCCGCGTTGTTTATCACCACGTCGATTTCGATCCCTTCGGCCGCTGTCCGGTCGTGCAACTCCTGTGCTGCCCCGACCCGCGCGAGGTCCATCGGCATGACCCGGACTTCGGGAAAGGATGCGGAAGCGTTCGCCCCCGCCGCACGGCGTATCTCTCCGGCCACGGCTTCGAGCGGCGCGGCGTTGTTGCCGACGATCACCAGCCGGTAGCCCAGCGCCGCCAGCCGCAGGGCGTAACAGCGTCCGATGCCCGATCCGGCTCCCGTCACCAGCGCCCATGCGCTTCCCGGCCGGACTTCGCCGCGCTTCATCCGCCGGGAATGCCGTGCCGTCTCCTGCCCGGTGCGGATGCCCGGCGCCGTTCCCGTCGTCTCTTGCACGGCGCGGGTGCCCGGCGCGCCTTCGCCGGGCGTATGTCCCGATTGCTTGTCCATCGGGTTTGTGTCGTTCTTATGTTCCATGTTTACGGCAGTTTTGCCAGCTCTTCGCGGATTTTGCGCGGCAGGTCACCGCAGTGCTTGCAGCACTTCATATCCACCGAGTACATGCGCGCGATGCAGTAGTTGCGGTGGTCGCACTCGCTGCGGGTCGCGGCGTCGCCCTCCCGAAGCTTGTTGACGAACGCAGGGTCGTTGACCAGCGCCCGCGCCATCTGCACCAGTTCGAATCCCGCGTCCAGCGCCCTGTCAATGCCTTCGCGGCTCACCAGCCCGCCCACATAGACCAGCGGACACTTCAGCTCGGCGCGGAACTTCTTGGCGTCCTCCAGAAAATAGCACTCCTCGAACGGGAACTGCCGGATCATCCACGGCCCGCACCAGCGGATGAAGTAACGCAGCCACAGCGGCGAGTAGTAGCTCATCGTGTAGATCGGAATCAGCCCCCGCATCACGGCCATCGGGGCCTTCGACACGAATCCGCCCGACAGCACGATGCCGTCCACGCCGAAACGCTCGATCTCGCGGGCGATTTCGAGACTTTCGGGGATCTCGATGCCGCCCTTGAATCCGTCGTACATGTTGTGCTTCACCAACACGGCCGTTCCGGTCTGCGCCGCGGCTTCCATGACCTCCTCCAGACACATCCGCATGAAACGCATGCGGTTTTCGAGCGATCCGCCGTACTCGTCGCGGCGGCGGTTGGTGTAGGGCGAAAGGAACTGCGAAATCAGGTATCCGTGCCCGGCGTGTACCTCCACCGAGTCGAATCCCGCGTCGTGGGCCGTATGGACGGCCCGCCCGAAGTCGCGGGCCACCTGCTCGATCTCGCCGGCCCGCATGCCGCGGACCGGCGTGTAGGCGTAGAGGTTGAAACCCGTGGACGCGCCGATCGGAATCTGCCCCGCGGTGGTCAGGTGGGTCATGTTGCCGCAGTGGCCGATCTGAATTCCCGCCGCCGCGCCTTCGCGGTGCACGGCGTCGGTGATGTCACGCAGCCCCGGCACGATTTCGGGCCGCAGCCACAGCTGCTTGTCGAACGAAAGCCCGCTGCGGCAGACCGCCGCATAGGCCAGCGTAGTCATGCCCACGCCGCCGCGGGCCACCGATACGTGGTAATCCTTCAACTGCTGCGTCGGGCCGAAATGGCGGCCCATCGACTCGAACGCCGCCGAACGGATCGTGCGGTTGCGCAGCGTTACGGGTCCTAACTTATAGGGGGTGAAAAGCGATGACATAATCGGGTCAGTAAATGAAAGGTATGATCTTTTTGCGTCCGAGCGACGTGAATTCGTCGCCGAACTCCTTGGCATAGCGTTTGTTGAGCGATGCGGCGCGGGGCGCGAGGTTGGCGAAGGTCCACCACGCGAACACCGCTCCGGCCCACGACCACGAAGCCACGGCAAAGCCCGTCCATTCGAGCAGTTCGCCGAAGTAGTTGGCCGACGAGACGTAGCGGAACATGCCGCCGCGCGGAATGTAGTGGCGCGTGTCGCCCGGCCGGCGCAGGTTGCGGATGATGTGATCCGAATGGAGATTCACGGCCATTCCCGCGAGGAACATCGCCCCGCCGATATAAATATAAGGTTGCGCGAACCAGTCGGCGTAGTAGCCTTCGGGCGAGACGTAGAAGATCCACCCGCCCTGCATCAGGGCGTTGAGCGTGTTGAAGCACATGCCCATCAGGACGATGCCGAGCGGCATTTTCGACGCGCCGCGCATGAGCAGCGGAAAGATGAACGCCCGTTGCAGGTAGTGGGCCTGAAAGAGCGCGAAGAGCGTCAGCGGCCCGGCTTCCCACGTCCTTTCGGAGAGCAGCCACAGCACGCACATCGCCACGAATACGGGCGACTCCATCAGCACCCAGCCGATCTTGTTGGGCACGGGCGGCCCGTATTTGGGGTTGAAAAGATAGCCGTATCCGGCTTCGAAAAAATGCAGGGCAGCGAAGACCACCAAGGCCAGCAGCGCCATGACGATCAGGAATATATCGAATGTTTGGGCCATATCGGAACGGTTTCGGTAAAACGGCATAAAGATAATAAAACTTTCCCGCTCCGACAAGTCCCCGAAAGGGCCGTTTTTGTTCTTTTTGACAGTTGGGAAACGGGTTTCCTCCCGCTTTTTTTGCACTCTTTTCGCGGCCCATGACGGCTCTGCCTTCCCACCTGCCGGCTTTCTCGTTTTTCGGCGGTTCTCTTTTTTTCTCCGGTGGCCTTTTTTGTCCCGTTGCTGTTTCCTCCTCTTCCCGCCAGCAAACTTTCTTTTTCTTCGGCGGTTCTCTTTTTCGTTCGGCAGTCTTTTTTGTCCCGCAACGGTTTTTCTCGGTGTTTTTCAGGGTAGGGGGAGGCTGCATTTCGCCCGTCTCTTTTTCGCGGCTTGAAATATTGCAAGAGGCCTGATAAAAAAGGCGGCCGCCGCTGTATGCGGAAGCCGCCTGTCAAGTTCCCGTGGCGCCCGGAAAGTGTGCGTGTCGCGGTCGTGCCCGCCGATCCCCCGAAATCGGACCGAAGCCGGAAGTGTGCTCTTTCGACCGCCGTGACGGGGCGCAGAACCGTGAAAACGAGCTGCCTGCGAGAAAGCGCCGCCTCAGGGCGCACGGGAGTTTGATGTGGTAGCCGAAACCCCGGTCTTGCCTGCCGCGGAACGGGCTGGATCGACCTTTTCCGCAATCTCTGCGACGGACTCCGGGGCGTGTCGGCGCACCGGGACAAAAACCCCTGCCGAAGCAGGGGCGCCGGAAGCGACGGCCAGCCGGCGGCGTCCCGCCGTTGACTGAACCTCAATAAATGGGAGTCTTTCCGCCTTCCGGCTGTAATGCCGGTCCGGAAACCGGCCGGAAGTCCGGGGCGAACCCCGGACCGCCGGTCCGGATCCCCGATTCTAGTGCGTGAATACCTTGCCTTTCTGGTGTTCCATGTTGTCGTACTTGATGCGCGACGTAGTGGGGTATTCGAGCTGTTCGAACTCTGCGACGGCGTTGCGGATGTCGCCCATCAGCATGTCGGCCATGTCGCGCGACATGCCCTGACGTACCACGATGCGCATCACGACCACGTTCTCGATGTTCTTGGGCATGGTGTACGCGGGAACCATCCATCCGCTCTGCTGCAGTTTGGCCTGCAGGTCGAAGAGCGTCCATTTGGCCTTCTTGTCGTATTCGGGATCCATCATCCAGATGAAGAGCGGATTGACGACCTCCTTCGAGTAGTTCTTGAAGCACTTCATCGTGCCGATCTGCTGGTGGCAGTACTTGGCGACGTCCATCGAGTTCTGCTGAATCTCTTTGTAGCCCTCGAATCCCAGCCGGATGAAATTGTAGTACTGGCCCAGAATCTGCGCCGCGGGACGCGAGAAGTTCAGACCCACCTGCGTGATGTTGGCTCCGAGGTAATTGACCGAGAACGACATTTCGTCGGGCAGATACTTCTTGTCCTTCCAGACCACCCAGCCCAGACCCGGATATACCAGACCGTATTTGTGGCCCGACGTGGAGATCGACAGCACCCATTTGAGGCGGAAGTCCCACTTCTTTTCGGGTTTGAGGAACGGCAGGATGAAACCGCCCGACGCGGCGTCCACGTGGATCGGAATTTCGTAACCCGTCTTGGCGTTGTATTCGTCGAGCGCCTTGTCCAGCCCCTCGATGTCGTCGTCCAGACCCGTCCACGTCACACCGGCTATGGGCACGATGCAGATCGTGTTTTCGTCGCACATCTCCAGCGCCTGCTTGGGATCGAGCGTGATGTGATCCAGCGTCAGGGGCACGGTGCGCAGTTCGATCTGCCACAGCTGGCAGAATTTCTCCCATACGACCTGAAATCCGGCGCTCATCACCAGATTCGGCTTGTCGAAGGGTTTGCCTGCGGCCTTGCGGCGGTTGCGCCAGCGCAGCCATGCGGCCACGCCGCCCAGCATGCAGGCTTCCGACGAACCGATGCCCAGCGCTCCGGTCTTCCACTCGGCCTTTTCGGGGGTGTTCCACAGATTGGCGACGATATTCAGACAGCGGCCGCACATCACCGCGACACGCGGATACTCCGTCTCGTCGATATAGTTGACGTTGATCGCCTCGTTCATCAGGCGCGTGGCGTAATCATCCATGTAGGTCGTCACGAAGGTGGCCAGATTGAGCCGCGGCTGCGTCTGCGGATAGGTTTCGTCCTTGACTAACTGGTAGGCGATTTCGGGCGATGTCTTGCCTTTGGGGATAAACTCCGTGGGCGCGGGATTGCGCATCTCTTCCGAACCGAAAATATCGGTCAGCGTGTCCTCGTTGGTGTGTCTTTGCTGATTCATAACGTAAATTTATTTTTGGTTTACGAGCATACGACCTTGCATGAACCGTGCCGTGGTGAGGTTGCCCGGACCTGAAATCCGGCGTGCTTTTTTTGCCTGAAAACCTCCGTCTGCGGCCCGCAAGCCCCTTTCCGCTTTGTACTCAACCTGCTGCCGGACCAACCTCCCGCGGGTGATGCCGTTTTCGGCTCCGAACGGTTGATTTTTTTTGCATCATTCCGTCCTGTTCTGTTCCCGTTTCTGCTTGTTTGCATTCCGATCCTGCCCCCCCCCTGAAAAAAGCGGGGGAATATTTGGAATCCCGGAAAAATTCGATATATTTGTGATATCAAAATAATATCACCTAAAACTTACGGATATGGAGAATGGAAATTTTGTCTACAAGGGCTGGAAATGCAATGGTTTTCTGGCTTTGACGCTGATCTTCGTCGGGTTGGCGCTGGGTGTGTGCGCGATCGTGTTCGGCGCGCAGCGTATCGACGCAGGGCTGGCGTTCGGCGTCGGGCCGGTCGTGATCGGCTCGGTCTGGTGTCTCTGCATGCTGATCTGCATGGCGGGCTTCATGCTGCTCGAACCCAACGAAGCCCGCGTCATGGTCTTCTTCGGCAAATACAAGGGCACCTTCTACGAAACGGGCTACTGGTGGGTCAATCCATTTATGTCGGCCAAGCAGATTTCGATCCGCGCCCGCAACCTGAACGTCGATCCGATCAAGGTGAACGACAAGACGGGCAATCCGATTATGATCGGTCTGGTGCTGGTGTGGAAGATCAAGCGCGACGATATCTATAAGGCGGTCTTCGAGATCGACGCTCCGACGACTGCCGGACAAACCGGGGTTTCGGCTTCGGCCCGCATGAACATCCTCGAAAATTTCGTGGGTGTGCAGAGCGACGCTGCGCTGCGTCAGGTCGCCGGTTGCTATGCTTATGACAATAACGGGGTTAAGGACGATGAATTGACGCTGCGCTCGAATAGCGAGGCGATCAACGACCAGCTCGAACACACGCTCAACGAACGCTTGGCGATGGCCGGCATCGAGGTGGTCGAAGCCCGCATCAACTATCTGGCCTATGCTCCCGAAATCGCCGCCGTGATGCTGCGCCGTCAGCAGGCCGACGCCATTATTTCGGCCCGCGAAAAGATCGTCGAGGGCGCCGTGTCGATGGTCCACATGGCCTTGGAGCGTCTGGGCAGCGAACATATCGTCGAACTGGACGAGGAGCGCAAGGCGGCGATGGTCACCAACCTGCTCGTCGTGCTCTGCGCCGACGAAGCCGCGCAGCCGGTAGTCAATGCCGGAACCCTTCACCATTGATTTAACTGCCGATGGCTAAAGAGAACAATAACAAGAGTTTCGTGCTTCGCATCGACGCCGCGACCATGGAGGCGCTCGAAGGGTGGGCGGCCGACGAGTTCCGCTCGATCAACGGGCAGCTGCAGTGGATCATCGCCGACGCCCTGCGCCGCAGCGGCCGCCTGAAAAAGCCCCGTCCCGCCGGACCGGAGTCCGGCGATTCGACGGGGCTTCCGTCGGGCGATGCCGCTTCTGCAAAACCCCCGGTTCCGCCCCGGAGCGATTATCCCGACGATATTTAACCGATACGCTAATTGATATGTGCAATCTATTGAGCAAAAATCGAATAGGATTGTGTGGAAAACTCCGTGGCTCGCAATCAGACCGGGGCATGTCCGCTTTGCGTCCGGGGCGGGGCATGTCCGCTTTGTGTCCGGTTCGGAGCGTGTCCGGTGTGCGTCCGGGTCGGGGTGTGTCCGGTTTGCGTCCGGGGCAGGGCATTTCCGCTTTGCGTCCGGTTCGGAGCGTGTCCGGTGTGCGTCCGGGGCGGGGTGTGTCCGGTTTGCGTCCGGGGCAGGGCATTTCCGCTTTGCGTCCGGTTCGGAGCGTGTCCGGTTTACGTCCGGTTCTGGGTGTGTCCGGTTTGCGTCCGGGACGGAATATGTCCGGTCTGCGGTATGGGCGGATTGTCTCCGGTTTGCAGGTCGTGGGCGGACTGCTGGTCTTTTTTCTCCTGCTTCGGCCCGACTGGCTGCCCCGCTGGGTCTATTGGGGTGTGCTGGCGCTGGGCGCCGCCCTCGCCCTCGGCGAAATGGCGCTCGATTACCGCCGCCGTCGTCCGCGCCGGCGGTGGCGCGATGCGGGGCTGGTGCTGTTGTCGCTTTCGGTGGTCTGGATTGTCATTTTGCCGCCGTTCTTTTTCTGGGGAGTCTCCGGCGAGAAGGAGTTGACCCGCGCCACGCTGGGATTGGGTGTCGCTGCGCTCGTCGCATGCGTCGTCTGCCTGCTGCGCTGGCGGCGTTTGCGCGCCGAGGCTGAAATGCGCCTTTGGAAGCTGAAAGCCGAACGCCGAAGACGCGACATGCTTTGCGCCCGTGCCGCGGCGGAAGGAGGTGGGCGATGAGACTCCGGAGATGGTTTTATGCGATTGCTTCGGTGTTTGCGGTCGCGCTGGTGATGTTCCCGCTCAATTTTTTGTGGGTGGGGCAGTCGCCGCTGCATGCGGCGGTAAGTTCCCTGCTGTTCGGCCTGCCCGCATTGCTCTCGGCATGGACGCCCAAGGAGCGGCGTACCGGCAGGCGCAACGAATCCCGTGGGACTGCCGTGTGTGCGCAATCCCGCAGATGTGCCGGAGCCGGCATCCATGCCGCACCTGCCGGGCGTATTGACTCCGCCGCGAATGCCGGGGCCGCCATGCCAGCCGGGGTCGCAAGGTGCAGCGAATCCGCCGGTCGTGCCGGCGCTGAAAGGTTCGGCGAATCCGCTGCGCATCCGGAATCCTGCGGCCGCACTGCGTCCGCGGACGGCACCGAACCCGCCCGGCGGAAATCCCTGTTGTCGAAAGCCGCGCTGGGGATCGCTTTTTGTGTGCTGGCGGCGATGCTGGCGTACGATATTGTGACCGAAGGCGTGGCCGTCGGTGTTACGAAATCGGTCGGATTCGTCCTGTTGATATTGGTTGCCGCATTGGGAAGTAGATTGGGTTACCTAAAGTTTTAGTTTATGAAAAGAATAGTCGTTTTTACGGGCGCCGGGGTGAGCGCCGACAGCGGCCTTGCCACGTTCCGCGATTCGGACGGCCTGTGGGCCGACTACCGTATCGAGGATGTCTGCACGCCCGAAGCCTTGGCGCACAACCGCGCCACCGTGATCGAATTTTACAACAAACGCCGCCGCGAGATGCTTGCCGCCGAGCCGAACGCCGGGCATCGGGCCATCGCGGAGCTGGAGCGGGATTTCGAGGTCGAGGTGCTGACGCAGAATGTCGATAACCTCCACGAGCGCGCCGGATCGTCGCGGGTGACGCATCTGCACGGCGAGCTGATTCGCCTGCGTTCGTCGCGCGATTCCGGGCTGATCGTCCCGATCGAAGGGTGGGAGCAGCGGCTCGACGCCACGGCTCCCGACGGGTCGCTGCTGCGGCCGCATATCGTCTTTTTCGGCGAGTCGGTGCCGATGTTCGAACGTGCGGCGGAGATCGCGCAGACGGCGGATATCATGGTCGTCGTGGGTACTTCGCTGGCGGTCTATCCTGCGGCGTCGCTGGTGCGTTACGTGCGGCCCGACATTCCGATTTACGTCGTCGATCCCGGCAATCCCGATACGGCGGGCATCCGCAATCCGCTGACCCTGATCCGCAAACGCGCTGCCGAAGGCATGCCCGAACTGGCCGCCCTGCTACGGGAACGCTATGCCGGATAGATAGGGTGTTGCTACGAAAGAGGGTGTCTGCACTGCGGCAGACACCCTCTTTTTTGTTCGTATTTCTCCCAGAAGTTTCCGCAATCCGCAGTTCGCGCGGCGTGCGTCGGCCGGAGGACTATTTCAGGTCCTTGAAATAGATGTCCAGCAGCTCTTTGGCGGCGATGAACGACGAGATCTTGTCGTCCAGCACGCGCTGTTCGTATTCGGCGATGCGCGATTCGACCGCGGGATCGTGGTAGAACGAGTTGCGCAGCACTTCGTTGATCGACTCGTACATCCAGTATTTGTTCTGGCGGTTGCGGTTGTGTCGGAAGTAGCCGTTGGCCTCGATGTGGTCGAGGAACTCCTCGACGCCTTTCCATACCTCTTCCAGTCCCGTTCCGGCTACGGCCGAGCAGGTGTAGACTTTGGGCCGCCAGCCCGATTCCGGCAGAGGGAAGAGCCGCAGCGCCCCCTGAAACTGGGTTTTGGCGAGTTCGGCCTTGTGGATGTTTTCGCCGTCGGCCTTGGTGATTACCATGATGTCGGCCATCTCCATGATGCCGCGCTTGATGCCCTGCAGCTCGTCGCCCGCGCCCGAAATCTGCAGCAGCATGAACATGTCGACCATCGAATGTACGGCCGTTTCGGACTGTCCGACGCCCACCGTCTCGATGAAGATCACGTCGAATCCCGCGGCTTCGCACAGCACGATCGTCTCGCGCGTCTTGCGGGCCACGCCGCCCAGCGATCCCGCCGAGGGCGAAGGGCGGATGAAGACGTCGGGATTGCCCGAAATGCTCTCCATGCGGGTTTTGTCGCCGAGAATCGAGCCGCCGCTGCGTTCCGACGAAGGGTCGATGGCCAGCACGGCGAGCTTGTGCCGCAGCGAGGTGACCATGTTGCCGACGGCTTCGATGAAGGTCGATTTTCCGGCTCCGGGGACGCCCGTGATGCCGATGCGGACCGATTTCCCGGCGTGCGGCAGGCAGCGCTCGATGATCTCCTGCGCCTGCGCGTAGTGCGCAGGGTTGTTGGACTCGATGAGCGTGATGGCCTGCGAAAGGGTGGTGATGTTGCCGGCGAGAATGCCCTCGACGTATTGGTCGGTCGAGAGCTTCGGCTTCTTGCGGCGCGTGAAGTAAGGGTTTACGATCGGCTGATCTTCAACGCCTTCGGTGACGTTCAGAGCCGTGTCGTGGTGCATGTCGGCGTACTCTTTTTCGTAATGGTTTATCTTGGTGAAAGACATGTTGTTATTTGCTTGATTTATCGATGATTTCGGGTGTCAGGTGAAGTGAATTTCCCTGCCAGAGCGCCCTGTTTTTGGAATCGACCAGCACCCCGAACGGAACGTACTGCACGCCGAACGCCGTGAAGATCTTGCCTCCGGCGTCTATCGCCACGGAGATTTGCGGCGATAGGTAGGGTCTGAGCAGGGGGCCTATTTTGTCCTCTTTTTCCTGCGTTATGACAACCACGCGCAGTTTGGTACCCAATTTGTCCGTCATCGCCCGGAGCTGTTTGAGCGACGTGATGCAGGCCGCGTTCGACGACTGGAAGAACTCGACGTAGGTCAGCCGCGGCGTGGCCGCGGGTTTCTGTCCGTCGAGCCATGCAGGGACTTTCAGTTCGGGCACACGCTCGCCCAGAGCGATATTCTGCGCGTCGGCCGCCGCAAAAGGCAGCAGGGCCGCGAGGAGTAAAATAAGCAGTATTTTCTTCATAAGAGCGGACTTATTTTTTAGCGAAGATAACAATTATTTGCCACATAGACGAAATTTTTTACTTGGACTTATGAAAATCGGATTCGACGACACCCCGGCCGCACCTGCCGGAACCTATTCCCAACACCTTGCCAGACTTTTGGCCGAGTATGCCCCGGAGCATGAATATATCATTGACGGAAAGCGCTGTAAGGAGTTCGACCTCTACCACGGCTTCCGGCCCGGACTTCCCTTTCCGGTGCTGCTGCGCCGCATACCGTGCGTCATGACGGTCCACAACCTCAATTTCCTGCGCTACCCGCATCTCTATTCGCTGGGCGAGCGGCTGGTGCTGCTGCGCCTGTACCGGCGGATGCTGCGTTCGGCCAGCCGGGTGATTACGGTCAACCGCGACGCGCGGGAGGAGCTTTCGGACCGGCTGCGGATCGACCCCGGCAGGATCGAGGTCGTGATGCCGCTCGCGGCGCGTATGCCGCAGAATCCGCCCGACGGCGCCGAGCTGGAAGGCGTGCGGCGCAAATATGCGCTGCCGCGCGATTTCGTGCTGATGCTGGGGACGGTCGAGCCGCGCCACAATCAGGAGGTGCTGTTCGAGGCGCTGGCCCTGCTCCGGGAGCGGGAGCGCGAGATGCTCGAAACGAGAGGGGCGGAGATGCCGACGGCAGCGGAACGGACTGAGGTGCGGGCTGCGGAGCGAACCGGGGCGCAAGCCGGGATGCAAAGCGGGACGGAAGCTGGGACAGAAACCGGGGCGGAAACCGGGACTGAAGCTGGGGCGGAAACTGGGATGCGAACCGGGGCGCGGACCGGGGAACAACCTGCAGGAGATGCTGCGGAGCGAACCGGGGAGCGGGCAGCCGGACGGAATGTGGAATCGGTTGCGGAAGAGGGGGCTTTTGCGGAGACTGTTGCGCGATCCGTGCGGGAGCCGGACGGCGGCGGGGACCTGAATCCTGAAAATGCAGGCTGGCGCGACGATACGGCGTCGGATGGCGTCGGAGGGTACGGCGACGTGGAAGCCGGAGCCAGGTTGGCGATGCGCGGCGTCGGTGCGGACACTCCGGATGCGAACCGGAATACGGTCGCGGAGTTCGCCGCCGCCGGTCGGGAGCATCTCCGGCCCGCGGACGGAACCGCACGGAGCGGCGGCGCCGAAACCGCCGAAACCGCCGAAATCGCCGAAATCGCCGAAACCGCCGAAACCGTCGGAGTCGGCGAAGCCATTGGAGCCGCGGACCGCGGTGCCGACATGTCGGTCGGAGGTGTCTGCCGCAGTGCCCGTACATCCGTCGGAGATGCGGGCCGCGACGTCGGTGTATCCGTTGCGGATGCGGGGCGCAGTGACGCCGCCGTTGCCGCAGGGCGGCGGGGCGCTGCCGGAACCGACGGCCGACCTCCGCTGCCGCAGCGCGTCGGAGTTGTGGTGTGCGGCCGCCGCACGGCGTATGCCGACTTCCTGCTGGGCTATGCACGTGAGCGGCATATGGCGGCGCGGGTGGATTTCATCTACGAACTTTCGCCCGAAGACCTGCCGGCGCTGTTCCGGCTGGCCCGGACTTTCGTCTACCTGCCCGACGCCGAAATCGAGGCTTCGATCGTGCCCGTGGTCGAAGCGCTGAGGGCCGGGCTGCCGATAGTGCTGAGCGATACGCGGCTCAACCGCGAAGCGGCCGGAGACGCGGCAGTTTATGTCGATCCCGAAGCGGTGGGAGAGGTCGCCGCGGCATTGGAAAACGTGCTCTGGGACGAGACCTTCCGCAGCGAAATGCGCCGGCGCGAACGCCGCCGCGCCGAGCTTTTTTCGGAATACGCCGTCGCCCGCCGTCTGATCGATATTTACACTTCGTTGTGAAGCGCGCGGCCGGCCCGAAAAGTGACAGATATTCCGAAAAAAATACGATAAAAGGCTTGGGTATTTCGAATTTAATGCCCTATCTTTGTGTTCGTTTTATAACAGTGCCTTGAAATGACACGGAACATCCACTAACTTAAATTAATATTTTGCTATGAAAGTTTCTCATATCGAGCATCTTGGCATCGCGGTGAAGAGCCTCGATGAAGCAATTCCCTATTGGGAGAACGTTTTGGGCCTGAAGTGCTATGCCGTCGAAGAGGTCGCAGACCAGAAGGTCCGCACGGCGTTCTTCATGCTCGGTCAGACCAAGATCGAACTGCTGGAGCCCACTTCGGAGGAGTCTACCATCGCCAAGTACATCGAAAACCGCGGTGTCGGCATTCATCACATGGCGCTTGCCTGCGAGAATATCGAGGAGCAGCTCGCCGACGCCGAGGCCAAGGGCATCCGCCTGATCGACAAAACCCCGCGCAAGGGCGCCGAGGGCATGACCATCGCCTTCCTGCACCCCAAATCGACGCAGGGCATCCTCACCGAGCTTTGCGAGAATAAGAACAAATAGGAACAACGAGCGTTCGTATCGCTCCCTCGGCCCCGTTTTTTACGCCGCCGCCGGCGAAGAAGTCCCCGCCGAGGCGGGGATTTGGGGGTGGGTCAGACCAGTAAACGCGGCCGACGGCCGCGGGGCGGGACAGTCCGGAACGAACGTGCATGAAACTATACTAACAAGCATACTTATGAGTGAAATTCAAAACAAAATCAACCAGCTCATCGAGAACCGTGCCACCGCACGTCTCGGAGGTGGTCAGAAGCGTATCGACGCCCAGCATGCCAAGGGCAAGTTCACGGCCCGCGAGCGTATCCAGATGCTGCTTGACGAAGGCTCATTCGAGGAGTTCGACATGTTCGTGACGCACCGCTGCTATGATTTCGGCATGGACAAGAGCCACACCTTCGGCGACGGCGTCGTAACGGGTTACGGTACGATCGACGGACGTCTGGTCTATGTCTTCGCACAGGACTTCACGGTAACGGCCGGTTCGCTGTCGCTGTCGATGTCGGACAAGATCTGCAAGGTGATGGACATGGCGCTGCGCAACGGCGCGCCCTGCATCGGCATCAACGATTCGGGCGGCGCCCGCATTCAGGAGGGTGTCAACGCGCTGGCCGGCTACGCCAACATTTTCCAGCGCAACGTGATGTCGTCGGGCGTGATCCCGCAGATTTCGGCCATCTTCGGCCCCTGCGCCGGCGGCGCCGTCTATTCGCCCGCGCTGACCGACTTCATCATCATGAAGAAGGAGACGTCGAACATGTTCCTCACGGGCCCGAAGGTCGTGAAGACCGTGACGGGCGAGGACGTGACGCAGGAGCAGCTGGGCGGCGCCACGATGCACACCACCAAATCGGGCGTGGCGCAGTTCGCCGTAGATACCGAGGAGGAGGGCATCGCGCTGATCCGCAAGCTCATTTCCTATATGCCGCAGAACAACATGGAGGACGCTCCGCTGGCGGTCTGCACCGACAAGATCACCCGTCTGGAGGATTCGCTCAACGAGATCGTTCCTGACAGCGCCAACAAGCCCTACGACATGTCGGAGGTCATCAAGGCGATCGTCGACAACGGCGAGTATCTGGAGTCGGCTCCCGGCTATGCCAAGAACGTCATCACCTGCTTCGCCCGTTTCAACGGCCAGAGCGTGGGCATCGTCGCCAACCAGCCCAAGTTCATGGCCGGCGTGCTCGATATCAATGCCAGCCGCAAGGCTGCGCGCTTCATCCGCTTCTGCGACGCGTTCAACATTCCGATCGTGACCCTCGTGGATGTTCCGGGCTTCCTGCCGGGTACGACGCAGGAGTACGGCGGCGTCATCACCCACGGCGCGAAACTGCTCTTCGCATACTGCGAGGCTACGGTGCCCAAGGTTACCGTTACGCTGCGCAAGGCTTACGGCGGCGCCTATATCGTGATGTCGTCGAAGCATATCCGCGGTGACATCAACTACGCATGGCCGACGGCCGAGATCGCCGTGATGGGCGCCAGCGGTGCCGTCGAGGTGCTCTACGGCAAGGAGGTCGCAGCGATCGAATCGCCCGAAGAGAAAGCCAAGTTCGTGGCCGAAAAGGAGAAGGAGTACAACGACAAGTTCTCGAACCCCTACAACGCCGCCCGCTACGGCTATATCGACGATGTGATCGAGCCGCGCAACACGCGTTTCCGCATCATCCGCGCCCTGCAGTCGCTCTCTACCAAACGCCTGCAGAACCCGGCCAAGAAACACTCTAACATTCCGTTGTAGTATGAAGCGTGCGATTTTAACAGCAGGATTGCTCTTCGCGGCTCTGGCTGCTTCGGCTAAAGGCGCCGATACGATCCTCGACAAGGACCCCGTCGGCATCTACGTTACGATCGTTTCGGTGGTGACGGTGCTTTCGGCGCTGATCGTCCTCTTTCTGCTGATCCAGCTTTTCGCCAAAGTCATGGTGAAGAGCGCGCAGAAGAAGGCCGCCAAGTCGAAGACCCGCGGCATACTGGTCGACGACATGAAGGTCTCGGTGCCTGCGGGCTGCGACAGCGTGGTCAACGGCGAGATCATCGCCGCCATCGCGCTGGCCGTGAAGCTCAACAAGGCCGAGATGCACGACCGTGAGAGCGACGTGATTACTATCAACAAGGTGGCGCGCGTCTACTCGCCGTGGAGCTCGAAAATCCACGGTCTGACCCCGATGCCCGAACGAATCAGAAAATAAATTTAGAGAGCGCTCCGCAAGCCGTCCGAAATCCGCTTTCCGCCGCGGGCATGCCGGCCCCGCCGGGGCGATCCCGATCGGTGCGAACGCCGGAACCGGGACTGCGGTCCGGAACCGGAAGACGGCGCGGAATTAAACAAACGAATTTTATGAAAGAATACAATTTCAAGATCAACGGTAACGACTACACCGTCGGCATCGAGATTCTCAACGACACCGAGGCCGATGTGATCGTCAACGGCGCCTCCTATTCGGTCGAGGTGCTCGACACGACCGTGAAACCCAGCGTGGCGGCCAAACCTCAGGTGGCGGCCGTTCCCGCTTCGCATCCCGTGCAGCCTTCGACCGTTCCGGTTACGAAGCCTGCCGCGGCGGCTCCTGCGGCTGCGGGCGAGTCGCCCGTGAAAAGCCCGCTGCCGGGCGTCATCCTCGACATCCGGATCAAGGAGGGCGACACGGTGGCCGTCGGCCAGACGCTGGTGGTGCTCGAAGCCATGAAGATGGAGAACAATATCGACAGCGACCGCGCCGGCGTTGTCAAGTCGATCAAAGTCAACCGCGGCGACTCCGTGCTGGAGGGCGACGTGCTCATAACTCTCGGATAGGCGTATGTTAGACTTCCTTTCATCGTCGTTCCTCGGCGAAAGCGTATCCAAGTTCGTGCACGAGACGGGATTTGCGCAGCTCTTCCTGCAGGAGGGCGGCTACAAGTACCTCATCATGATCGCCGTGGGGTGCTTCTTCCTCTATCTTGCCATCAAACACAAGTTCGAGCCTATGCTTCTGGTGCCGATCGGCTTCGGTATCATCATCGGCAATATCCCGATGGTGACCGGCCACGGAATCGGCATCTATGAGGAAGGCTCGGTGCTCAACTACCTCTATTTCGGCGTCCGTTACGGCGTCTACCCGCCGCTGATCTTCCTCGGCGTGGGCGCCATGACCGACTTCTCGTCGCTGATTTCGAACCCCAAGCTGATGCTTATCGGCGCTGCTGCGCAGATCGGTATCTTCGCGGCCTACATGGGCGCTCTGGCGCTCGGATTCCCGGCCAATGAGGCCGGTTCGATCGCCATCATCGGCGGCGCCGACGGTCCTACGGCCATCTTCCTGACGAGCCGTCTGGCTCCGGAGTACATGGGCGCCATAGCTATCTGCGCCTATTCGTACATGGCTCTCGTACCGGTCATCCAGCCGCCCGTGATGCGTCTGCTGACCTCGTCGCGCGAACGCCTTATCAAGATGCGTCCGCCGCGTGCCGTCTCCTCCACCGAGAAGATTCTCTTCCCGATCATCGGTTTCCTGCTGACGACGTTCGTCGTGCCTGACGCGATTCCGCTGCTGGGTATGCTCTTCTTGGGCAACCTTCTGAAGGAGTCGGGTGTGGTGAAGCGTCTGGCCACCACGGCCAGCAACCAGCTGATCGACATCATGACGATCCTGATCGGCATCACGGTGGGAGCTTCGACGCAGGCGTCGGTCTTCCTGACTCCCAAGACGCTGGGTATCTTCGTGCTGGGTGCATGCTCGTTCTTCATCGCCACGATGGGCGGCGTGCTGTTCGTCAAGTTGATGAACCTCTTCCTGAAGGAGGGCAACAAGATCAACCCGTTGATCGGCAATGCTGGCGTTTCGGCCGTTCCGGCCGCCGCGCGCGTGTCGCAGGATATGGGTATCCGCTACGACCGTTCGAACTACCTGCTGATGCACGCCATGGGTCCCAATGTGGCCGGTGTGGTCGGGTCGGCAGTCGCCGCAGGTATTCTGCTCTCGTTCCTCGGATAGGGGATTTCGATATTGACAGGGACGGCTTCGGGGCCGTCCGGTGTAAAGAGGGTTTCGGGTTGCCGAAGCCCTCTTTTCGTGCGACAAGGCGGAGTCGGAGTTTTCGGTGTGCGGGGGCCGGAGTTTCGGTGTTCGTGGCCGGAGTTTTCGGTGTGCGGGCCGGGGGTATGGGACGGAGTTCGCAGATGCCGGGGGGGGCGGTTGTGGTTGTGGTTGTGGTTGTGGTTGTGGTTGTGGTTGTGGGGGATGTGCGGGCGACGGGCTTGCAATTTCTCCTTTGTATGTTTTCGCTGTTTTTCGTATTTTTGCAAACTGAAAAAACGTTTTTATGAACCGGGTGAAGTGGATATTGCTGGGGGTATGTCTCTTCGGGATGCTGATCGGGGCGGCCGTGGCGTATTCCGGCTATGTGAAAAAGCGGCTGGATGCCGATGGGGCGGAGACCCGTGCGGTGCTCACCGCGAGTTTTTCGCGGACCGAATGCGTCGGATACCGGCCCGGATACCGGGGACGGATGCACCGCAATTTCCGTGAAAAGCGCACCGTCTATTATTTCAGATACCGGTTCAGGGTGGGCGGGACCGATTATACCGGCAAGGTCCGCAAAACGGAAAATCTCATGACGGCCCGCATCGGCGATTCGGTCGTCGTGCGTTATCTGCCGGACGATCCCGACGTACATCGCTTGGTCCGCAGCGAGGGCGGCAAATACAGGGTGATACGGCCCCGGCCGCGCAGCCGCGCCCGTCGTTCGGCATCCTGATTCCTCCTGTCTCCGTGGCCGTGCCCGCCGTTCGGCGTCCTGACCCGTCCTGATCCGTCCCCGTCTCCATTGTTGTGTCTGCCGTGCGGCGGCGTGACCCGCCCTGTCTCCATTGCCGTGCCCGCCGCTCCGGCCTTCGGTGCGTTCGCGGCATGCTTTTTTAGCTGTTGCTGGGACTTTAATTGCCTTAAAATAAGAATTTTTCGGCGATTGTTCAAGTTTTTTGTTTTTCGGATTTATTTGTTTTTGCAGTTCGGAAACTTTTTCGTACCTTTGCGCACCCGCTTTCGTGCGGGAAACGGATTACAATAAGTTAAATTAAACGTAAAACAAAGTGGATTCATTAAGCTACAAGACTATCTCGGCCAATGCATCGACGGTGACCAAGGAATGGATCGTCATCGACGCTACGAACGAGGTATTGGGACGTCTTGCATCGCAGATCGCGAAGATCCTCCGAGGCAAGAACAAGCCCAGCTACACGCCCCACGTGGATTGCGGTGACTACGTCATCGTCATCAATGCGGAGAAGGTGAAGCTCACGGGCAACAAGATGACCGAGAAGGTCTACACGCGTCACACCGGATATCCCGGCGGCCAGCGTTTCGCTACCCCGGCCGACTATCTGGCAAAGAAACCGACGTTCATCGTCGAAAAAGCAGTCAAGGGCATGCTGCCCCGCACCCGTCTGGGCGCCGCCCTGCTCAAAAACCTGAAGGTATACGCCGGCTCGGAGCATCCGCACGCCGCGCAGAACCCGAAGACCATTAAATTAAACGAGATTAAGTAAGAGTTATGGAAGTTGTAAACACCGTAGGTCGTCGTAAGGCCGCTGTGGCTCGCGTATACGTGAAGCCGGGTAAGGGTCAGATTACAATCAACCGCAAAGCGCTTGAAGTTTACTTCCCGCTCGAAATTCTCCAGTATCAGGTGAAGCAGCCGCTGCTGGCTACCAACACCGTGGAGAATTACGACATCGCCATCAACCTCGATGGCGGAGGTATCACGGGACAGGCTTCGGCCGCTCGCTTGGGCATCGCACGCGCATTGTGCGAAATCGACGCCGAGATGCGTCCGGTACTGAAGAAGGCCGGATTCCTCACGCGCGATCCCCGCGAGGTTGAGCGTAAGAAGCCCGGTCAGCCCGGAGCACGCCGCAAGTTCCAGTTCAGCAAGCGTTAATCCGAACGACCTATTTTCGGCAGGCACGGCGAGGGTTACAAACCGGAACGACTACCTATATATTATATATATCGCGTATTACCTTCAGGTTGCCCCGCCGCGGAAAATCCGCGGGACCGGCAAGGCCGCTACCCGCCGGATTGAAGAAAAGAGAATTAAAATTATTAAACACATTGAATTAAAATGTCACGTACAGATTTTAATACATTACTGGAAGCCGGTGCGCACTTCGGTCACCTGAAGCGCAAATGGAACCCTAAAATGGCTCCTTACATCTTCATGGAGAAGAACGGCATCCACATCATCGACCTGCACAAGACCGTGCTGAAGATCGATGAGGCCGCTGCAGCCATCAAGCAGATCGCCAAGAGCGGTCGCCGCGTGCTGTTCGTAGCCACCAAGAAACAAGCTAAGGAGATCGTTGCCGAAAAGGTGGCAGCCGTCGGTATGCCTTACGTTACGGAACGTTGGGCCGGCGGTATGCTGACAAACTTCCCCACCATACGTAAAGCCGTCAAGAAAATGTCGACCATCGACAAGATGAACAGCGACGGCACGTTCGATAATTTTTCCAAGCGCGAGAAACTCCAGATCGCACGCCAGCGCGCGAAACTTGAGAAGAACCTCGGTTCCATCGCCGACCTGACGCGCCTTCCGGCCGCCCTGTTCGTCGTTGACGTACAGAAGGAGTCGAATGCGGTAAAAGAGGCCAAGCGCCTGAGCATCCCCGTATTTGCAATGGTAGACACTTGTTGTGATCCGACCGACATTGATTACGTTATCCCTGCAAATGACGATGCCACCAAATCGATTGCCGTAGTGCTCGATGCCATGTGCAGCGCTATCGCCGAAGGTACCGAAGAGCGCAAGCTCGAAAAGGAGAAGGAGGCGCAGGAGGCTGAGGCCGGTGCCGACGCTCCCGTGAAGAAGGAGGGCAAACCCCGCATCAAGAAAGCCGTGAAGGCCGCTATCGATGCCGAGGAGGCCGCCGTAGCCGACGTCGTAGCCGCTGTCGAGACTCCGTTCGAGGAGCCTGCTGAGGTTGCGGCCGAAGAAGCTGCCGTTGTTGCCGAGGAGGCCGCTGCGGTTGCAGCCGAGGAGGTTGCCGAGGCCAAGGCCGAGTAATTCGGGCCTTTGGGAAAAGAAATTAATCACCTAAAAGAAAGGAAAAGTATTATGGAAATCAAAGCTGCTGATGTAATGAAGCTCCGCAAGATGACCGGTGCCGGTATGATGGACTGCAAGAAAGCCCTGATCGAAGCCGAAGGTGACTTTGCACGCGCTCAGGACATTATCCGCGAGAAAGGTAAGCTCGTCGTTGCCAAGCGTGCCGACCGCACCGCTACCGAGGGTGTCGTCGTTACGAAGATCGTAGGTCAGAAGGCCTATATCCTCTGCTTGGCGTGCGAGACCGACTTCGTGGCTCAGAATGCAGAATATACCGCTTCGGCCGAGGCGATGCTGGAGGTTGCCGTAAACAGCGACGCCGCAGACCGCGACGCCCTGATGGCTGCCAAGAACGCCGAAGGCCACACCGTCGAGGAGATGGTGACCGAGAAATCGGGGCAGACGGGTGAGAAGATCGAGCTGGCATACTATGCCCGCATCGAGGCTCCCTACTGCGCTGCTTACGTACACTTCAACAAGAAGCTCGGTACGATCCTCGGCTTCAACAAGGAGGTTCCGGCAGAGGTTGCCCACACCGTCGCCATGCAGGCCACGGCTATGGCTCCCGTGTCGATCTCGGAGGCCGACTGCCCCGCAGAGGTTGTGGAGCATGAGCGCAAGATCGCCGTCGAGGCGATGAAGCAGGACCCCAAGAACGCCAACAAGCCCGAAGCCATCCTTGAGAAGATCGCCGAAGGCAAGATGCGCAAGTTCTTCGAGGAGAACACGCTGCTGGCTCAGGCCGTAGTGGGCGAGAAAGAGTCGATCGCCGACTTCATCCACAAGGCAGACAAAGAGGCGACGGTTATCGCTTACAAGCGTTTCGCACTGGGCGAATAATCCGACCGAAGGACGGCAAGAAGACCGTTCGTATATTGTGAAAGACCGGAACTCTCCGATGAGTTCCGGTCTTTTCGTGTGTATGGTCTTGTGGGAGCCTTTTATAGGATGTTTCATAGGATGTTTCATAGGAGGCCGGCTTCTGTGCGGAGTATGCCTGACGTATAGTCGGCAGCGGCCGGAAAGAAGCCGAATGGCGATTGCCGAAGGGTGTCGGCTTGGCGGTTTCTTGTGTCCTTATGCCGAACGAACGTACGGCGCTTTGCGCTTGCCGGAAATAACGCTGTCCGGATTTTCCCGGAGCGTTTTCCGGTTGTTCTCGATTGTCTGTTTTGCCCGGCTGTATTATGTCGTCGGCTGTTTTTGCGTCGTCTCCGGTTGCGCCCGATCTTTTCGGCCAATCGGTCGGAAACGACCGAAAGGCGCTTTCCCGGTTATTCACGCTCTGTTTTCAAGACTTTTTCGGATGCCGCAAATCCCGGTTCTATCTGATCCCCAGCCGCCAGAGCGCCCGCAGGATGAAGCGTCTGACGGCGGCGGGCAGCGTCAGCCAACAGCGGGACTGTCGTCGCCACCGGCGGGAAGCGGTGGAGACGATGCGGCCGGAAGGGCGGATGACAGCCGTCATAACGGCCGCTATGTCTGTCGCTGCGCAATGTTCGGTCATCCGGTGGTTGCCGTCGCCTGCGAGGGTGAAACGAAGCCGGGGCGGGGCAGGTGCCGTTTCTGCGGGTGTTTGGCCGGGATTGCTGGTCGCTTGGGGATTTTCGGAATTTTCGGGGCGTGCCGGAAGCGGAGGGGTCGCCTTGCCGGTTTCCCGGAGCGCGGGGAGCGGAGCGGGAGTATCTCCGGCGTTGGAGGCCGTTGCCGACGCAGCTGTTGTCGCCGCTTCCGTTGTTGCGGCCGTTGGTATTGCCGACGCTTCCGGTGTCTTTGTTATTGTCTCTACCGTCGTGTTTGCCGATTGCGGGGGCATCTCCCCGCTCTCCGGTTCGATGCGGAGAATGCGGTGGAGGATATGGCGTCCTTCGCAGCGGAACAGCACCACGTCGCCCGGTTGCAGGGCCTGACTTCCGGAGGGAAGACGGTCGGGGTGGGAATTTGCGGCGGTGTCGGGGGCGGTTTCGTTTCGCGCGAGCCTGTTTTGCTTTCGGGCGGCTGCTGCCGTTTCGGAATTTCCGGTGTATCGGGCGATCGGAGTCAGTACTGCGATGTCGCGTTCGCTGCGCAGCAGGGGCCGCATGCTGTGGCCCTTCATGCGGATCTGGACTTCGTGTCCTTCGGCGAGCATCGCTTCGACCTGCTCGAAAAACAGACGGTTCGAAAGCTGCATCACGGGCGGGGATTTGCGGATTCGCCGCCGAAAATCGTGCGGCAGGCCAGTTCGGCGGCCGCGGCGTCGGGCAGGCATTCGAGGTGGTAGACCGGGACCTGCGCCACCACGGCCGAGACGGTTGCGCATACGGCGTCTTCCAGCGTTTCGTCGTGGGCGAACGACGGCGGGCACGAGGGCAGCAGCGCGCCGATGGCCTCGATCGCCCGCAGGCGGCGAATCCGGTTGTGCGGAGCCTGTGACAGCCGTACGATGGCCCGGATCGGTTGGCATACGTTGCGGTAGCAGGGCGTTTTCCCGCTCCACGGCGCACCGAAGACCATGGCCTGCGGTTTTGGGGCGCCGGTTGTCGCTGCGCTTGCGTCCGGAGTTTCAGCCGCAGCTGCGGGGGCGTTCGCCGGATTTTGGACGGCTCCGCAAATCGGGTCTGCATCTGCGGTCTGCACGATGCGGACGATCGGACTGTCGTCGTTGAGCAGCTCCGCGCCGGGGATATGTTCACGCCACAGACGGGTGTGGGTGCTTTTGCCGGTGCCCGATTCGCCGAGGAACAGCACGGCCCTGCCGTTCAGGCTGATGACCGACGAATGGATGGCTACGGCCTGCCGCGCCACGGCGGCGATGTTGAACATCGACCATAATCCGAAGCGGAACAGCGCCGGGTTGTGCCGCAGTGTGACGTCGGTCGTGACGAGCGGTGCGCCGAACGCCTTGCGGAAACGGGCGGCGGCGCAGCCGTCGCGCGGCGTCATGGTGAGCAGGTAACCTTCCGAGTCGCGGCCGAAACGGCAGTCGGCGTCGGCATCGGCGAAGTCGAATTCGTCGAGTTCGCGGTAGCCGTCCGCTTGGCGGATTTCGCCGCGGGTTTCGACGCTCAGGTCGGCCGGGCCTTCGTCTGCGGCGGCGAAGGGCGCCAGCGCCGTGCCGAAAGACCCTGCGGTGAATTCCTGCGGGACGGCGATGCGTATGCCTGCTATGATGTATTCCATAATTATTCTCCTATTGTGATGATTCGGGTGCAGTATTCGAGCGAACTTTCGCGGTGGGCGATAACCACCAGCGTCAGCCCCTTGTCGCGCGCCGCCAGCTCGGCGACCGAACGGTTGATCTCCTCCTCGGTGCGGCTGTCGAGCGCCGAGGTCGCCTCGTCGAAGAAGAGCACGTCGGCCCGACGGTAGAGCGCGCGGGCGATGCCGATGCGCTGGCGCTGTCCGCCCGAAAGGCGGCAGCCGCATTCGCCGACATGGGTGTCCATGCCTTTGGAAAGTCCCGCGACGAACTCTCCGAGCCGGGCGGCTTCCAGCGCTTCGGCTACGCGGCCGCGGTCGATTTCGTCGTCGGGAACGCCCAGCGCGACGTTGGCCGCGAAGCTTCCGTCGGCGATGAAAAGGTTTTGCGAGACGTAGCCGATGCGGTTTTGCCATGCGCGGCGGTTGGCGGCGGTGAGGGGCGTGCCGTCGATCGTTATTTCGCCCCCGGTCGGTTCGTAAAGTCCCAGCAGCAGGTTGAAAAGCGTCGTTTTCCCTGCGCCCGATGCGCCGCGGATGCCGATGCGTTCGCCCTTGCGGATCGAGAGCGTAAGGCCGCGGAAAAGCTCGTGCCCGTCGTCCGCGAAGCGGAAGCCGAGGTTGCGGACGGCGATTTCATGTTCGAAAGACAGTATTTCGGACGCGCATGCTCCGGATGTGCCGCCGGCCGAAACGGATTTCGTTGATTTTGCGGTGCAGGGCTGTTTGGCCGGGGCTGTTTGGCCGTAAGGAGCCGTTTGTCTGCCGGATGCGGTTCGTTTGTCCGGAGCCGTTCGCCTGCCGCGGGCGGTCTCGCCGCTCTCCGCCGCGGAGTATTCCGACGGCGGGATAGCGGCGGCATCAGTATGGGGGCCTTTCCCGGCTCTCTCGGCGGCTCCGGAGAGCGTGTCCGGCGATGCGGAGGAAGGTTCGTCCCCGGCCGTTGCGTCGCGCAGGACGGCGATCGTGTAGCGGTTGTACTTGATCGAGGTCCAGCCCGCCATGATGCTGCGCACCGAAGGCATCAGGCGCAGCGCGGCTACGGCGAAGACGCCGAAAAGCAGCTGTGCGCGTCCTTCTTCCGCGCCCAGACTCAGCGCGACCAGCAGGGCCATGCCCAGCGCCAGCCCGATTTCGGTAAAGGCCTGCGGAAGCATGCCGATCGCCGTTTCGCGCAGGCGCGTGCGAATCACCTGATCCATCGCCCGGTCGAACGAACGGAGCATCATCGGGAAGGCGTTGTTGATCTCGATGTCGGCATAGCCGCGGAAGGTCTCGGCCACGAGCCGCGCCTTTTCGCGCTGGGCCTTGTTTTCCAGCTCGCCGTAGCGGTTGATGCGGTTGCGCACCAAGCCGTAATAGATCCAGATCGAAGGCAGGAAGACCGCAACGGTCAGAACCGCCGCAACGGGCGCGTACCAGAGCAGCGCCCCGAAAAGCAGCGCCAGCAGCAGCGCTTCGGCGGCGATGGCGGCGGCGGGTTTCAGCACGCCGGCCGTGAAGGCCAGACAGACGACATTGACGTTGCGGGCCAGCACGGCCGAGTTCGACGACTTGACGAACGGCAGTCCCCGGTCGTGGTAGGTGACGTAGAGCCGCCGCGAAAGGGTGCGGTAGAGGTCGTAGATGTAGTTGCGCTCGATGCGCGCCAGCCAGAGATTTGTCAGGCATTTGAGGACGATAACGGCCACCACGGCGGCGCAGACCGTCAGCGCGAAACTGCGCGGCGACGTGAAGCCCAGCGCCGTGTAGATGCGGGCCAGCTGCCCGCCGCCGTCGAGACTCCGGGCGTCGAGCGCCAGCGCCAGCACGGGCAGCAGCACGGCCAGTCCGAGGAAGTTCAGCCCTGCGCGCAGCAGCAGCGTGCAGGCCATGCCGAAGCCCCTGCGGCGGAATTTGTGCGGTATGATGCCGATGATTTCGTTCATGTCATTCCTCCACCTTTTCGATTCTTCCCAGTTTCACGTACCACAAATACCCCTCGGTTTCGGTGTAGCCCATCTGCCGCAGCAGGGCGAGGTATTCGCGCACCTGACGGCGGTAGCGTTCGGGTTCGCGGCCGCCGAACTTGTAGTCCACGACCACGGCCCGCGTGCCGCGGATCATCACGCGGTCGGGACGCCGCGCGGAGGAGCCGCCGGGAATGATGATTTCGTTTTCGTTGCGCACGCGCTCCCAGTCCCCGGCGAACCACTCGCGGGCCGCGGGGTGTTCCAGCGCGCGGGCGATCATCCGCCGCAGGGCGGCGGCTTCGGCGGCGGAAAGCGTGCCGTCGGCCTGCATCCGCTCCACGGCGAGGCGTATCTGCTCCTCGTCGTCGGCGTTTTCGAAGGCCTTGTGCATCAGGATGCCGAAATTGCGGGGCGAGAGTTCCACCTCTTCCTCCTGCTCGAAATAACGCTGCGAGGGGAGCCGCAGGCGCAGGTCGGCGCGCGCCGTGGGGTAGTTTTCCAGCACGACGTGCTCGGCGCCGGACGTTTTGCCGCCGTCGGCGACCGGGCCGCGGAACTGGCCGAATTCGAACCGCTCGCCCGTTTCGGTGACGGTGTAACGCCCTTCGGCACTGCCCGCGAGGACTTTGTCGCCGTCGGTGAGGATGCTTTGGAGGAGCAGTCCGCCGACGGTTTTGCCGCCTTTCTGCGGGATGAAGACATGCAGCGATTCGGCGGCGCGCGTCAGCGCCACGTACAGCAGATTGACGTTGTCGACGTGCGAGTAGACCAGTTCCCGGTAGTACTCCGCCGAGAATCCCGATTCGGCCATCGACTTCTTGTATTTCACCGGAAAGCGTCCCACGGCTTCGGCGTCGCCGTGCGCCTCGGCCCAGACGATGTTGGTCACGTTGCCGCCCGACTTGGGGTCCAGCTGCCACGAGCAGTAGGGGATCAGCACCACGCGCTTTTCGAGTCCCTTGGCCTTGTGTATCGTGGTGATCTCGACGGTCGTTTCGCTCTCCTCGACGCTCAGCGAACGGTTCTGCCCCTGCTGCTCCCACCAGTCGAGGAACAGCGCGATGTCGGCGATCTTGCTGGAACAGAAGCCGATGATCTGTTCGTGGATCGCCTGCAGGTAGGCCGTCTGCTGTTTGTCGTCCTGCAGACCGTGCCGCATGACGATGCGTTCGAACGCCTCTTCGGGCGACAGCAGGCGGATCGAGCGGAAGAACGTCCGTTCGTCGTCGGACAGCGGGCGGTCGAAGCCGCGGCCGAGGTAGTGGTTGTAGACGGCGCGGCTCAGCGAGTCGTCGGGGTTGAGCGACAGCCGCAGGGACGCGGCGATGAACGAACTGACGGGGGCGTTGCCCACGATCAGCGCCTCCTGCGTCATCACGTCGAAACGGTAGCGGGGATCGGTGTTGCAGCGTTTGAAGTCGAGCAGCTCGGCGGCGACCTTGGCGCCGTCGGTGGCCCCGCGTACCAGTATCATGATGTCGCGCGGCCGGAATCCCTTGTCCAGCACCTCGCAGATGCGCTCCACGACGGGCGGCTGCTCGGCGAAGGTCGAGACCGAGACGTAGCCCGGCCGGTCGCTCCGGCGGCGGGGAGTCTGCGCGTGTCCGCGATAGGCGTCGCGCAGGGTGTCGTGCAGTGCGGCCGCCGCCGCGGGGTTGATGCCGCCCTTTGCGGCCGCTTCGTCGAGCGTCTCGTTCAGCGCCCGGTTGTCGGTCTCGACCACGCGGCCGATGATCTCGTTGTTGAATTCCACCACGGCGGGCAGGCTGCGGTAATTCTCCCTGAGTATCTCCACCTCGGTGCTGGCCGGGTCGAGCTGCGCCTGCGCCTGCGAGTGGAGGATTTTCCAGTCGCCGCCCCGCCAGCGGTAGATCGACTGCTTGATGTCGCCCACGATCAGCACCGACGTCGCCTCGCTCTGCGACATGGCGTTTTGCAGCAGGGGCAGGAAGTTCTCCCACTCCTTGACGGAGGTGTCCTGAAATTCGTCGATCATGAAGTGTTCGAAGCGGTTGCCGACCTTCTCGTAGATGAACGGCGCGTCGTTGTGGCCGATGAATTCCGAGAGGATGTATTTGGTCTCCGAGAGGAGCATCATGTTCTGCTCGTCGCACAACTGCTGCACCTTGGCGTAGAGGTCCGACAGCAGCGCGAAGCTGCGGTAGTTCTCGCGCAGCAGGTCGCAGGTGTTCCACGAGCGGACGTTGGCGTCGTACAGATCGCACATTTCGCGCAGCAGGGGTTGCAGCCGGGCGGCGAGCGGCGCGGCGGGCGATCCCTTGGGCGCCCAGCCTTCGGTCGTCAGGCTCATTTTGCCGACCGTGGCGGTGTAGGGTTTCAGCTCTCCGGCCGCGACCGTGAGGAAATAGTGGGCGAAACTGCGGCTCTTGCCCGTGAAGTCCGCCGGGCCGACGCCCGCATCGGCCATGATCCGTACGGCCTCGGCCGCACGCTCCCGCATCTGCTGCTTGGTCGCCGCGGCGCGCGCCGTCGCTTCGCCGACGATGCGGCCCAGCTCCTCGCGCGAGCGGGCGAGGGATAGAGCCTCCTTGTTCTTCTCCTTGAACAGTTCGCCGCCGAGCGTCAGGATGCCGTCGCGGACGTCCCACTTCTTGCCCTCGTCGATGCGCTCCTGCACGAAGTCCGTGAGCCAGCGCTGCAGGTCGCGGTCGGTGGTTATCTGCTCGATGAGCGTGTCGGCGCTCTTGGTCAGCACCGAGGCGGTCTCGATCTCGACGTTGTAATTGAGGTCGATGCCCAGCTCCTTGATGAAGGCGCGCAGGATGCGCTGGAAAAAGGTGTCGATGGTCAGCACCGTGAAGCGCGAGTAGTCGTGCAGGATTTTCGAACGCACCTCCGCGGCCCGCCTGCGCACCGTGGCGGCGTCCATGTCCAGTTCGCGGCAGAGGTTTTCGAGGTAGGAGCTTTCGCCGCCCGAAGCCAGCAGGTGTATCTCCTTGAGGATGCGCGACTTCATCTCCTCGGTGGCCTTGTTGGTGAAGGTCACGGCGAGGATGTGGCGGTAGATGGAGGGCTGTTCGACCACGTCGCGCACGTATTTGTATGCCAACTGGTAGGTCTTGCCCGATCCGGCGCTCGCGTTCAGAATTTTCGCTCTCACTGTCCGAAATGTCGTTTTAGGTAGTAAAAGTACAAAACAAATCCCGAACGGCAAACCGAGGTTTGCAATAATTTCGTAAATTAGCGACGTATTAAAACCGAAAAGTATGAAGAAGATGATTCTGAGCGCGGTGATGCTGGTTTTTGCCGCATCGGGTTATGCGCAGGAAACGGGCGCTGCGGGCGCCGGAGAGCGCAACGAGTGGCTGCCCACCTTCGAGGCGGTTGCGGTCGATGCCGATCTGGACGTCAAATTCGTCCGGGTTCCCGACACCGAGGCCCCGAAAATCGTATACGACACCAAAGGCTCTTACACCACCAAGTTCCGCGCCGAGGTCAAGGACAAGACCCTGCGCATCAGCGAGAAGCCCGATTCGCGCCGTCCCGAACGCACCGAGGTGACGGTCTATTACAACGCGCTGCGGGCCGTTTCGCTGTCGGGCGCGGCCGCGACGTTCGAGGGGACGCTCGACGCCGCGGTGCTCGACGTGACGGTCAACCGCAAGGCTTCGCTGACGGCGAAGCTGGACGTCAAGGACCTCAAGATGGAGCAGACGGGATACAGCACGGCGAACCTTTCGGGTTCGGTGCGTTACCTGACGTTGTATGTATCGACGGGCAAGGTGGCCGCATCCGATCTGGAGGTGATGTCGGCCGAGGTCAATGCCCAGAGCAAGGCCGAGGTGTCGTTGTGGATCACCGACCGTTTCGTGGGCAAGACGACGACCAATGCGCGGATCAGCTACAAGGGCGATCCTAAGATCGTACGCGGCGGCGCGAAGTTCATGGGCGGCGAAATCAACCGCGTGGAGTAGCGGATGAAGGGTTTTCGCATATCGGCCCGCCGGAGCGCTCCTGCGGCGGGGCCTGCCGGCTTCTCCGGGCGGGGTGGAACGGGTATTCCTGCGGCGGACGGCGGAGCTGTCTGGCTTTGCCGGTGTAACCGGCGCACCTGCCGGGATACGGAGACGATTCGGCGGGGGCCGGTGGGGATGCCATTGTTTTACGGGACTGAAAACACTGTAGGGCGGCTATGAAAGGATTTCTGGAAGAGGTCGCCGGGGACCTGTATGCCCGATACGGCGAGGGACTGTCCGAGAGGGCCGTGCTCTTTCCGTCGCGGCGTGCGCGGCTGTTTTTCGTCGATGCCCTGACGCGCATCGCCGGGCGGCCCATGTGGCAGCCCGAATGGGTGACCGTCGACGACCTGATGAGCGAAATATCGGGCCTGCATGCGGGCGACCGCGTGCGGCTCATCACCGAACTCTATAAGGTCTATTCGGAATTCCACACCGAGCCGTTCGACAAGTTCTATTTCTGGGGCGACATGCTCCTCACGGACTTCGACACGATCGACAAGTACCGGATCGACGCGCAGATGCTCTTCCGCAACATCTCCGAAATCAAGGAGATCGAAGCCGACATCTCCTACCTGACGCCCGCCCAGCTGCAGATTCTGTCGTTCTGGTCTTCGCTGGGCGAGGAGGCCGATCTTTCGGAGGAGAAACGCCGCTTTCTGGCGATCTGGAAGACGCTCGGCCCCGTTTACCGCAAATTCCGCCGGCGGCTCGTGTCGCTCGGCATCGCCTACAACGGCATGGTCCAGCGGGCCGCCGCCGACCGCATCGCCGAAGGCGCGTTCGCCTTTCCCGAACCGCGGAGGTATGTAGTGGCGGGATTCAACGCCCTGTCGGAGTGCGAAAAGCAGCTCTTCAAATTCCTTGCTGTTGCCGCCGAAACCGATTTCTACTGGGATTACGACGCTTATTATAAGGACAACCCCGAACAGGAGGCCGGGATGTTCGTGCGCTCGAACGTCGCGCTGTTTCCGCCCCGGACCGAATTCGCGCACGACAACATGCGGGGCGAAAAGGAGGTCGTCTCCGTGGCCGCCGTGTCGAACGCCGTGCAGTGCAAATACGCCGCGGCGATTCTCGCGGACCTCGCACGCCGCCGCGCGCAGGAGGACCCCGAAGTCGCCGCCGGGCTGAAGCCCGCCTTGGGCAAGGAGACCGCCGTGGTGCTGACCGACGAAAACCTGCTGCTGCCGCTGCTGTACGCCCTGCCCGCCGATATAGGCCGTGTGAACGTCACGATGGGTTTTCCCCTGCGGCAGAGCCTTGCCTACACCTTCGTCGAACGCCTTGTGGAGCTGCAGAACCACCGCCGCAAAAAGGGCGGCGGCTGGACCTTCTACCATGCCGACGTGGCGGGTATTCTGGCGCATCCCTATGTCGCCGAGTGCGACGCCGCGCTGACCCGCACGATGCACGAGGAGATCGTCCGCGACCGGCGGATTTCGGTCGATGCCGCATGGCTGGGCCGCAACGAACTGCTGAAACGGATCTTTTCGCCCGCGGCGGAGTGGCGCGAGCTGTCCGATTACCTGCTGGGCGTGATCGCCGCCGTGGCGCGCCAGCCCTACGAGGGCGACGACGCCAGACAGCGGGTCGAATTTCTGGCCGTCATCGCCGAGCAGGTGACCAAACTGCGCAACTCGCTCGACGAATGCGACATCGAGCTTGCGACCGAGGTGTATACCTCGCTGCTGCGCCGCCATTTGCAGACGCTGCGCATCCCCTTCGAGGGCGAACCGCTGGAGGGGATTCAGATCATGGGTATTCTGGAGACCCGCAATGTCGATTTCGAGAACGTCATCCTTCTCTCGATGAACGACGACAATTTTCCGGGCAACCACGTCGCGCAGTCGTCGTTCATTCCCTACAACCTGCGTGCGGCCTACGAACTGCCCACGCCGGAACACCACGAAGGGGTCTATGCCTACTATTTCTACCGCCTGATCCAGCGCGCGAAGAGCGTGCATATGCTCTACTGTTCGCATGCCGACGACAAATCGACGGGCGAGCCGAGCCGCTATATCTACCAGCTGGATTACGAGAGCGGCTTCGACGTGCGCAAGATCGAGGTGGGGGTGGACGTGAACCTCGCCGAGACGGCTCCGATCGAGGTGGCGAAGGACGGGGAGGTGATGCGGCGGCTGGAACGCTTCGTCGATGCCGAAAGTCCCGCCGCGCTTTCGCCGACGGCGTTTTTCCGCTACGTGGCCTGCCCGCTGCGCTTCTATTTCCACTCCGTGGCCCGGCTCGAAGCCGACGACGAGATTTCGGAGGAGGTCGATGCGCCGATGTTCGGCACGATCCTTCACGCCGCCGTGCAGACGCTCTACGCCCGGATCGTGGGCGAGGAGCATCCCGGCCAGACCCTGCGGGCGATGATCCGTTCGGGCGAGGTCGCCGCGGCGGTCGAGCGGGCGATCAACGAAAATTATTTGCAGGACGAACGCGCTTCGGCCGAAGATTATACGGGCAACCTGCTGCTGGTGAAGGATATCGTCACGCGCTACCTGCGTGGCGGGGTGATGCCTTACGATGCGGCGCACGATGCGTTCGCCGTGTCGGGACTGGAGGAGCGGGTGGCTTATTCCTTCCCGTTCCGCGCCGGGGAGCGCGAGCTGGAGATGAAGTTCGGGGGCATCGCCGACCGTATCGACATGCTCGGCGACGGCGCGCTGCGGGTCGTGGACTACAAGACCGGGGCGCCGCATCTGGAGTTCGACGGCGTGGAGAGCCTTTTCACCGGAACCGGCAAACAGCGGCTGTCCAATATCCTGCAGACGCTGCTCTATTCGATGATCCTGCACCATACGCGGGGCTGCGACGCCGAACCCGCGCTCTACTACGTCCGCAGCATGAACCGCCCCGACTATTCGCCGCAGCTGGACGACAAGCAGCTGGGCGTCAGGGGGGCGCGCTATACGCTTTACCGCGAACGTTTCGAGGAGCTGCTGCGCGCGCAGCTGGCCGAAATGTACGACCCTGCGGTGCCGTTCCGCCAGTGCGAGGACGCCGATACGTGCAAGTTCTGCGATTTCCGGATAATCTGCAAACGGGGCTGAGACGGTTCAGAGTTTCACCCTGAAATACGACGCTCCGCTGCGGCGGGCCGCTTCGAGACCGATCTCGGAATCCTCGAAAATCAGGGTTTCGCGCGGCGTGCAGCCCTCGCGGCGCATGGCTTCCAGAAAACAGTCCGGGGCGGGTTTGCTGCGCGCGACGTCGGCGCCCGAAAGAATCCCGTCCACCGCGTTTTCCTCCGGCAGTCTCTCTCCTTTGCGTGACGTGTCTTCGTCCGGCGTTTCGAGACGCCGGACGGCTTGCGGTCCGGCGATTCCCAGATGCCGCATGGCGTTGTCGATATTGGCGCGGCTGCCCGTCGAGACGATCCACACGCGGCCGCCCTGCGCACGGAACTGCCGGCAGAAATCCCATAACGGCCTATTGAGCCGCACGGTGTCGAAAAACGTGGGGTAGAGCGCGATCTTGCGCAGCCGCAGCCGTTCGCGTTCGGCCGGGTCGGCGATGCCGATCCGGGTCAGGAAATCGTCGCACCGCATGCCGAAATAGCGGGCCGCATACTCCTCTTCGGTGAGCGTATAACCCGCTTCGCGCAGCGTGGCGACATAGGCGAGCGTGTTGGCACGCCGGGTGTCGGCCAGCGTGCCGTCGAAATCCAGAAGGATCAGTTTTATTTCGGAGCCGGGGTGTGTCATGTCGTGGCGGAAAATAGGGAACGCCGCAGAAGGCGCGGTTTTTTGAGTTTCGGTGCAGGCTGTCAATCGAACGACTGCATGCCCGACTGGGCGATGCGCATCAGACGCTGGTATTCGGTGGGCGAAAGCTCCATGAAGAAGTAGTGGATCGGGTCCACGCGCATGCCGTTGTAGCGGACTTCGTAATGGAGGTGGGGCGCCAGCGAAAGGCCCGTGTCGCCCGAAAGGGCGATGATGTCGCCGCGGCGCACCTGCTGGCCCTTGCGGACGTTGATCTTCGAGAGGTGGTTGTACGAAGTCTCGTAGCCGTTGCCGTGGTCGATGACGACGGTCTGTCCCGACGTCGAGTTGCGCTGGGCCACCTCGCGCACCGTTCCGTCGGCCGTGGCGAAGACGCGCGACCCTTCGGGAATGGTGTAGTCCACGCCCTGATGCGATTGCAGCGTCTTGTAGAAGGGGTGGATGCGCATGCCGTACGAAGCCGTGAGCAGCGTCAGCTGCTTGTTGATCACGGGCTGGATCGACGGGATGTTGTCGCACCGGCTGCCGGCCGAGTCGATGCGCGCCTGCAGGTCGAGGTAGGTGTCGTTCAGCTCGTCGAGCCGCGTCTCCATTTCGGCCACGCGTTCGCGCAGCTCGCGTTTGAGACGGCGCGACGAACGGTTGAAGATGTTTTCGTAGGTGGCGGCCTGCTTGCGCTCGTACTCCGAGTCGAAGTCGTAGGGGTCCGACTCGAAGAGGATGCGGAAGACGTTGCGGTCGCGTTCCGAGAGGTTGCGCATCACCGTCGTCAGCGTGTCGTATCGCTGGACGAGGGCCGTGTATTCGCGGCGCAGGCGGTCGGTCGAGTGCTTGAGCTCGTACTCGACGGGCGTGTCGAAGAACACCGAGAAACCGATGTAGTAGAGCACGGCGACGCCCGCCCATACGAAGAAATGGATCGTGGCGCGTATGATGTTCTGTTTGCGGCGCTTACGCTTGCGAAGCCGTATCAGGTCCTTTTTTCCGGCCATACGTTACATTTCGAAATTGGTTTCACGCATCCGCGCCATCAGGTCGTCGTATTCGGCGGCGGTCATGTCGCGGTTGAAATAGTTGACCGGATTCACGGGCGTACCCTTGTGAATCACTTCGTAGTGGAGATGGGGGCCTGTCGAGCGGCCCGTGTTGCCCGTTTCGGCGATCACCTGACCGCGGGTCACGCGTTCGCCCGGTTTGACCAGCACCTTGCTCAGGTGGGCGTAGCGGGTCTTGTAGCCGAAACCGTGGTTTACGAGCACCTGATAGCCGTAGCCGCCGTTGTAGCCGCTGCCGACGGCCAGTTCCACCTCGCCGTCGCCGGTGGCGTATACCGGCGTACCCCGGTCGCAGCCGAAATCGACGCCCGTGTGGGCCTGCACGCGGTGGAGTACGGGGTGGTAGCGGCGCGGCGAGAATGCGCCGATGTGGTTGTTGTGCAGCGCCGAACGGTCGATGGGCCAGATGGCCGGAACCGCCGCCGACATCTTCTCCTTGTCCTGCGAGAAGGCCTGCAGTTCGTCGAACGACACCGATTCGAGGTAGAGCGTGCGGGCCAGCGCGTCGAGCTGCCGCCACGTGCCGACCATCAGCGGGGCGTAGTCGTCGTCGAGCAGCGCGGCGTATTTGGTGTCGGGGTAGGGCTGCCAGACGCCTTCGATCGACATCGTGTCGGTCGAGAAGAGCGAACGGTAGACGTAGTTGTCGCGGTGGCGTATTTCGTCCACGTGGCGCTGCGCCGTGCGGATGCGGTCCTGCAGGATGCGGTATTTGATCACCAGATCGCGGTTCTCGCGGATGATGCGGTACATCTTCGGGGTGTAGAAGAAGTAGGAGAAGAGTACGTTGGCGATCGAGACGAGAATGAAGCCGATGAGTATCTTGCGGATCAGACGGTAGGTGCGCAGGCGGAACGGGGCGGTGACCACGTCGCGCGTCAGTGTCTGCGCCTCGTGCGTCAGCGTGTGTGTATCCGATCTTTGCCCTTTTTGCCCCATCGTGGAAAAAACTCCTGTTAATAGGATGCAAATTTAACTTTAATTGTGTAATTTTGCAACCCGAAATCACAAACGAAAGAATCGGATAAAATCTTATATATGGAATCGAATAAAATTCGCCGCGCCTTTCTCGACTTCTTCGAGAGCAAGGGCCATGTGATCGTGCCTTCGGCGCCGATGGTCGTGAAGGGCGACCCCACGCTGATGTTCACCAATGCGGGCATGAACCAGTTCAAGGACATCTTTCTGGGCAACGCGCCCCGCAAATATCCGCGTGCGGCCGATACCCAGAAGTGCCTGCGCGTGTCGGGCAAGCACAACGACCTCGAAGAGGTGGGCCACGACACCTATCACCACACGATGTTCGAGATGCTGGGCAACTGGTCTTACGGCGACTACTTCAAGAAGGAGGCGATCGAGTGGGCGTGGGAGCTGCTGGGCGGCGTCTACAAACTGCCGGCCGACCGCATGTACGCCACGGTTTTCGAAGGCTCGGAGGAGGACGGCGTGCCCTTCGATCAGGAGGCTTACGACTACTGGAAGCAATTCCTGCCCGAAGACCACATCATCCGCGGCAACAAGCACGACAACTTCTGGGAGATGGGCGAGACGGGTCCCTGCGGTCCCTGCTCGGAGATTCATTTCGACCTGCGCGACGAGGCGGAGATCGCCGCCAAGCCGGGCCGCGAGATGGTCAATGCGGGCCATCCGCAGGTGATCGAGATCTGGAACCTCGTCTTCATGCAGTTCAACCGCAAGGCCAACGGCTCGCTGGAGCCGCTGCCGGCCCGCAACGTCGATACGGGCATGGGCTTCGAGCGTCTGTGCATGATTCTGCAGGGCAAGAAGTCCAATTACGACACCGATGTCTTCCAGCCTACGATCCAGCGTATTTCGCAGCTGTCGGGCAAGGTTTACGGCGCCGACGCCAAGTGCGACGTGGCGATGCGCGTCATCGCCGACCACCTGCGCGCCATCGCCTTTTCGATCGCCGACGGCCAGCTGCCGTCGAACGTCAAGGCCGGTTACGTCATCCGCCGCATCCTGCGCCGCGCCGTGCGTTACGGCTATACCTACCTCGGCTTTACGGAGCCGACGATCTGCAAGCTCGTTCCCGGACTGGTGGAGCAGATGGGGGAGCAGTTCCCCGAACTGAAGGCCCAGCAGTCGCTGATCGAAAAGGTGATCGAGGAGGAGGAGGCTTCGTTCCTGCGTACGCTGGCCACGGGCATCAACCTGCTGGACGGCGTGATCGAAAAGACCAAGGGCGAGGGCCGGGAGCTGATTTCGGGCAAGGACGCCTTCGAACTCTACGATACGTTCGGCTTCCCGATCGACCTGACGGAGCTGATCGCCCGCGAGCAGGGCGTCGGCGTGGACCTCGCGGCCTTCGAAACCGAACTGCAGGCCCAGAAGGAGCGTTCGCGCAACGCTGCGGCCGTCGATACCGACGACTGGGTGGAGCTGTTCCCCATCAGGGAGAGCCTCTTCACGGGGTACGATACGCTGACCGAGCAGGTCCGGATCGCCCGCTACCGCCGCGTGACCTCCAAAGGCAAGACCTCTTACCAGCTGGTCTTCGACCGCACGCCGTTCTACGGCAATTCGGGCGGTCAGATCGGCGACATCGGCTATATCGAGAACGCCGACGAGCGCATCGCGGTCGTGGCCACCGAGAAGGAAAACGGACTGATTATCCATATCGTCAGGGAGCTGCCCGAAAATCCCGCGGCCGGGTTCACGGCCGTCGTGGACGCCGCGAAGCGTCAGTCCGCGGCCAACAACCATACGGCCACGCACCTCATGCACGAGGCGCTGCGCAAGGTCCTCGGACAGCATGTCGAGCAGAAAGGTTCGATGGTGACGCCCGAAATCCTGCGTTTCGACTTCTCTCATTTCCAGAAAATGACCCCGCAGGAGCTGCGCGAGGTCGAGATGCTTGTAAACCGCGCCGTGCGGGCCAACTATCCGCTCGAAGAGAACCGCGAAGCCACCAAGGAGGAGGCTGAGAAATGCGGTGCGATGATGCTCTTCGGCGAGAAGTACGGCGACAAGGTGCGCATGGTCCGCTTCGGCTCGTCGGTCGAGTTGTGCGGCGGTACGCATACCAGCGCCACGGGCAACATCGGCTTCTTCAAGATCCTGAACGAAAGCGCCATTTCGGCCGGCGTGCGCCGTATCGAGGCCGTGACGGGCGAGCGCGCCGAGCAGATCATCTATGCCGCCGAGGATACGATGCGCGACATCAGCGACTATCTGCATAACCCGCAGGTGCTGCAGGCCGTCAAGAAGATGTTCGAAAGCAACGAAGCGCTGTCGAAGGAGGTCGAGACCATGCGCCGCGAGCAGGTTGCGCAGTGGGCCGATAAGATCATCGCCTCGACGCCCGAACGCCGCGGCGTGCAGCTGATCGCCACGCAGACCGACCGTACGCCCGAATTCGTCAAGGATCTGGCCTATTGTCTGCGTGCGCGTGCTCCGAAACTGGTGCTCGTGCAGGGTTCGGTCAACGACGGCAAGCCGATGCTGACGGTGATGCTCGGCGAAGAGATCACGGCGCAGGGCGTAAATGCCGGAGCCGTGGTGCGCGAAGCTGCGAAACTGATGCAGGGCGGCGGCGGCGGTCAGGCGTTCTTCGCCACGGCCGGCGGCAAGAACCCCGACGGGTTGCAGGCGGCCATCGACAAGGCCGTGGAGCTGATAATGGCGCAGCTGCATTAGGCCGTCCGATTCCGGCGGCGAACCGCCTTTTGGCAAGTTGCCGGCTGATGAATTTGCGGCGGGGCGGTTGTGATTTTCCGGCGATAATTTCCGGCGGCGAATTCCCGGTCGCAATGTCTGGCGGCGGTTCCGACACGGTTCCCGATCGCGCTGCGGCGGAAATTTGCCGGGTGGGGAATCGGCGGTGCGCAGGCCAAACGGTGCGACGGCATGGGCCGGAGCGAAACAGATGAGATAATTACTAAAAACAAACGATTATGAATAACAAGGTATTATTGATGATCCTCGACGGCTGGGGCAACGGCCATCACGACAAGGCCGATGTGATTTCGACCGTGCATCCCGAATATATCTCGGCCATGACGGAGAAATATCCCCACGCCCAGCTGCGCACCGACGGCGAGAACGTCGGCCTGCCCGAAGGACAGATGGGCAACTCGGAGGTCGGACACCTCAATATCGGCGCCGGCCGCGTGGTTTATCAGGATCTCGTGAAGATCAACCGCGCCTGCCGCGACAACTCGATCATGGAGAATCCTGAGGTGAAGGCAGCGTTCGAATACGCCAAAAAGAACGGTGTGAACATGCACTTCATGGGGCTGGTGTCGGACGGCGGCGTACACTCGTCGCTGGAGCACCTCTTCAAGTTGTGCGACATTTCGGCGGCCTACGGCCTCGACAATACCTACGTGCATTGCTTTATGGACGGCCGCGACACCGACCCGCGCAGCGGCAAGGGTTTCGTCGCCGACCTCGAAAAGCACCTCGCCGCCACGACGGGCAGGATCGCTACGGTGATCGGCCGTTATTACGCCATGGACCGCGACAAGCGCTGGGAGCGTGTGAAGATCGCATACGACGCGCTGGTCAACGGCATCGGCGAACGTTCGTCGGACATGGTCGAAGCCGTCCAGAAGTCCTATGACGAGGGCGTGACGGACGAGTTCATCAAGCCTTTCGTGCGCATCGACGAGAACGGACAGCCCGTCGGCATGATCCGCCCGAACGACGTGGTGATCTTTTTCAACTACCGCAACGACCGCGCCAAGGAGCTGACCGTCGTGCTGACGCAGGAGGACATGCCGGCCGAAGGGATGCACACCATGCCGCTCTACTACTGCTGCATGACGCCCTATGACGCCAAGTTCACGGGCCTGCACATCCTCTTCGACAAGGAGAACGTACCCAACACCATCGGCGAGTACGTCTCGAAGCTGGGCCTGCGGCAGCTGCGCATCGCCGAGACCGAGAAATACGCCCACGTCACGTTCTTCCTGAACGGCGGCCGCGAAGCGGAGTTCGAAGGCGAAGAGCGTATCCTCGTGGCGTCGCCCAAGGTCGCCACGTACGACCTCCAGCCCGAAATGAGCGCTCCGGAAGTGGCTGACAAGCTGGCCGCCGCGCTCGGTGAGCGGAAGTTCGACTTCATCTGCCTGAACTTCGCCAACGGCGACATGGTGGGCCATACGGGCGTTTACGAGGCCATCGTCAAAGCGGTGAAGGCCGTAGACGGATGCGTCGCCAAGGTCGTCGAAGCGGCCAAGGCCAACGGTTACGAGGTCGTGATGATCGCCGACCACGGCAATGCCGACAACGCCGTCAATGCCGACGGTACGCCCAATACGGCGCACTCGCTCAATCCGGTGCCCATCGTGGTCGTTTCGGACCGCGTGAAGTCGGTGCACGACGGCATCTTGGCCGACGTGGCTCCCACGGTGCTCCGCCTGATGGGCCTCGAACAGCCTGCCGAAATGACCGGCAAGGCGCTCGTGGAGCTGAAATAGCCCGCTTGCTGACACAAAAAATCCCGCACCGTAAAGTGCGGGATTTTTGTTTCGGGGCGGAATCCGGTTCCGGGTGCGGAACGGTTTCCGGCCGGATGCTTCGCGCTGCTCTTAGTCGAGCTCCTCCTTGAACTTCTCGATCCGGCCGGGTAGGAGACGCAGGGCGTGCGCCATCTGGTATTCGGTATTCGTCCGGTTGTTTGTGATGAATTCCATGGCGACCTTGAAGCAGTTGTCCTCTCCGTCTCGCTCCGCCGAACACTTGCAAACGAATTTGTCCCGGTTCTGATCGTTGGAAATCGCCAGCAGTTTGTCATAAGGGACGTCGGCAGTGAAATTCGCCGATACCTCCACGTAGGCGTAATCCATGTCCGCCACTTCTTTTATGATGGCGTAGTAGTTGATTCCCTGTACTTTGAACAGAATGTCCCTGTCTTCGTCGAACGTCGGGACATAGCCTTCGCGCTTCAGAAAAGCGAAGATATCCTCCCGGACGCTCTGCTGGGCGAAGAGCGCGGAAACCGTGCCGAAAATCAGGAGCAGGGTGAGCGTAAATTTCTTCATGCCGATTCTTTTTTTTGGGTTTTGCAATAGTCAAAGATAATGAATTCCTGCGCATGGTGGAGCGGAACCGGACGAAATTTGTGCGGGTGTGGGTTCCTCCGAACAACGTCTGCTGTTTCGGCAATCGTACCGCTTTCTGCAGAAGCTTCGCGCCGCGGACCTCCGGGGCTGCCTTGGGTGATGGCGCGGACCGGAAGTTTTTCGTCTGCGGCGATCGCTGCTGCGCATGACGGAGTCAGTAGAGTTCGATGAATTCGTACGTATTGCCTACGGCGGCGAGGTAGCGCAGGAACTCGCTGCGGGAGACGACCACCGTGGCGCGGTTGTCGTTGGGGTGGAACGAATAGGCCGGGAATCTCTCCAGATTCCGGTCCAGAAACAGGTGTACGTGGCGCTCCGGGTCGTTGATCAGCCCGAAGGGCGACACCGAGCCGGGACGCAGTCCGAGCCAGCGCTCCATGCGCTGTTCCGACGCGAACGAGAGCTTGCCCTGCCGCAGGCGGCGTTCGAGGTCGTGGATGGCGAGGTTCTGCTCGCAGTCGAACGCCACGAGGTAGTGGCGGTTGCCCTTGTGGTTGCGGAAAAAAAGGTTCTTGCAGTGCTTCGAGCCGTCGTCGCGCCAGTATCGGCGTGCGATTTCGATGGTCGGGGCTTCGGGGTGTTCGTACCACGTGTAGGCGATGCCGTGGCTGTCGAGCCAGTCGAAGACTTTTTGGCGTCGGTCGGTCGTGGGGACCGTGGCTGTTGAAGTGCCTGCTTCCGCAGTTGTTGTCGGTCCTGACGTTGTCCCCGATGTGCTCGCGGTCTTGCCGGATTCTCGCGCAATTGTATACGTTTCTGCCGATTCTCTCGTCTCCGCCGCATCCGATTCCGTTCTCCTCTGTGCTGTTGTTATTGTGGCCGGCTCCGTTGCCGGTTTCTGTGCCGGTGTTGCCGCATCCGATTCCGCGGCGGTTCCGGGGAGAGCCGTTTTCGTCTTTTCCGTCGTCATGGCATCAGTCGTTGCCATAAAATGTTTTGATATTCTCCTCGACGCATCCTACCAGCACGTCCACGGCTTCGCGGGGCGACCATGCGTTGTGGGGCGAGAGCAGCAGGCGGTCGGGTTCGCGGATGCCGAGCAGCGGACTGTCGGCGGCGAAGGGTTCGCGCGAGAAGACGTCGAGGGCCGCGCCGGCGATCGAACCCCGGTCGAGCGCTTCGGCCAGCGCCGCTTCATCGACGATGCCGCCGCGGGCGACGTTTATGAGGAGGGCCGAGCGTTTCATGACCGACAATTCCGGCGCGCCGATCAGTCCGCGGGTGCGGTCGTTCAGCGGGGCGTGGATCGAGACGATGTCGGAACGGCCCAGCAGTTCGGTGAGCGGAAGCGCGGGGTAAGGCTCTTCGCGCACGACGCCCGACGTCGAGGTGTAGCATACTTCGCAGCCGAATGCCGCCGCCAGCCGCGCCACCTCGCGGCCGATGGCGCCGAGTCCGACGATGCCCCATTTCGAGCCGTAGAGCTGGTGGGTGGGCAGTGCGAAATGGAACTGCTGTCCGGCGGCGGAGTAGGCGCCGCTCTTGACGTAACGGTCGTAATAGACGATGTTGCGACGCAGTGCGATGGCCGCTCCGAGGGTGGTTTCGGCCACGGAGTGCGTCGAGTAGCCTGCGGCGTTCTTTACCTCGATCCCCAGCTCGGCCGCGGCTTCGAGGTCGATGTTGTTGGTGCCGGTGGCGGCTACGCAGATCAGCCGCAGCCGGGGCAGGGACTGAAGCGTTTCGTGGCGCAGGACCACCTTGTTGGTGATTATCACGTCGGCTTCGCGGCAGCGGTCGGGAAGCTCTTCCGGCGTCGTGCGGGCGTAACCCTTGTATTCGCCCAAGGCTTGGAGCCGGCCGAGGTCGGCGCCTCCGAGTGTGTACTCGTCCAGAAATACGATGTTCGGTTTCATAAGGATATGCGGTTTTAGTTCATTTCTCCGATCAGGCCTCGGATTACGACCGACGCGCAGCCGATGCCGAACAGCGCGGGGATGTAGGATATGGTGCCGACGTTCGACTTCTTGTTCTGCTCCTCGCAGAGGATCAGCGCCCCTTCGCGCATCGGTTCGGGCGAGTAGACGGCCCTGAAACCGCTGCGGACGCCGATTTTGTGGAGCCGCTTGCGCAGCATGTGGGCCAGCGGACAGTGGTGGGTCTTGGAGATGTCGGCGATCTCCATCTTCGTCGGGTCGGTCTTGGCCCCTGCGCCCATCGAGCTGACCAGCGGCAGCGAACGGTCCAAAGCACCCTTTATCAGCGCCAGTTTGGGCGAGAGGGTGTCGATGGCGTCCACTGCGTAGTCGTATTTCGCGGCGTCGAGCAGCAGGTCGGTCTCCTCGTCCTTGATATAGCGGCTGACCACCGTGAGTTCTATCTCCGGGTTGATGTCGCGCAGGCGTTCGGCCAGAATCTCGGCTTTCTGGCGGCCGACGGTCGAGTGGAGGGCGACCAGCTGGCGGTTGATGTTGCTCGGCGCCACGGCGTCGGCATCGGCGATGGTCATGCGGCCCACGCCGGCCCGGACGATCATCTCGGCGGCATAGGCGCCCACGCCGCCCAGCCCGACGACCAGTACGTGGGCCTTTCGGAGCAGGTCGAGTTTCTCTTTGCCGAGCAGCAACTCGGTGCGTTCAAGCCAATTATCCGTATTCATTTTCAATTGCTGTGTTCGTTTTATCGGGCCGGGAGCGGCGGCGTTCCGGCCGCCTTGTCCTGCCCTTGCGGCCCGGTCGTAAATATCCGTCCGTAGTTTTCCAGCGTCGCCCGTTGCAGTTCCTCCGGCGTGACGCCTTTTACTTTCGCGGCGCGCGCGTAGATTTCCTCGATCGGGACGTCGCTGTCGTCGGTTTCGAGAAAAAGCTGCGAGAGGGGCGTTTCGCGCAGGGATTCCAGCGTTTTGGGCGATGCGAAGGCACGCAGGCCGAACGAGAGGTAATAACCTTTTCCGACGGCCCGGCGGGCCTGTTCGGGCGATCCGATGAAGCCGTGGAAGATCGCTGCGCGGGGCCGGCAGGCGTCCAGTTCGCGCATGACCGGCTCGAAAGCCCTGACGCAGTGCAGAACCACGGGCAGCCGCCGTTCGCGCGCCAGCGCGAGCTGCGCCCTGAACGCCGCCAACTGTGTTTCACGGTCGGCGCCATGCACGAAATCGAGTCCCGTTTCGCCGACGGCCTGCACGTCGCCGAGCAACGGCACGATCGTGCTAACGTCTTCTTTGTCAGCATTCCACGGATGAATTCCGGCTGTCCGCAGTTCGATGCCGCGGCCGGTCGGGCGGTGGGTGTGTATGTTGACGAATCGATCGGTCATCGCGACAAATGTACGAATTTTAAGTAAATTAAAAAATAATAGATATTGCATACCGGATTCTCGGAAAAAATTCGTATTTTCGCACGCGAATTATGGCTGTTAGCACACTAACAACGCACGACGAACCCAAAATATATCCAAACATAACAATCAAAATCTTTAACCATGTCGAAAATCATTACACTACGCAAGGGTCTCGACATCAATCTCCGGGGAAAGGCTCAGGAGTCTCTGGCCGACGCGCCGCTGGCTTCGGAGTATGCCCTCTCGCCTCTCGATTTCGAGGGCGTGACTCCCAAGTTGCTGGTTAAGGTGGGCGATGAGGTGAAAGCCGGTACGCCGCTGTTCTTCAACAAGTACAGCGAGCGCATCCTCTTCACGTCGCCCGTCAGCGGTACGGTTGCGGCCGTCAACCGCGGCGAGAAGCGCAAGATTCTCTCCGTGACCGTGACGCCGGCCTCCGTACAGAGCTACGAGGAGTTCGCGAAGCCCGATCTGCAGAAGGCTTCCCGCGAGGAGATTGTCGAGCTGCTGCTCAAGTCGGGTCTCTGGCCCATGATCGTGCAGCGACCCTACGGCGTTATCGCCGACCCGAACGACACGCCGAAAGCGGTCTTCATCTCCGCCTTCGATTCCGCGCCGCTGGCTCCGGACTACAACTACGTCCTGCGCGCCGAGCAGAAGAACCTCCAGACCGGTATCGACGTAATGCGCAAACTCACTTCGGGCAAGGTGCATCTTTCGGTGCGCGCCAAGGCCGAGGGGCAGATGACTGCGCTCAAGGGCGCCGAGACGCATGCCTTCGCGGGCAAGCACCCCGTCGGCAACGTCGGCGTGCAGATCCACCACATCGACCCCGTGAACAAGGGCGAAGTCGTGTGGACGGTCAACATTCAGGATCTGGCGATCATCGGCCGTCTGTTCAACGAGGGCCGCGTCGATATGACGAAGATCATCGCCGTGGCCGGCTCGGAGATCGAAAAGCCGCAGTACTGCCGCATCATCGCGGGCGCCAAGGTCGATTCGATCCTCAAGGGCAACGTGAAGCCTCAGAAGGAGGGCGACCATGTGCGCATCATTTCGGGCAACGTGCTCACGGGTACGAAAACCGTGGCCGACGGCTTCATCGGTTTCTATGCCAACCAGCTGACGGTGATTCCCGAAGGCGACAAGTTCGAGCTGCTGGGCTGGGCGATGCCCCGTTTCAACAAATTCTCCGTATCGCGCGCCTACTTCTCGTGGCTCTGCCCCAAGAAGGAGTACAATCTCGATACCAACATGAACGGCGGCGAGCGTCCGTTCGTGGTGACGGGCCTTTACGAGCGGTATCTGCCGATGGACATTTACCCGATGTACCTGCTCAAGGCGTGTCTCGCCGGCGACATCGACAAGATGGAAAACCTCGGCATCTACGAAGTGGTCGAAGAGGATTTCGCGCTTTGCGAGTTCGTCGATCCCTCGAAGATCGAGATTCAGCAGATCATCCGCGACGGTATTAACTTAATGATTAAGGAGGCTTAACGATGAGCGCATTACGCAATTTAGTAGACAAGCTCAAGCCCACGTTCACCAAGGGTGGCAAGCTGGGCTTCTTGGAATCGACGTTCGATGCGTTCGAAACGTTCCTGTTCGTACCCGACACGACGACTTCCAAAGGCGCGCATATCCGCGACTGCAACGACATGAAGCGTACGATGATCATGGTGGTAGTCGCCCTGATGCCGGCGCTTCTGTTCGGTTTCTATAACACGGGTTACATGCACTTCCTCTCGCAGGGCGTGCAGCCCGAATTCTGGGCTTCGCTCTGGTTCGGATTCCTCAAGGTGCTCCCCCTGATCGTCGTTTCGTACGTCGTGGGTCTGGGCATCGAGTTCGCATTCGCCCAGTTCCGCGGCCACGAGGTCAACGAGGGCTTCTTGGTGTCGGGTCTGCTGATCCCGATGATCATGCCGGTGGACATTCCGCTCTGGATGGTGGCTCTCTCGACCGCCTTCGCCGTCGTCTTCGGCAAGGAGGTGTTCGGCGGTACGGGCATGAACGTCTTCAATCCCGCGCTGCTGGCGCGCGCCTTCGCCTTCTTCGCCTATACGCCCTCGATGTCGGGCGCGACGGTGTGGATCGCGGGCATGACCTCCGGCGAGGGCGTGGTGGACGGCTTCTCCGGCGCAACGGCGCTCGAAAACCTGAGCACCACGGGCCAGATGGGCTATTCGGCCATGGACGCCTTCCTCGGTTTCATTCCGGGCTGCGTGGGCGAGACTTCGACGCTGGCGATCCTGATCGGCGCGGCGATCCTGCTCTTTACGGGCGTCGCTTCGTGGCGCACGATGGTCTCGGTATTCGTCGGCGGTCTGGCGATGGGCTATCTCTTCCAAGCGCTCGGCGTGACGACCTATCCGGCATGGTGGCACCTGATCGTCGGCGGTTTCGCTTTCGGTGCGGTCTTCATGGCCACCGATCCCGTCACCTCGGCGCAGACCGACAAGGGCAAATACATCGTGGGTCTGATGACCGGTGCGCTGGCCGTGCTGATCCGCGTGGTCAATCCGGCCTATCCCGAAGGCATGATGCTGTCGATCCTCTTCATGAATGCGCTGGCTCCGCTGGTGGACTACTATGTGGTCGAGGCGAACATCTCGCGCAGAAAGAAACGTGTTAAACTGGCAAAATAGGGGAGAATATGGCAACGAAAAAATTCAAATGCACCGTTTGCGGCTACATTCACGAAGGAGACGCCGCACCCGAAAAATGCCCGGTCTGCATGGCCCCCGCCTCGGCGTTCGTCGAACTGAAGGACGAGAAGAAAAAGGGGCTGTTCAGCGACAAGAACGGCAACGCATATATTATAATGTACTCGACGGTGATGGTGGTCATCGTAGCGACGCTGCTGGCCGTGGCCGCACTTTCGCTCCAGTCGCGCCAGTACGCCAACGAGCTGAACGAGAAGAAGCAGTCGATCCTTTCGTCGCTCTCGGCGCAGGGTGAGAATTACGACGCCTTCATCAAGGGCTACGTGCTCGACGCCGACGGCAACGAGCTCGAAGGCGAGGATGTCTTCGAGCTGCTGAAGGACCTTCAGGGCGCTTTCGACGACGGCAAGTTCCCCGTATTCGAAGCCGCCGACGGCCGCGTGGTGATTCCCGTGACCGGCATGGGCCTCTGGGGACCCGTCTGGGGTTATATCGCCCTCGAAAAGGATATGGACACCGTGGCCGGTATCATCATGGCCCACAAGGGCGAGACCCCCGGTCTGGGTGCCGAGATCGCAACGCCGAAATATCAGGCGCAGTTCGTCGGCAAGAAGATCTTCAAAGGCGACGAGTTCGTCTCCGTGAAACTGCGCAAGGGCGGCGCTCAGGACCCCGAACATGAGGTCGATGCCATTTCCGGCGGTACGAAGACCTCGGACGGCGTGACGGCGATGCTCTACAACAGCATGGAACACTACCTGCCGCTGCTCGAAGCCAAGCGCAAGGCCGCGGTCGAGCAGGTCGTATTTGCTCCCGTGCGGGATGAGTCTAACGAAGAAAATGTAGAAAACAATGAGTAAGAACGAAAAAGAGCCTTTGTTTTCGGCTAAGAACATGAAGTTCCTGACGGGGCCGTTCTCCGCGAACAACCCGGTCATCGTGCAGATTCTGGGTATCTGCTCGGCGCTGGCCGTCACCGTACAGCTCAAACCCGCCATCGTCATGGCCTTGTCCGTGACGGTCGTGACGGGATTCTCGAATCTGGTGATGTCGCTGCTGCGCAACGGCGTGCCCTCGCGCATCCGCATCATCGTACAGCTGGTGGTTATCGCCGCGCTGGTAATTCTGGTCGATCAGGTGCTTAAAGCCTACGTTTTCGAGGTTTCCAAGCAGCTGTCGGTTTACGTGGGCCTTATCATCACCAACTGTATCGTCATGGGCCGCATCGAGGCCTTCGCGCTGGCCAACAAGCCGTGGGCGTCACTGCTCGACGGTATCGGCAACGGTCTGGGCTACGGCCTGATTCTGGTGATCGTGGCTTTCTTCCGCGAGCTTTTCGGTTCGGGTTCGCTGCTGGGCTTCCGCATCGTTCCTGAGAGCTGGTATATCGCCGAGGGCGGTTTCTACTCCAACTGCGGCCTGATGCTCTTCCCGCCGATGGCGCTGATCATCGTGGGCTGCATCATCTGGGTGCACCGTTCGCGCAACAAGGATTTACAGGAAAAATAGGAGAATAGCGTATGGAATCATTGAATATCTTTATCCGGTCGATCTTTATCGACAATATGGTCTTCGCGTTCTTCTTCGGCATGTGTTCCTACATCGCCGTTTCGAAGAGCGTCAAAACCGCCCTCGGCCTCGGCGCCGCCGTTACGTTCGTAATGGTGATGACCGTGCCGCTGAACTACTTCCTGTATGAATACGTACTCAAGGCGGGCGCCCTCGCGTGGGCCGGGCTTCCGGACGTCAATCTGGACTTCCTGACCTTCATCGTCTTCATCGCCACCATCGCGGCTTTCGTGCAGCTGGTGGAGATGGCCGTCGAGAAGTTCTCGCCGACGCTTTACAGCCAGCTGGGCATCTTCCTGCCGCTGATCGCCGTGAACTGCGCCATCATGGGCGGCTCGCTCTTCATGCAGCAGAAAGTCGATGCGCTGGAGCTTACGTCGCTCTGGCAGTCGATCGTCTACGGTCTGGGCTCCGGTCTGGGCTGGTGGCTGGCTATCGTGATGATGGCCGCGATCCGCGAGAAGACGACTTACTCGCAGATTCCTGCGGCGCTCAAGGGGCCGGGTATCGCCTTTATCATCACCGGCCTGATGGGTATCGCCTTCATGATCTTCTCCGGTATTCAGTTCTAACCTTAAAAGAGATTCGGAAAACATGGAATTGACTATTATAGTTGCAATCATTGCCTTTCTGGCTGTAACCCTCCTCTTGGTGGGGCTGCTTCTCTTCGCAAAGGCTAAACTGACCTCGTCGGGCGAAGTGACGATCGACATCAACGACGGCGAGAAGGTCATCACCGCCGAGAGCGGCTCGACGCTGCTTTCGACGCTGGCCAACAACAAGGTGTTCCTGCCTTCGGCCTGCGGCGGCGGCGGTTCGTGCGGCATGTGCAAATGTCAGGTGCTCGAAGGCGGCGGCGATATTCTGCCGACCGAAACCGGATTCATTTCGCGCAAGCTGGCCAAGGACCACTGGCGTCTGGGCTGTCAGGTCAAGGTGAAGGAAAACCTCAGGATCAAGGTGCCCGAAGCCGTGCTCGGTGTCAAGAAGTGGGAGTGTACGGTCGTCTCCAACCGCAACATTTCGACCTTCCTCAAGGAGTTCGTCGTGAAGCTGCCCGAAGGCGAGAACCTCAAGTTCCGCAGCGGCGGTTACATTCAGATCGACATCCCGAAGTACGACGCCATCAAGTTCTCGGACATGGACGTCGATGAGAAGTACCGCGCCGACTGGGACAAGTTCAAGATGTGGGATCTGGTTACGACCAACCCCGAAGACACGTTCCGCGCCTACTCGATGGCCAACCACCCGGCCGAGGGCAATATCATCATGCTCAACATCCGTATCGCCACTCCGCCGTTCGACAAGGCGACGGGCGGCTTCATGAAGGTCAATCCGGGTATCTGCTCGTCGTATGTCTTCTCGCGCAAGCCGGGCGACAAGATCACGATTTCGGGTCCTTACGGCGAGTTCTTCCTGCCGGACGACCTGCCCGATACGCAGGAGCTGATCTTCATCGGCGGCGGCGCCGGCATGGCGCCCATGCGCAGCCACCTGATGCACCTGTTCAAGACCGAGAAGACCAAGCGTCCCGTTTCGTTCTGGTACGGCGCGCGTGCGCTGAAGGAGGTTCCCTATCTCGACGAGTTCCACGCCATCGAGAAGGATTTTCCCAACTTCTCGTTCAATCTGGCGCTCGACCGTCCCGATCCCGAAGCGGACGCCGCAGGCGTGAAGTACACGCCGGGCTTCGTCCACAACGTGCTGTACGAGAATTACCTGAAGAACCATCAGGCGCCTGAGGACTGCATCTACCTCATGTGCGGACCTCCGATGATGATCGCTTCGGTGGTGAAGATGCTCGACAGTCTCGGCGTGCCGCCCGAAAATATCCTCTACGACAACTTCGGTTCGTAATCCGATTTGTCGGTATTCGAATCCCCGGACAGCTGTCCGGGGATTTTTTTGTGCTACGGAACGGTCCCTTTGCGGGGACGCCGTTTCGGGAATTTTCGTATATTTGTAGTAATAACCGATTTACCAACTTAAAACCAAATTCTATTGAAATGAACATTCCTTCCATTTTCTGGTTCATTCCCGCTGCCGCGGTTATCGCCCTGTTGCTGGCTTGGGCGTTTTACCGTGCGATGAAGCGCGAGGATGAAGGCACGCCGCGCATGCGCGAGATCGCCGGGCACGTGCGCCGGGGCGCCATGGCCTACCTGCGCCAGCAGTACAAGGTCGTCGCCATCGTATTCGTGGTGCTGGCGCTGTTTTTCGCCTATCTGGCCTACGGCGCCGGGGTGCAGAACCCGTGGGTGCCCTTCGCCTTCCTGACGGGCGGATTCTTTTCGGGACTGGCCGGCTATTTCGGCATGAAGACCGCGACCTACGCTTCGGCGCGTACGGCCAACGCCGCGCGCCAGTCGCTCGACCGCGGCCTGAAGGTCGCATTCCGCAGCGGCGCGGTGATGGGGCTGGTCGTAGTGGGGCTGGGCCTGCTCGACATTTCGTTCTGGTACGTCATCCTCGAATATTTCGTCGATGTCACCGGACCGCAGAAACTCGTCGTCATCACGACCACCATGCTGACCTTCGGCATGGGCGCTTCGACGCAGGCGCTCTTCGCGCGCGTCGGCGGCGGCATCTATACCAAGGCGGCCGACGTGGGCGCCGACCTCGTGGGCAAGGTCGAGGCGGGAATTCCCGAAGACGACCCGCGCAATCCCGCGACCATCGCCGACAATGTGGGCGACAACGTGGGCGACGTGGCCGGCATGGGCGCCGACCTTTACGAAAGCTACTGCGGCTCGATACTCGCCACCGCGGCTCTCGGAGCCGCCGCCTTCGCTTCGGCGGACGGGATGGCCATGCAGCTGCGCGCCGTGCTGGCGCCGATGCTGATCGCTGCCGTGGGCATCGTGCTTTCGATCATCGGCATCTTCCTCGTGCGCACCAAGGAGGGCGCCACGATGCGCGAACTGCTCCGTTCGCTGGGTGTGGGCGTCAATTTCAGTTCGCTGCTGATCGCCGGCGCGACGTTCGGCATCCTCTATCTGCTGGGAATCGAGAACTGGATCGGACTGTCGTTCTCGGTCATCACGGGACTCTTGGCCGGCATCATCATCGGGCAGGCCACCGAGTATTACACCTCGCACTCCTACAAGCCGACGCAGAAGATCGCCGGAAGCGCACAGACGGGACCCGCCACCGTGATTATCGCGGGTATCGGGTCGGGCATGATCTCGACGGCTGTTCCGGTCCTGACGATCGGCGTGGCGATTATCCTCGCCTACCTTTGCGCCATCGGCTTCGACATGGAGCATATCATGTCTGCGCAGAGCATGTCGCTGGGCCTTTACGGCATCGGCATCGCCGCGGTCGGCATGCTCTCGACGCTGGGCATCACCCTCGCCACGGACGCTTACGGCCCGATCGCCGACAATGCCGGCGGCAATGCCGAGATGAGCGGGCTGGGACCCGAAGTGCGCAAACGCACCGATGCGCTCGACGCGCTGGGCAACACGACGGCCGCCACGGGCAAGGGCTTCGCCATCGGTTCGGCCGCGCTGACGGCCCTTGCGCTGCTGGCCTCCTATATCGAAGAGATACGCATCGGACTGCTGCACAACGGCGTGACGGCCCTCGACCTGCCCAACGGCACGACGCAGCTGGTCGAGAAGGCTTCGCTCCTCGATTTTATGGAGTATTACCACGTGTCGCTGATGAATCCGACGGTGCTGATCGGCGTGTTTGTCGGCGCGATGATGTCGTTCCTGTTCTGCGGCCTGACGATGAACGCCGTGGGGCGTGCGGCCCAGAGCATGGTGAACGAGGTGCGCCGCCAGTTCCGCGAGATCAAGGGCATCCTTACGGGCGAGGGCACTCCCGACTATGCCCGGTGCGTCGAGATTTCGACGCGCGGCGCCCAGCGCGAGATGCTGCTGCCGAGTCTGCTGGCTATCGCCGTGCCGGTGGTCGTCGGCTTGGTGTTCGGCGTGGCGGGCGTCATGGGACTGCTTGTCGGCGGCCTGAGTTCGGGCTTCGTGCTGGCCGTGTTCATGGCCAATGCGGGCGGCGCGTGGGACAACGCCAAGAAGATGGTCGAAGAGGGGCATTTCGGGGGCAAAGGCTCCGACTGCCACAAGGCGACCGTCGTGGGCGATACTGTGGGCGATCCCTTCAAGGATACGTCGGGTCCGTCGCTCAATATCCTCATCAAACTGATGTCGATGGTCTCGATCGTCATGGCCGGCCTGACGGTGGCTTTCCACCTTTTTTAGTCTGCCGGAATCCCTTGCTGCGACGGCTGCCCGCAAATGCGGGCGGCCGTCGCTGATTCGGCGGGAGTGCAGATTCGAGACGGAGCATGCCGTCTGCCGTTTGCCGTTGTCTGTTTACCGCATTCTGCCCGGCGCTTTATTGTTCGCTTTTTGCCTGCGGGGTTCCTGTGCCCGCTGCTTTGCGTCTGTCGCTTAGCGTCCGTTGTTTCTTGGTTGCCAGTCCGCTGCGTTGTTGTTTGCTTTTCCGCCGGTTGTCCGCAGCCGGCCTCTCTCCGGCGGCGGTTCTCTGCGCGTCGCTTTGTATCTGCCGCACCGCCGTCCGCCACCATATGTGAAAAAGCCTTTCGGCCATTAGGGCCGAAAGGCTTTCGTGTGTCGGAAGATCGCGTTTGCGGAGGTGCCGTTATTTCTTGCTCGCGCCGCTTTCGAGAATCGAGACGATGGAGTAGAGCGTGAAGCAGATGGCGCCGAATCCCGTCAGTACGCGCGCCGGGACGAAGTATTTGGTTTCGAACAGCGCCGCTTCGTAGAGGAACGCGGCGAGGAAAAGGCACGCCAGCGCCGTGAGTACCGGAATGATCGGAATGCGGTTGGCCAGCGGGAAATCGGCGTGCCAGATTTTCGCCAGCAGGATCACCTTGCTCGAAATGCTCCAGCAGATCAGCGCCAGTCCGATCAGTACGAAGCCCACGAAATTGATCGACTCGCCCCGGAATGTGAAGATCAGGATCAGCCCCAGCACGAAAGCCAGTCCGCCCATGCAGAGCACCAGACTCATCCAGCGGCGGCGTTCGCCCATCGTGTAGCTGCCCCGTGCCTGACGGGCGATGCTGGCGACCAGCGCGATCAGCGAGGTGCAGACGCAGGCGATGCCGAACATGACGCTGCCCGCGACGATATGCGCCGGGAGCGTCCCGATCGAAAACAGCAGGATGCACCAGAGCCATGCTCCGGCGGCCACGGCCGATACGATGAAGATCAGCAGCGAGCTTTGTCCGCGCGAGAATCCCGCAGGATTGATCGAGAAACTGCTGTCGCCTGAGTTTTTGGGGATCAGGCTGAATCTGGTCGAGGAGGTGGCGGCCGTCGAGACGCAGGCCGTGATGAGTCCGAGTCCGCAGACCACATGCCCCGTGACGTATGCGCCCGTCATGTTCGACGTGATGATGAAGATTCCGCAGATGACCGTCATGGCGGCGAAAGCGTAACCGACGGCCGGGAAAAGATACTTCGCGGCGGCGCTGTAGGTGCCGATGATCTGGCGGATGATGGTCGCGGCCGTGCAGTAGAGCGCGACGCAGATCGAGCCGAGGAAAAAGACGACGGGACCTGCGGTCAGCCGTGAAGGATCGCTTCCGGCGGCGAAGACGTAGGCTCCGTAACCGAAACAGAATGCCGCCATCGCGAGGGGTATGGCGCGGAAAAGAATGCTTATGCCGTGGTTCATAAACTGAGTTTTTGTTCGAACGCAGACCTGCAAATCCCGAACCAAAGAAAAAATGGCTATCTTTACGCCATGAAAAATATCGTTTTCGACCTCGGCGGGGTGCTTTTCGCCCGCGACAAAAATAAGTCCACGCAGGAATTCCATGAATTTTTCAGCTTCATCCGCTCGGAGCGGATGCCCCTTTTCTGGGAGGAGTACGACCGGGGCGCATCGACGCTCGGCGAGGTGACCGACATTCTCGCCCGGACGACCGGCTGCCCGCGCGAAAAGTGTGAACGTTTTCTGCTGCTGTCGATCGACATGCAGGAGCCTGTCGCGCCGACCGAACGGCTCGTCGGCGACCTGAAGGCCGCGGGGTACAGGCTTTACGTGCTTTCGAACATGTCGCGCGAGTTCATCGCCTTCCTGCGCCGTTTTCCCGTCTACCGGCTTTTCGACGGCGAGGTGGTCTCCTGCGAGGAGGGGACGGTAAAGCCCGAACCGCGGATTTACGAAATCCTGCTGGAACGCTACGGACTCGATCCCGCCGAAACCCTTTTCATCGACGACCGCGCGGCGAATATCGCCGCCGCCGAAGGGCTGGGCATCGCCGGATACCTTTTCGACCACCGGAATCCCGCCGCCGCATGCGACGAGCTGCGCCGCAGGCTGCTGTAACAATAGGAAGCGATAAAAATAAGAGAGGCCGGTGAAAACCGGCCTCTCTTTGCATTGCAGTCTTTCGGAGACTTAGTTGAACGTGTAGCGGATGCTGAACATGGCTGACCAAGTCGCAACCGTGCTCGCATACTTCGACCAAACGGGCTTGGTGAAGTTGTAGGCGTTGGTCTTGGTGTTGTATTTCAGAATCTGCGACGATTCGAGACGGTCGATGCCGCACCAGTTGCGGTTGATCAGGTTGGCGAGGTTGTTGATATCGACGCCCAGCGTGATCGTGTTGCGCTTGCCGTTGATATTGATGTAGAAATCCTGCGCGAATTTGAAATTCACCATGTGCTGCCACGGCATCACGGCGCCGCCGCGCTTCGAGTATTCGCCGATGTGCTTCGACAGGTAGGAATCCTTGTTGATGAATGCCCAGAAGTCGTTTTTCTGGTCGGCGGCCGAGTAGATGACCTTGCCGTTGTCCACCAGATCGGCGAACGTCATCTTGTCGAGCTGTTCGCGGGTCGGGATGTAGAGAAGCAGGGCTGCACCGCCGTCGCCGGTGACGTTACCCATCGTATAGGAGTAGCGCGAGTAGGAGTAACCGCCGATATAGCCGTGCTGGAACGCTTCGTAGTAGAGTCCGAAGTTCGATGCGCCGTTCTTCTGCGCCAGACGGTAGCCTACGTTGAAGAGAATGCGGTGGGGCGATACGTACGATGCGTATCCCAGTTCGGGCGTGTTCGAACCGTTGCGGTTGAACGTATTGGTGTTATATGCCGAAGTCACTTGGTCGCCGATGCCGTCGATCACGTTCTTGGCGCTCGAATAGGTGTAGGCAGCCATCAGCGAGAGACCGAAGCCCCAGCGTTTCGACACCTGAGCGGAAACCGATGCGTAATATCCGTCGATATCGGCGTTGTTGATCAGGTAAGGATTGATGGAGTATTTCTCTTCGGGATTCTTGTTTCTGATATTCTGGCTCTTCCATGCCTTGCGCAGAGCAGGTTCGCCCGGAAGCTGAATGCCTGCGGGGTTCTCTTCGATACCGAGTTTGGTTACGGTTACCGAGTTGAAATCCTTGTTGTAGATTCCCTCGATATTCAGGTCAACGTCACCCGGCAGTTTCAGATCCAGCGCCAGCGAGGTCTTCCACGTGGAGGGCATCTTGAGCTTCTTGTCCAGAATGGTAGGCTGCGTGTTGGCCGCCAGATCCTGCTGTTTGTAGGTGCCGCCGTAAATGTTCTTCAGCATGTCGTTGACGTTGGTGTGGAAGCTGGGCATGCGCGAATCGCCCTTGTAGAGCGAGAGTCCGTTCTGGATGCAGTTGCTGTTGCCGGCCACCGACACCAGCCATACGAACGGCAGACGGCCGTTGAAGACGCCCGTACCGCCGCGGAGAATGTATTTGCGTTCGCCGGTCATATCCCAGTTGAAACCTACGCGGGGAGCTACGGCCAGACGTGCTTTGGGCATGTCCGAGGTCTTATAGCCGCCGTAGTTGGCGAAAGCCTGCGTGAAGTCCTTGTTCTCGTTGTTGTCGATGGAGGGGTAGGAGGGCACCTCGAAACGGATGCCGACCGTGGCCTTGAAGCGTTCGCTGAAATTGATCTCGTCCTGCAGGTAGATCGAATACTGCATGTAGGTGAACTGGGGATACTCCTGAGCCAGTGCGTCGTTGTTGCCGTGGGCGATACGGAACGCCAGCGGTTCGCGGTCGTTCTTGAAATCGTCCCATGTCTCATAGACGTAGTAGCCGGCGCCGCCCTGCAGGTAGCCGTTCTTGGCCACGTTGTGCTCGAACTGCAGACCGGCGACGAAACGGTTCTTGCCGACCGTATAGCCGATTTCGTCCGTCACGACGTGCGTGCTGACCTCGCGCAGGTTGCCGTACGTGAAGGGGTCGAGACCGAACGAGGCGTATACGGCGCGGTTGCCTTGGTATTCTTCCAGAATGTCTACGGTCGGGAAGAGCTTGCCGTCGTAGCTGCGCGGCTCGTACTGATGCGAGTAGGTGTAACGCAGCGTGTTGGTCAGACGGCCTTCGAGGAAGCGCGAATTCAGCTCGGCGGCTACCGACGTGAAGTTCTGCTCCTGATAGTAGCGCGAATTCTGGAAATACATGGCGTAATTCGAAGTACGGCCGTAGTTGTTGCGGTCATAGGCCAGTTTGCTGTCCAGCGGGCTGATCGAACTGGACGGCGACGACGAATACTTGTTCTGCGTACGGCTGAAGCGTACGTTGAGCGAGTTGTTGCGGTTGATGTTCCAGTCTACGCGGGCCATGAGTTTGTAGCCGGGCGTTTTTACCGAATAGCCTTGGTAGGGACCGGGGTTGTAGCCGTATTTGTCGATCAGGAAATTGCTGATTTCGTCGAGTTTTTCGACCGTCGGACGGTTGTACTGCGAGCCGCCGCCGAAGCTCTGGCCCTCGCTGGTGCGTGCCAGACGCGACGTTCCCGGCGTGGTGTTCCACTCGCGCTCGAAGTTGGCGAACACGAAGAGCTTGTCCTTGACGATCGGGGCGCCGATGCTGAAGCCGAGGGTGGTGTTGCGCATTTCGCTCAGCGACAGTTTGCCGCCGTCGTACTTGTCGCCCTGAAGCTGGTCGCTCTTGGCGAAAACATATGCCGAAGCCTTGAATTCGTTGGTTCCCGACTTGGTTACGGCGTTGATCGCACCGCCCGTAAAGCCGCTCTGGCGAACGTCGTAGGGGGTGACCGATACCGACATCTGCTCCAGTGCGTCGAGCGAGATGGGCGAGCCGCCTGCGGGCAGGTTGCCGCCGATGCCGAAGGCGTTGTTGAACGCGGCGCCGTCGACCGTTACGTACGACTGACGGTAGTTACCGCCGCCGATCGCCAGACCCGACGTGGTGGTCGAAGCCTGCGGCGTGAGTTTCATGATGTCGTTCATGCTGCGGCTTACCGAAGGCATCAGCTCGATCTGCTCGCTGGAGATGCTCGTAACGGCGCCTGCGCGGTTTACGTTCATCGAGCTGTTGCGGCCGTCGGCCGTAACGACTACGGCTTCGAGCGTCTGGCTGTCCTTCAGGAAAGCGTTGCGCGTGAGGGTTTCGCCCAGCTGCAGTTCGAGTCCGGGGAACTCGACGCCCTGATAACCCACGAACGAGAAGGTCACGGTGTAGGGACCGCCCGTACGCAGGCCCTGCAGGTTGTAGCGGCCGTCCTTGTTGGTCACGGCGCCGTACTGCGTACCCGAAGGGGTGTGCACGGCGATAACGGTGGCGCCGGCGAGGGGCTGGCCCTGTTCGTCGGTAACCGTACCGTTCATGCCCGAAGTCGTCACCTGCGCGGAAGCCGCGGCGACGGTGAAAATCGAGAGCATCAGAATGAAAAGTTTCTTCATACCAAATAATTTAGTTAATAAAAAAGGGTTTTGTTATGGTTTTCGTTGCATTTGCGATTCGCTTCCCTGCCGCAGACTCCTGCAAGGCCGTTTTCCGGAGTGTCCGTAAAAGCAGAGAGGGATACACCTCGTCCGGAGTATCCCTCGTTACTTATATTATATAGTCACGATGATCTAGTTGCGTTCGTTTTCGCACGTTATAAAAGCCACCCCCCCCCGCATATATACGGAAAAGATGCGAACAGACCGATATGTTGACTAAGTCAGCCATAAGTTTCATAGCACAAATATAAATCAAATATTCCGACGCCGCAATAGAACATGCGAAATTTTTATCAAACAAATTTTCAGTGCGTTGCCGGGGCCGTCGGGAGGGCTTCCGGCACGTTCCTTGCGCCCGCTGCGGCGTATGCGGAACTTCAGGGAAAGATACTGGCGCTATTCGCTTTTCGTGCTGATCCTCGGACTGGGGATCACGATCTGCATCGAGCTGACTCCGTTTCTGGGCGGTCTGCTCGGCGCGGCGACGATCTACGTGCTGCTCCGGCGGCAGATGCAGGTCCTGACGGCCTGCCGCCGCTGGCGGCGCAGTCTTGCCGCCTCGCTGCTGCTGGCCGAGGCGGTGCTCTGTTTTCTGGTCCCCATCAGCCTGATCGTCTGGATGGTAGTCAATCAGGTGCAGGACATCACGCTCCGGCCCGATTTGATCATTACGCCGCTCAAGCACATCGCGGCGCTCATTCACGAGAAAACCGGCTACAACCTCTGGCAGGAGGAGAACATCTCCTCGATGATCGGCATGATTCCCAAGCTGGGGCAGTGGGTCGTGTCGAGCATTTTCGATTTCGGGATCAATATCGTCGTGCTGCTGTTCGTGCTTTACTTCATGCTCATCGGCGGCCGCCGCATGGAGGATTACTGCCGCGAGATACTTCCCTTCGACAGCTCGGTGAGCGGCAGCGTCATGCGCGAAGTGCATATGATCGTCCGCTCGAACGCCATCGGAATCCCCCTGCTGGCCGTGGTGCAGGGTATCGTGGCCTACATCGGCTACCTGATCTTCGGCGCTCCCAGTCCGCTGTTCTGGGGCGTGCTGACCTGCTTCGCGACGATCATCCCGATCTTCGGCACGGCGCTGGTCTGGCTGCCGCTGGCCGGATACATGGCCCTTGCGGGCGAGTGGGGGCCGGCCGTGGGGCTGACGCTGTACGGCGGACTGGTGGTGACGCACGTGGACAACGTCGTGCGTTTCGTGATGCAGAAGAAGCTGGCCGACACGCACCCGCTCGTGACGATCTTCGGCGTATTCATCGGACTCTCGCTCTTCGGGTTCATGGGCGTCATCTTCGGTCCGCTGCTGCTTGAGATGTTCGTCTTCTGCGTCAATATCTTCAAGAAGCGCTACCTCGACGGCACGCCTGATAAACAGCTCTTTGTGCCCGGCGGCGCTGTCAGGGCGCATGGCCCGGAAGCCCCTGCGGGGCGGGGTGTTTACGAAAAGTAATCTTTTCGGTCGTTTTTTGTGAAAATTCCGTGCAAAATAGTTGGAATTTGAAATTGTTTATTATCTTTGTTATTGGAATAACAGTAAAGACGGGAAACAAGAACCCTTAATTCAAATATCACAATGGCGAGAAATCTCAAAATCAGAGACCTTACGTTGCGCGACGGACAGCAGTCCTCGTTCGCGACGCGCATGTCGCAGGCGCAAGTAGACCGCTGCCTGCCGTACTACAAAGATGCAAATTTCTATGCGATGGAGGTCTGGGGCGGTGCCGTGCCCGACTCGGTGATGCGCTATCTCAATGAGAATCCGTGGACGCGTCTGGAGACCATTTACAAGGCCGTCGGCAATGTGTCGAAACTCACGGCCCTGTCGCGCGGCCGCAACCTGTTCGGCTACGCTCCCTATCCCGACGACGTGATCGACGGCTTCTGCCGCAACTCGATCGAGAGCGGGCTGGGCATCATGCGTATTTTCGACGCCCTGAACGACGTGGACAACGTCAAATCGACGGTCAAGTACGTCAAGCAGTACGGCGGCATCGCCGACTGCGCGGTTTGCTATACGGTCGATCCGAAATATCCCGAACCCGGTTTCTTCGCCAAGCTCATGGGCAAAAAAGGCCATGAGCAGGTCTTCACCGACGCCTATTTCCTCGACAAGGCCAAGCAGATGGCCGCGTTGGGCGCCGACATGATTACGATCAAGGACATGTCGGGTCTGATTCCGCCGCGCCGCGTCGCTACGCTGGTCAAGCTGTTCAAGAAGAACATCGACATTCCGGTCGATTTCCATACCCACTGTACGCCCGGCTACGGCCTTGCATCGGTACTTGCGGCGATCATCGCCGGCGTCGATGTCGTCGATACCAACTGCTGGTATTTCGCCGAAGGTACGGGCGCCCCGGCCATCGAGCTGGTGCACGTCTTCTGCAAGAAGCTCGGCGTCGATACCGGTGTGAACATGGAGGCCGTCGCCAAGATCAACACCCAGCTGCGCGAGATCCGCAAGGAACTCAACCAGTCGGTATTCGGCACGGAGAAACCCGAACCCAAGCCCTTCAATCCGCTCACCGACACGCTGCCCGCCGAGATCGACGCGCTGTTCGACAAGGCGATCAAGGCCGCTCAGGCCGACGATGAGGCCGCGACGATCGACGCCTGCCGCAAGATCGAGGCTTACTTCGGCTTCCCGGCACCCAACGAACTGGTGCAGAAGGCCGAGATTCCCGGCGGCATGTATTCGAACATGGTCGCCCAGCTCAAGCAGCTCAAGGCCGAGGACATCCTGCCGCGCGCCATGGAGCTGATTCCCTCGGTGCGTCTGGCCGCGGGTCTGCCGCCGCTGGTGACCCCGACTTCGCAGATCGTGGGCGCGCAGGCCGTGAACTGCGCCCTCGACGAGAAGGCCGGACGTCCGATGTACACCAACAAAAGCTCGCAGTTCGTGGGGCTGGTGAAGGGTGAGTACGGACATACGCCCGTGAAGATCGACCCCGAATTCCGCTTCAAGATCTGCGGCGTCCGCGAGGAGACTCCTTACGATACGTCGAAATACCAGATGCAGCCCAATCCGGAGCTTCCCGAAGCCGGCGGCGTGAAACTCGCCGCAAACGAGAAGGAGGTCCTGCTGCTCGAACTCTTCCCGCTGGTCGCCAAGAACTTCCTGACGGACATGAAGGTCAAGGCCTACGCCGCTTCGAAGCCCGCGGAACCCAAGGCCGAGGAGAAGAAGGCCGAGGAGAGTGTTGCGGCCGCCATTACGGGCAATACCGTTACGGCGCCGCTGCCCGGCCGCATCATCGAATTCAAGGTGAAGGTCGGCGATACGGTAAAAGCGGGTCAGGAAATCGTTGTTCTCGAAGCCATGAAGATGGAGAACTCCGTGACGACCGATTACGCCGGCACCGTCAAGCAGATTCTGGCGCATCCCGGCGACAACGTGGCCACCGACGCCGTGCTGGTCGAGATCGTATAGTTCCCTCCGGCCTGTTTATCCGAAGAAAAGCTGCCCGCGCCCTGCGGGCGGCTTTTTTTGATTGCGGATTCGGTAAATATCGCTATATTTGTTCCATCGATTAATTTAACCTCAGATTTATGGCATTTTTCAAAGAATTCAAGGAGTTTGCCCTCAAGGGAAACGTGATGGACATGGCCGTCGGCGTAATCATCGGCGGCGCTTTCGGCAAAATCGTGTCGTCGCTGGTGAATGACATCCTGATGCCGCCGATCGGGGCGCTGATCGGCAATACCGACTTCTCGCAGCTGCGGCTCGATATTTCGAAGTTCCGCGACATGACTTCGAGCGCCGTGCATGCCGTCGGCGATGCCGTGACGGGTGGAGGCGAGACGGTGGCGCAGGCCGCCGTCGAACCCGTCTACTGGAATTACGGCGCTTTCATCCAGCAGTGCATCGACTTTACGATTCTGGCGTTCTGCGTCTTCATGATGGTGAAATTGATGAACCGCCTGATGAAGAAGAAGGAGGAGGCCCCTGCGCCCGCCGCCGGGCCGGTGCTGTCCAAAGAGGAGCAGCTGCTCACCGAAATCCGCGACCTGCTGAAGGCGCAGAAGAAATAGGGGATGTCTCCCCGAAAAGAGGAGTCCGGCCTATTGGTCGGACTCTTTTTTGTGCGAGTACTCCTGCAGTACGTAGGTCGTGAAGATCGGGAAGAACATCATGCCCAGCGAGGGGAGCATCACGCAGAATATCTTGCCGATGGTCGTCACGGGGAATATCTCGGCCCCGACGGTCGTGACGTTCATCCACGCCCACCACAGCGCGTTGCCGAAACCGTGGAGCTTGCTGTTCACGAGTATTTCGTAATCGTAGAAGACCAGCGCCGAAATATAGGTGAAGACGACCACGGTGAAGATGTAGGCGAAGAAGAGTTTTCGGACCTTGTTGTCCACGAGCCACTGCACCACGATGTAAAATGCGAGGAACGCCCGCATCAGCGGCATGATGCCGATCAGCGTGGCCCAGTAGCGGGGGAGTTCGGCGCCGCTCCAGTCGATGATGTTCAGATAGGGTATCGAAATCAGCAGTACGAGGAAATTGCGGGCGAAGAAGCGGCCTTTGCGCTCCGAGGCTGCCCACCGTACGAAGAAATCGCATAGGAAAAGGATGCAGACCACGAGCTGGATGATCAGGTAGTTGCGTGAAAAGTGCATGTGGTCGCCGGCGATTATTTCCCACGAAATGGCGGCGAGCAGAACCACTCCAGCGATTACTTTGAGGATGCTCAGGCAGTTACGGATCTCCGTGCGTGTAGATTCTGACAGGGACATATTTTCGGTTTACGTGCACTCGGCTCAAAATCAGTGCCAAAGCGTCGGAATGCGAATTTTCCGTCGATTTTTTGCCCGAAGATTTTGCACGATCGAAAATTTCTATTACCTTTGCACTCGCTTTGATAGCAATGGCGGGTTAGCTCAGCTGGTTAGAGCGCATGATTCATAATCATGAGGTCCCGAGTTCAAGTCTCGGACCCGCTACGGAAAAAAGCGACCGCGACATTTGTCGCGGTCGCTTTTTGTTTTTGCGCTGTTTGTTTCCCTCCTCAGCTGTGCCGCCGGGCCAGCTCTTTTTCGAGGTCGGCGACCGAACAGCCGGTCGCTTCGAGCAGCACCAGCAGGTGGTATACGAGGTCCGACGCTTCGTAAATCATCGCCTCGCGGTTACCCGCCACGGCTTCGATCACGGTTTCGACGGCCTCTTCGCCTACTTTCTGTGCGATTTTGTTCACGCCGCGGTCGAACAGCCTGCTGGTGTACGATCCTTCGGGCATCTCGGCGTGCCGGCCCCGAATCACGCTCTGGAGGTAACGGATGAAGCCTTCGGTTTCGGGCGCGGCCCCCGCGAAGCAGCTCTTGGCGCCTGTGTGGCAGGTCGGGCCGTGGGGGATGACGCGGATCAGAAGCGTGTCGTCGTCGCAGTCGGCCGTGACCGAAACGATGTCGAGATAGTTGCCGCTGGTCTCGCCTTTGGTCCAGAGACAGCCCCGCGTGCGGCTGTAGAAGGTGACGCGGCCTTCTGTCAGGCTTTTTTCGTAGGCTTCGCGGTTCATGTAGCCGAGCATCAGCACCTGCAGGGTGCGGTCGTCCTGTATGACGGCGGGAATCAGCCCGTCGGTCTGTTTTGCGGAGTCGAGTTCCGCAAAGGGTTTTGCTTTGATTTTCATGGCGTTTATAATCTTACGTTGATGTTTTGCCGGTGCAGTTCCCGTTTGAGCGCGGGAATCGGAATTTCGTTGTAGTGGAAGATGCTGGCCGCCAGCGCCGCGTCGGCCCTGCCGAGCGTCAGCACGTCGGCGATATGCCGCACCGAGCCTGCCCCGCCCGAAGCGATGACCGGAATGGGTAGTTCGGCCAGCCGTGCGAACGTTTCGCAGGGGTAACCGTCGCGGGTGCCGTCGTGGTCCATCGACGTGAAGAGAATCTCGCCCGCGCCGCGCCGCCATACTTCGTGCGCCCACGCGAACAGTTCGCGCTCGGTGAGCCGCTTGCCGCCGTGGGTCGTGACGCGCCACACGCCGTCGATCTTTTTGGCGTCGATGGCCGCGACGACGAACTGTGAACCGTATTTCGACGCGATGGCGTCGATCAGCGCCGGATCGCGCACGGCGGCGCTGTTTACCGTGACCTTGTCGGCTCCCGCGTCGAGCAGCCGGCCTGCGTCCGCGACCGACGCGATGCCGCCGCCCACGGTGAACGGAATGTCGATGCGCGCCGCGATGCGCGACACCAGCCCGGTGAAGGTGCTGCGCCCCTCCTCCGTGGCGCTGATGTCGAGATACACCAGCTCGTCGGCCCCTTCGGCCGCGTATTTCGCACCGAGTTCCACCGGGTCGCCGACGTTTTTCAGCTCTGCGAAGTTGATCCCTTTGACCGTCTGCCCCTCGCGGATGTCGAGACAGGGAATTATGCGTTTTGCAAGCATCGCTTCAGTTCTTCGAGTGTGATACGTCCTTCGTAGAGGGCTTTGCCGACGATGACGCTACGCAGGCCCGCGCCGTCGAGCGCCTCGATGTCGGCCATCGAGCCGATGCCGCCGCTTACGGTGATCTCCACGCCGGGAAAATTGCCCTGAAGTGCGGCGTAAAACTCCGCCGATGCGCCGCAGAGCATGCCGTCGCGGGCGATGTCGGTGCAGATTACCTGCGAGAGTCCCTGCGGCGCGAACTGCGCGATCAGCTCCTGAGCCGAGAGTTCGGACGCTTCCGTCCAGCCCTGAACGGCTGCTTTGCCGTCGCGTATGTCGGCTCCGAGAATCAGCTTTCCCGGCCCGAATTCCGCGAGCCATCCGGCGAAAAGCTCCGGCCGGCGTACGGCGACGCTTCCGCAGATGGCGCGGCGTGCGCCCGCGTCGAATACGCTGCGGAGCGCCTCGGTGCTTTTGATGCCGCCGCCGTACTGCACTTCGAGCGCGGTTTTCGACGCTATGCGTTCCAGCACGGCGAGGTTGCGGGGCTGTGCGGCCTTGGCGCCGTCGAGATCGACCATGTGCAGGCGGCGTATGCCCGTCTCTTCGAAGCGGAGCGCCGCTTCGAGCGGGTCGCTGTAATAGGTCGTCCGGCGGCCGTAGTCGCCCTGCGTCAGCCGCACGCAGGCGCCGCCGATAATGTCCGTTGCGGGTATGATTTCTATTTTCATCGTGTTACGGTTTTAAAAAGTTGCGCAGGATCCTTTCGCCCGCCGAACCGCTCTTTTCGGGGTGGAACTGCGTGCCGAAAAAGTTGCCGCGGCCCAGCGCGGCGCTGAACTCCCCGCCGTAATCGGTGCGGGCGATCGTCGCTTCGCAGACCTCCGCCGCATACGAGTGGACGTAATAGACGTAGGTCTCTTCGTCGATTCCTTCCAACAGCGTTCCGCGCAGGCCGCCGACGGTGTTCCAGCCTACATGGGGAATCTTCAGCCCGTTTTCCGCGGGTTTCAGCCGCCTGACGTGCGCCGGGAAAATCCCCAGACAGCGGGCGTCTCCCTCCTCGCTGTCGAGACACAACAGCTGCATGCCGATGCAGATGCCCAGTACGGGCTGCGTCAGGGTGGGGATGACCAGATCGAGTCCCCGCTCGCGGAGTTTGGCCATCGCCGACGAAGCTTCGCCCACGCCGGGCAGCAGCACCCTGTCGGCGCCGCGCAGGAGCGCGGGATAGGCCGTGATCGTGAATTCGGCCCCGATGCGCCGCATGGCGTCGGCGACCGACCGCAGGTTGCCCGTGTCGTAATCTACTATCGCCGTCATAATACTCCTTTGCTGCTGGGTATGTCGTATCCGAATCCGCTGCGGGCCACGGCCATGCGCAGGGCGCGGGCGAAGGCCTTGAAGATCGCTTCGGCCTTGTGGTGGTCGTTGTCGCCTTTGGCCGCAATCTGCAGGTTGCAGCGCGCGGCGCAGCAGAGCGAGTGGAAGAAGTGGCGGAACATCTCCGTCGGGACGTCTCCGACCCGCTCGCGGCGGAATTCGGCGTCCCACTCGAAGTCGATGCGTCCCCCGAAGTCGAGCAGCACCAGCGCGCGGCAGTCGTCCATCGGCAGGGCGAATCCGTAGCGGCCTATTCCGGCCTTGGAGCCCAAAGCCCGATCGATGGCTTTGCCCAGCACGATCGCCACGTCCTCCATCGTGTGGTGTTCGTCGATGTCCAGATCGCCGCGGGCCTCCACTTCGAGCGCCACGCCGCCGTGGTGGGCGATCTGCGCCAGCATGTGGTCCAGAAAACGCAGTCCGGTCGAAATCCCGTCGCCGCAGTTTCTATTGTCGCCGTTCCCGTTGTCGTCGTTCCTTTCGTCACTGCTGCTGTCGTTGATCCTGCTGTTGTCATTTCCGTCGTCGCGGTTTCTGTTGTCGCCGTTCCTTCCGTCACTGTTGTTGTCGCTGTCGCCGTTTCCGTCGCCGCTGTTCCTGCCGGCGTCGTTCCATTCCCCTGCCGGATTTTTCGCCCCGGCCCGGTTGCCTTCCGGTCCGTTGTCTGCGTCCGGATCAACCGGGTTTTTCGTATCCGCGCCGTTCTCCGGAGCGCCGCCGGTTCCGGCGGCCGGACGGTCTGGCGAAACGCCGCCGAACCCTTTGCCGTCGAGGTCGAGCCGGACGGTGATCCGCGTTTCGCGGGTCTCGCGCGTTACGACCACCCGCCGTTCGCCGCGGCGGATGTACTCGGCGATCTCGGACCACGAATCGCTGATCAGCACGCAGGGCTCTTCCGCTCCGGCTTCGCGCAGCATCCGGCGGCCCGCCGTCTCCTGTGCGAACAGAATTCCCCGCGCTCCGAGATTGCGGGCCAACAGGATGTCGGTCGCGCGGTCGCCGACGACGTAACTCGCCGCGAGGTCGTACCCTCCGCCGGTGTAGCGGCCGAACATTCCCGTGCGGGGCTTGCGCGTCGGGGCGCCGTCGCTTTCGAACGTGCGGTCGATCAGCATGTCGTCGAACAGCACGCCTTCGCCCGCCAGCGTGCGGAGCATCTTCTCCTGCGGAATCCTGAAATCCTCCTCAGGAAAGGAGTCGGTTCCCAGTCCGTCCTGATTGGTGGCCATCACCAGCTCGAAATCGAGTCCCCGGAGGACTTTGAGCGCCGAAATGGCTCCGGGCACGAATTCCAGCTTGGCGAGGCTGTCCACCTGCATATCCACGGGCGGCTCGACGATCAGCGTGCCGTCGCGGTCTATGAACAGTGCTTTTTTGAGTGCTTTTTTCATGGTCTGAAGTTTTTGACGGTTTCCAGCATGCGCCCGTTTTCGGCGGGAGTCCCCACGGTGATACGCAGGCAGCCCTCGCATCCCGCGATCCGCGTACGGTTGCGGACGATCACCCCTGCGGCGATCAGTTCGCCGTAAAGCCGGTCGGGATCGGCGGTCTTCACCAGCAGGAAGTTGGCCTGCGACGGGTAGACCCGCTCGATGCAGCCGCATCCGGCGAGCGCCGCCGCCAGCCGTCCGCGTTCTTCGCGGATTTGCGCGATCTGCGCCGCAATGTTCCGGCGCAGACACTCGGCCGCGGTCTGCTGGGTGAGCGTATTGATATTGTAGGGATACTTGACCTGCCCGAACAGCGCGGCGATCCGCTCCGACGCGAAAGCCAGTCCGAGCCGCAGTCCCGCCATGCCCCAAGCTTTGGAGAGGGTTTGCAGTACGATCAGGTTGGGAAATTCGTCGAGCCGCGGCAGGAATCCCCGCCCTTCGGCGAAGTCGATGTAGGCTTCGTCGAGCACCACCACGCCGTCGAAGCGGCGCAGCAGCTCTTCGATCTCCCGGTCGGGGAATGCGTTTCCCGTGGGGTTGTTGGGCGAGCAGAGCCACAGCAGTTTGGTGCGCCCGTCGGCCGCCGCCAGCAACGCCTCGACCGGAAGCGAGAAATCGGCTCCCAGCGGTACTTCGCGCAGTTCGACGCCGTTGGTCTGCGCCGCCACGCGGTACATGCCGTAGGTCGGCGCGATCGAAACGGCGTTGTCGCGGCCCGGCTCGCAGAAGATCCTGAACGCGAGGTCTATGGCTTCGTCGCTGCCGTTGCCGAGGAATATTTGTCCGCTCCGCACGCCCTTCAGCGCGGCCAGCTGCGCCTTCAGCTCCCGCTGGTGCGGGTCGGGGTAGCGGTTCACGCCGTTGTCGTAGGGGCTTTCGTTGGCGTCGAGCCAGACGCCGATCCCGCCGCCCGCATATTCGTCGCGGGCCGTGGAGTAGGGTTGCAGCGCCAGAATGTTGGGCCGCACGAGCTGCGCCAGCGGTTTCATCGCGCACCTCCTTCCGTCCGGATGCGCACGGCGTTGGCGTGTGCGTCCAGCCCTTCGGCTTCGGCCATGGCCGTAATCGTCGGCGCGAGGGCTTCGAGTCCGCCGCGCGTCAGTTCCTGATAGGTTATCTTGCGCATGAAGCTCTCCGTGTTCACGCCGCTGTAGGCCCGCGCCCAGCCGCCCGTGGGCAGCGTGTGATTGGTTCCCGAAGCGTAATCGCCCGCGCTTTCGGGCGAGTAGCCGCCGATAAATACGCTCCCCGCGGCCGTGATCCGCGCCGCGGCGTCCCATGCGTCCCGCATGGCGACAATCAGGTGTTCGGGGGCGTAGGCGTCGGCGAACGCGATCTGCTCGTCCGGGTCGCTGAAAACCACGATCCGGCTGTTGGCCAGCGAATTGCCAATTGCGTCGCGGCGGCTGAGCCGCGCGGCCTGCTCCCCGACGGACGCTATTGCCCGCTGTGCGAACTCCTCGCTGCGGCAGACCAGCACGGCCTGACTGTCATCACCGTGTTCGGCCTGCGACAGCAGGTCGGCGGCGGCGAATTCGGGCCGGGCGTCTTCGTCGGCCAGCACCAGCACCTCCGAAGGCCCCGCGGGCAGGTCCACGGCGACGTCGGCTGCGCCGGCCAGCTGTTTGGCTTTGGTGACGTAGCGGTTGCCGGGACCGAAAATCTTGTCGACGCGCGGAATGCTCTCCGTTCCGTAAGCCATGGCCGCCACTGCCTGCGCCCCGCCGAGGGCGAAGACGCGGTCCACGCCGCAGAGGTCGGCCGCATAGAGAATTTCGGGTGCGATCCGCCCGTCGCGGCCGCACGGCGTGCAGAGTATCACCTCGCGGCATCCGGCGATCCGGGCCGGCAGGGCGAGCATCAGCACCGTCGAGAAGAGCGGGGCTTTGCCGCCGGGGATATACAGCCCCGCGCGGCCGATCGCCACGGCGCGCTGTACGCACCTGACGCCCGGCATCGTTTCGACCTCGACCTGCGCCGGGAGCTGCGCCCGGTGGAAGGCTTCGATGTTGGCCTTCGCCTGCTCCAGCGCGGCTTTTAACTGCGGCGATACGGCCTTCGCGGCTTCCGCACGCCGTTCGCGCGTCACTTCGAACGTTTCGGGGAGGTATCCTTCGATGCGGCGGACGATCCGGCGCAGGGCCGCGTCGCCGCCCGTGCGCACCTCGGCGAGGATCGCGGCTACGCGCTCCCCGATCTCCTCCTCCTGCCGCGTACAGCGGGCCGTCAGCGCCGGCCATTCGCTGCGCGGGGGATTTACATAGATTTTCGGCATTTCCATTTTTTCGGGTCGTTTTTAGGGGTCAGCGGATCATGTTTTCGAGCGTCAGCACCAGAATTCCTTCCGCGCCGAGGGCCTTGAGCCGTTCGATGCGCTCCCACAACTGCGATTCGCAGATCACGGCGTGTATCGAGCACCATCCCTCCTGCGCCAGCGGCAGGACGGTAGGACTGCGCATGCCCGGCAGGATCGTGATCGCTTCGTCGAGCTTCTCCTGCGGGAGGTTCATCAGCACGTACTTCATGCCGCGGCTTTCGAGTATCGAGTTGAAGCGGAACGTGAGTTGGGCCGTTTCACGGCGTTTATCCTCATCGAGTTCCGGATTTGCAATCAGCACCGCTTCGGAATAAAATACCTTCTCCACTTCGACCAATCCGTTCGAGATCAGCGTGCCGCCCGACGATACGATGTCGAATATCGCGTCGGACATTCCCACGGCGGGGGCGATTTCGACCGACCCTTCGATGGTGTGTATTTCGGCGTCGATGCCCTTCTCGGCGAAGAACCGCGCGAGGATGTTGGGGTAGGAGGTCGCCACGCGCTTGCCGCGGAAGTAGTCCAGTCCGTTGTAATCCGCCGTCCGGTCCACGGCCAGCGAGATGCGGCAGCTGCCGAATCCGAGGTCCATGGTCCGTTCGACCGGGAAGTTCTTCTCCGCGACCTCGTTCAGCCCCACGATCCCCAGATCGGCGACGCCCATGGCCACGGCCTGCGGAATGTCGTCGTCGCGCAGGTAGAGCACCTCCATCGGGAATCCGTCGGCGCGGGAGATGAGTTTGCGCTTGCTTTCGGCGACGCCGATGCCTGCTTCCGAGAGCAGGTCGATGCTCTGCTCGTTGAGTCGGCCTTTGGCCTGAATTGCTATTCTCAGCATGTTTGTTTGTTGTTTTTCAGACACCCGCCTGCGGAACGGACATGAAAAAAGCCCATCCGCAGGGGATGAGCTTCGTTATGATATATAATCCTTATTTACATATGCACATCGATCTTACCCCTTCGGAAAGTGGTTGTGATGATGATGGATATGGTTGAATATTGTCATTTGCAATGTCGTTGGGACAAATGTATGTATTTTTGGATGAAAAATCAAAATTTCTGCCGAAAAGTTTTCGATAATCTTCCGCCGGTGCCGCCGAAAACCCTCTTTGCTTTCGGTGTTCAGTCGTTTGTTGTTTTGATTGTCAGTTGTTTGAGTCGTTTGTAGATTCGCTGCGTCTTTTCGGTTCGCGGGCCGGTGATTTGTCGTCGGACGGCCGCGAATGGCCACCGCCGAGCCGCGAAAGACGGGGTTGCCGGTTTCAATATACGGATTATGCTTATCTTTGGAGGTCTGCCTAAGCAGTCTTTAGTAAAATATTGTTGTTATGGAAACCGAAAAGAAACGTATCGAATATACCAACGGCGAGATCGTCGTGGTCTGGCAGCCGCACCTCTGCATCCATTCGGGCGTCTGCGTCCGCATGCTTCCCGAAGTTTACAACCCGCAGGAGCGGCCGTGGGTGAAACTGGAAAACGCCACGACCGACCGGATCGTCGCGCAGGTCGAAAAATGCCCTTCGGGAGCGTTGTCCTATCGTAAGGCGTGACGCCCGCTCATCCCGTTGAAAAGCCGCCCATGGATGCTGAATTCGTCGATCTGACGGCCTAAAACCTTGCCGACGAGCATTTGTGCTGCATTATCCGCACGAAAAAGGCCCATCCGGGCGTAGAGGCGAAGCGGCGGTGGCTTTCCGACCGGCTCCGCGAGGGGCACGTCTTCCGGAAGCTGAATGCGAAGGGCGTGGTCTTTATCGAATACGCGCCTCTCGAAACGGCATGGGTGCCCGTGATTGGCGACAACTATTATTATATCTATTGTTTGTGGGTTGCGGGTCCTTACAAAGGCAAGGGCTATGCAAAGGCGTTGATGGAACATTGTCTGGCCGATGCGCGGACGCATGGAAAATCGGGCGTCTGCATGCTCGGTGCGGAAAAGCAGAAAGCGTGGCTTTCGGACCAGTCTTTTGCCCGGAAGTTCGGCTTCGAGGTCGTCGATACGACCGACAACGGCTACGAGCTGCTGGCGCTTTCGTTCGACGGAACCACTCCGCAATTCGCGCACAATGCGAAAAAACAGCGTATCGAAAGTCAGGCGCTGACCGTCTATTACGATATGCAGTGCCCCTTTATCCCCGGCAATCTGGAAATGATAAGACAACACTGCGAAGCGCACGGTGTCCCGGCGGATTTCATCGAGGTGGATACGCTCCGCAAGGCCAAGGAGCTGCCCTGCGTATTCAATAACTGGGGCGTCTTCTACAAGGGAAGATTCGAAACGGTGAATCTGCTGGACGCCGCGGCCTTGGAACGGATCCTGAAAAAGTGATTCCCGCCGGGACTGTCTCCCTATATCGGCCCTCCCCTCGAAAAAATCTCCGAACCCTTCGTCGTTCCGGATGCTCCATCCCGCCCGTCCCCGCATTATTCTGCTTTTTTTGCCCGCTTTTTCGGGACTCTTTTCGTATATTTGTAATTCGAATCTGAACTTACGCTTATGACATCCGCCGCCGTTATCGCTACCGTTCTGGGCTACATAGCCGTCCTCTTCGCCGTAGCATGGGTCTCCGGCCGCCGCGCCGACAACGCCGGGTTTTTCTCCGGCAACCGCCGCACGCCGTGGTACATGGCCGCCTTCGCCATGATCGGCGCCGCCATGTCGGGCGTGACGTTCATCTCCGTTCCCGGCTCGGTCGCCGTAGACGGCTTTTCCTACATGCAGATGGTCGCGGGCTTCACGGTCGGACAGCTGATCGTCGCTTTCGTGCTGATTCCCACGTTCTACCGCCTGAAGGTGGTGTCGCTCTACGAATACCTCGACGACCGCTTCGGCGTGCGGTCGCACCGTACCGGGGCGTGGTTTTTCTTCGTCTCGAAGATGCTGGGGGCGGCCCTTCGCATCTATGTGGTCTGCGCCGTGATGCAGTTGCTGGTCTTCAGCCATTACGGACTTCCGTTCTGGCTCAATGCGGCGGTCACGATGCTCTTCGTATGGCTCTACACCCAGCAGGGCGGCGTCAAGTCGCTGATCTGGACCGATACGCTCAAGACGGTGTGTCTGGTGGGAAGTCTCGTGCTGTCGATCGTCTTCATCATGCAGGCGCTGGGCATGTCCCTGCCCGAAATGACCCGCGAGGTCGCCGCGTCGCCCTATTCGAAGATGTTTTTCTTCGACGACCCGGCTTCGGACCGCTATTTCTGGAAGATGTTTGCGGCGGGCATCGTGCTGCTGATCGCCATGACGGGACTCGATCAGGACATGATGCAGCGCAACCTGAGCTGCGCCACGCCGCGCGACTCGCAGAAAAATATCGTCCTCACGGCCGTCAGCCAGATTTTCGTGATCTTCCTGTTCCTCGTGCTGGGCGTGCTGCTTTACATCTACATGGACCGCAGCGGGCTGGCGATGCCCGAAAAGGGCGATCAGGTCTTTTCGCAGGTCGCAGTCAACGGCGGATTGCCGGTATTCGTTGGCATACTGTTCGTTATAGGACTTATTTCAAGCACCTATTCAGCCGCAGGATCGGCCCTTACGGCCCTCACGACTTCGTTTACGGTCGATATCCTTGACGGCACGAAACGTTACGGCGAACGACGTCTGACCCGCCTGCGCCGCATCGTCCATGTGGCGATGGCCCTCGGCATGGCGCTGGTGATCCTCGCCTTCGAATACCTTGCCGACGACAGCGTCATCAATCTGGTCTACAAGGTCGCCAGCTACACCTACGGCCCGATTTTGGGTATGTTCGCTTTCGGTATCTTCACGCGTCTCAGGGTGCGCGACGGCTGGATGCCCCTCGTGGCGCTCGCCGCTCCGCTGCTGAGCGCCCTGCTGCAATACTGGGCGTATGAGGCGTGGGGTTACCGGATCGGTTTCGAACTGTTGATTTACAATGCCGCATTTACGATGGCCGGCATGCTTTTACTGGTCAAACGACATGAAAAATAGACTGTTGTATATTCTCCTGCTGCTCGGTCTGTGCGGGCAGGAGGTCTCGGCCGCCGGAATCGACGGCCCTGCGCGCCGCGAAATCGGACGCACGCTGACGCGCATCGTCGCCCGCGAAGTGTCGGGCGGCTATGTCCGCATCGAGGGGGTGGACGCCTCGCGCAAGCGGGTGCGAATCTACACCTCGGTCGGCCTTTCGTACTATCCGTTCCGCGAAGAGAACCTGCGCGCCATGCGCGACTCGGTGCGTCTGCTCATGCCGCCGGAGTTCCGCAAGGCGGACATCGAACTTTATTCCGACAAGCGGGAGGTCGGCGAGCTGATTCCGATGGCCTGCCGAACCGGGGCGGAATACCGGAAACTTTTGCGCAAGAAGAAGATCGTGCCCTTTACCAACCGCTCCGAGCGGCCGCTGGTGACCCGTTCTTCGGCGCCCGTGGTGCCGTCGCAGGGACTCGCCGGGCGGCATATCGCCTTGTGGCAGAGTCACGGCCGCTATTTCGACCAGCCCCAGAACCGCTGGAAATGGCAGCGTTCGCAGTTGTGGCAGACCTGCGAGGACCTCTATACCCAGAGCTACGTGCTGCCGTATCTGGTTCCGATGCTCGAAAATGCCGGGGCCTGCGTGATGCTGCCCCGCGAACGCGACGTGCAGAAGTACGAGATACTGGCGGACAACGATGCCGCCGGGCAGTACCGCGAGGAGGAGGGGCCTGAGAAATGGCAGCCGGGCGGCATGGGCTTCGCGCATGTGCAGCAGGTCTACACGACGGGACAGAATCCCTTCCGGGACGGCACGACGCGCCGCGTGAGATCGGTGACCGGCGGGGCGGAGAGCCGCGCCGTGTGGACGGCCGACATTCCCGAACGGGGCGAATACGCCGTTTACGTGAGCTACGATTCGACTCCGCAAAACGCTGACGACGCGCAGTATACGGTGCATCACCTCGGAGGGGACAGCAGCTTCGCCGTAAATCAGACCATGGGCGGCGGAACGTGGATCTACCTCGGCCGCTTTCTGCTCGACGCCGGTTCGCAGGAGGTCGTGACGCTTACCAACCGCTCGCGTCAGGCGGGCCGCATCGTCTCGGCCGACGCCGTGAAGATCGGCGGCGGTTACGGCAACATAGCCCGCACGGTGTGCGATTCGCTGCGCCGGCCCGGCATGGTGTGCCATTTGGAGACGAGCGGTTATCCCCGTTTCTGCGAGGGCGCCCGCTACTGGCTCCAGTGGGCCGGATTCGACGAAAAGGTCTACTCCCCGAAGGAGAACCGGGACGATTACAAGGACGACTACATGTCGCGCGCCCATTGGGTCAATGCCCTGACGGGCGGTTCGGAGCGGATGCCCGACAGCGCCGGGCTGCGCATTCCGGTCGATATGGCGCTGGCGTTCCACTCCGATGTGGGCGTGCGGCTCAATGACGACATCATCGGCACGCTGGGCATCTTCTATACGCGCGAGAACAAGGGCAAGTTCGAAGGGGGCGCCGACCGCTACCGTTCGCGCGACCTCACGGATATCGTCATGACCCAGATCGTCGAAGATATCCGCAGCACGTACGAACCGGCATGGAGCCGCCGCGGGCTTTGGAACCGCGCCTATTACGAAGCGCGCGTGCCGGGGGTGCCGACCATGCTGCTCGAACTGCTGTCACACCAGAATTTCGCCGACATGCGCTACGGCAGCGATCCGCGTTTCAAGTTCCTCGTGAGCCGTGCCGTCTATAAGGGTATCCTGCGCTATATCAGCTCGCAATACGGATTACCTTACGTAGTGCAGCCGCTGCCCGTGGAGTCGCTCGCCGTGCAGTTCGCCGAAGGTGGCAAGGCGGCGGTCACTTGGTCGCCCGTGATGGATTCGCTCGAAACGACCGCGGCTCCGACGGGGTATGTGGTCTATACGCGCATCGACGACGGCGGCTTCGACAACGGCCGTTACGTCGATAAACCCTGCCTGCTGACCGCGCAGGAGCCGGGGCGCATCTACAGCTACAAGGTGACGGCCGTGAATGAGGGCGGCGAGAGTTTTCCGTGCGAGACCGTCGCCGCATGCCGCATGCCCGACGAGAAGGGGACGGTGCTGATCGTCAACGGCTTCGACCGCGTCAGCGCGCCGCTGAGCGTGCGCGCCGATTCGCTGGCGGGGTTCTATACCGACATCGACGGCGGCGTGCCCGACCGGCAGGATATTTCTTTCATCGGCGCGCAGCACGTATTCGACATGCAGATGGCCAAATGCGAGGTAGACAGCATCGCTTTGGGTGCCTGCGCCTGCGATTACGAAACGGAGGTGATCGGCGGCAACACGTTCGACTATCCCGCCCTGCACGGACGTTCGGTCGCAGGGGCCGGATATTCGTTCTGCTCGGCGTCGGTGCGCGCCGTCGAGCGCGGCGAGGTGTCGCCCGACGGTTATTCCGCCGTCGATCTCATTCTGGGCGAACAGCGTTCGACGACCATCGGACGCGGGGTGACGGGCTATGCCTTCAAAACCTTCTCCCCGGAGTTGCAGGCCGTTCTGCGCCGGTATATGGCCGGCGGCGGTGCGCTCTTCGTGTCGGGAAGCTATGTGGCGACCGACCTCTGGACGGGCGGCGAGGCCTCGGACGACGACCGCAGGTTCGCCGAGGAGGTGCTGCACTACACCTACGACGGCGGCCGGGCGGCGCAGCGCGGACGGGTGCGGGTTGTGACTTCGCATCCCGGATTTTCGCGCGACGAGTACCGTTATGTCAATGAATACCGTCCGGACCGCTACCGGGTCGAGTCGCCCGACGCCCTGCGGCCCGCCGGGGCGGGGGCCTTCTCGGTGATGCGTTACGTCGAAAACGGCCGCACGGCGGGCGTGGCCAGCGAAGCGGGCGGAACGTTCGTCATGGGATTTCCGTTCGAGTCCATCGAGAGCGACGTGCAGCGCGACCGGCTGATGCGCGACGTGCTGGACTTCCTGCTGAAGCAAAAGGATAGATGATTTGTGTATTTATTTAAAAATAGTAATTTTATGTCACTCGAACAACAGATTTCGAAAGGGATCATGGAGGCCATGAAGGCCAAGGATACCGTGCGTCTGGGCGCACTGCGCAATGCCAAGAAATACATCATCGAAGCCAAGACGGCGGGACCGGAAATCACCGAACTGCCCGACGCCGACGTGCTGAAGATCATCTCCAAGCTGGCCAAGCAGGGGACCGACTCCGCGGCGATCTTCACCGAGCAGAACCGCCCGGACTTGGCCGCCGAAGAGCTGGCGCAGGTGGCCGTATTTCAGGAATTCCTGCCCAAGCAGCTCACTGCCGAGGAGCTTGCCGCCGAGGTCAAGGCCGTGATCGCCGAGGTCGGCGCGACGTCGATGAAGGAGATGGGCAAGGTGATGGGCGTCGCTTCGAAGAGGCTCGCAGGCCGTGCCGACGGCAAGGATATTTCGGCCAAGGTCAAGGAGTTGTTGGCGTAGGGCGGCGGATGAGACGGTTGCTGCTGGTTGTTTGCTGGCTTGCCGCGGCGCAGACGGTCTGCGCCCGCAAACCCGCCGTGCGCTTCGACCTGCCTTACACGCTCGAACGGGGCAAGTATGTCGTGACGGTCGAGACCGCTGCGGGACCGCGCCGCTTTGCCTTCGACACGGGGGCTTCGAAGACCTGCATCAGCGAACGGCTCAGCCGCGAACTGGGACTCGCGGCGTCTGGCCGTGGGACGTCGGGCGATTTCGAAGGTCATCGTCATGCGATCACCTATGTCCGGGTGCCGTATCTCCGGATGGGCGAGGCAACCTACTCCGACCGGCAGGTGATCGTGCTGCCCGACAGCTCCTATATCTTCCGCTGTCTGGGCTTCGACGGCATTGCGGGCAGCGATCTGCTGCGCGGCTTCGTCGTGCGGATGCCCAATGCCGACTCGACGATCACGCTGGCGGGCGACCTGCGCCAGCTCGGCGGGTTCCGCTGCCGGGGCGGTGCGCGGATTCACTTTGCGGGAAACGCTCCTGTAATCGCCGCCCGTGTGGGCTGCGGCAAGTCCCGGATGAAAACCTACATGAAATTCGATACCGGCTCCGGGGCCTTGTTCGACTGCCGTTACGACGAGTGCCGGGCGATGATCGAAAAGGGGATTTTGCGGGAGGTGCGCCGCACGGAGGGACACTCCGGCAATCTGGGGTGGACCAACCGGTCGGTCGTCGGTGAAGCCGTGCGGGGTGTGATTCCCGAATTCGGACTGGCCGGAAATACGCTTGCCGGGATGCCCCTCGAAGTGACCCACGGCGGACACAGCAAGCTCGGATGCGGAGTTTTCCGCTGGGGAACGGTCGTGATCGACTATCCCGGCCGCCGTTTCTGGCTGCTGCCGCATGCCGAACCGCCCGGACCGCCCGATGTGTCGGTAAGCGGCGTCACCGTCGCGCTGGACGGAGGACGGCTGGTCGTGGGGCAGGTCTGGGACGAGACGCTTGCGGATAGGGTGGCTCCGGGCGACCGGATCGTATTTCTCGGAACGGTGGATGTGTCGCGGGTCGATCCCTGCGCCGTAATCCGGGGTGAAATCCGCGGCGACAAACCCCAGATGACGGTCGAACGCAAGGACGGTACCCGTGTGACGGTTCCGGTAAAAAGGATGAAATAAATGCACGTATTGGAATATCTGCACCGCAATGTCAAGACGGTCGCCATGCCCTCGGCCATGGTGGCGGGCGCCTTGCTGTGCCGTCCGGTGACGGCGCTCGAAGCGTGGACGCACCAGATGATTACGCCCTCGCTGATCTTTCTGATGCTCTTCGTCACCTTTTGCCGGGTGAAACCCCGCCAGATGAAGCCGTCGATGCTGCACGTGTGGCTGTTGCTGTTTCAGGTCGTGGTGAGCGCGGCGCTTTATTTCACGTTGCTGCCGCTCGATGCGATCGTGGCGCAGGGTGCGATGATCTGCGTGCTGGCACCCGTGGCGATGGCCGCGGTGGTGATTGCGGGCATGCTGGGGGCCAACGTTCCGACGATGGCGACCTACAGCCTGCTGTGCAATATGGCGATCGCGTTGATCGCGCCCGTCGTGCTTTCGCTGGCCGGAACCGGGGCCTGCTCTTTCACGCAGATACTGGCCCGCATCGCGCCGCTGCTGATCATGCCTTTCGCAGCGGCGCAGTTCTGCCGTTTTCTGCTGCCGAAGACCGCGAAATGGATCGGCGACCACAGCCAGATTTCATTCTATATGTGGCTGGCGTCGCTGGTCGTGATTATCGGACGCACGACGGCATTCATCATCGACCTGCACGATGCGTCGCTCTCGGTCGAGCTGTGGCTGGCGTTCGCCGCACTGGCGATCTGTCTGGTGCAGTTCAAGGTGGGCCGCATGCTCGGCCGCCGTTACGGGGACGCGCCGGCGGGCGGGCAGTCGCTCGGCCAGAAGAACACGGTGCTGGCCGTATGGATGGCGCAGTCGTTCCTCGACCCCATCTCCTCGATCGCCCCGACGGCTTATATCGTGTGGCAGAACTTCGTCAATTCCTATCAGATTTATCGCCACGATCAGCGGAAGTCGGATTGAGCGCCTTCGGCGTCGGGCTTTTCTTCCGCCTGCAATCGTCACGAAAAATAGGACAGCCGCGATTTCGGGTCGCGGCTGTCTTGTGTGTATGCGAGGCTGTTACCGGACGAGGGTTATTTCCGGAAGATGAAATAGACGGCCAGAATCAGGCAGAGGAATCCGGCGAGGTGGTTCCAGCGCAGGGTGTCGGATTTCATGAAGACCAATGCAAAGAGCGTGAATACGGAAAGCGATACGACCTCCTGTATCACTTTAAGTTCCCAGATGGAGAACGGGCCGCCGAACTGCGCGGAGCCGATGCGGTTGGCGGGGACCTGAAAGCAGTATTCGAACAGGGCGATGCCCCAGCTCAGCAGGACGATCGCCAGCATGCCGAAGCGTTCGAGTTTCGATTTGAATGCGATATGCCCGTACCATGCGAGCGTCATGAAGGCGTTCGATATGACGAGCAGAACGACGGTGGAGATTCCTTTGAACATATATGCGTCCGGGTTAAAAATCCCGCAAATGTATCAAAAATTTCCGTACGATATCCGCTTCGGGGAAATATTTGCGTCGGCCGGCCGAATCCCGAATCCGGGAGGAGCAGAGGGAAGGTAATGCTGAGGAGGTTGCAAAGGGGGCGCGAGGGGCAGGAGGCGGGGCGTTTTCTTGGGTCGGGCTTCTGAGAGGGGGCAGCCGATCCGCATGATCCGCCGAAGGGGCGCCGGACAAAAATCCCGACCCTATTGAGGTCGGGAATTGCGGCGGCCTTTTGCGGGGCCGTGCGCTTATTTCAGCAATGTTTCGAGGTTGGTGATGTCGCGGAAGTCGCCGATGATGACGTCGGCGTCGGTTTCGGCGGCCAGCATTTGGCGGGAGTGCGTGGACGCCAGCGCGACGATGCGGCCCGCGCCGGCCCGCCGTGCCGACTCGATGCCCGCCTTGGCGTCTTCGAAGACGACGCATTCGGCCGGTGCGAGTCCGAGTGCGGCCGCCGCCGTCAGGTAGATTTCCGGATCGGGTTTGCAGCGCGTCACCATGTCGCCGTTGATTTTGGCGTCGAAAAAGGATTCGATGTCGCACTTCTCAAGCACGAAATCGACATTGGCCCTGCACCCCGACGAACCTACGGCGCAGCGTATGCCCGCATCGCGGAGCTTGCCCAGCAGGGCGACCAGTCCCGGCATGGGTTCGATTTCGGGAGCGTAGATTTCGCGGTAGATGGCCTCCTTCTCGTCGCCAAGCGCCGCAGTTCCCTTCTCGCGGATCACCTCTTCGGGCATGATGAGCCGCATGATGTCGTCGTTGCCCCTGCCGAAAGCTCCTCCCAGTTTCTCCTTCCAGCCGCGCACGCCGTAGCGGTCGCAGAAGATTTCGAACGCCCGGATGTGGACCGGCGAATTGGCCACGAGCGTACCGTCCATGTCGAATATGGCGCCTTTTATCATATGATTCCGTATTTTAAGCCCCAAAGGTAGTCAAAATCTTCGACACAAGGAACCCTATGTCAGAATTTGAGGTGCATGCTCAGGTTTACGGCGAAGTTCTGCACGTCCTGTCCCGGCTTGGGATCGCGGTGGGTGAGACGCCAGATGCAGTCCACGCGCAGCAGGCGGAAGATATTTTCGACGCCGAAGCCCATTTCGACGTAAGGGTCCGAAACCGACGTCATGCCGCGGGGGAAGAGCAGTGGGGCCTGCGTGTCGGGCAGACTGCCGTCGTTCTCCTTCGAGAGCGTGCCCCACACGCCCTTGCAGACCAGCACTTCGCGCCACTTGAGTTTCTTGACGAGCGGAATGCGGCCCAGCAGGATGCCGTTGAAGTGGTGTTCGAAGAAGAGCGCCACCCATGCGTCCGATGCGAATTCGTAGAAATTCATGCACGAGAAGGCATTGGGATCGTAGAAGTAGGTGCCGTTGCCTTCGTGGAGCTTGAGCAGCGGATAGGGGACCTTGCCGAAGATTTTGCCGCCCTGCAGCGTGATGTTGGAATAGCCCAGCGGCGGCAGTTCGGGTTTGTAGTGGATGCCCCCTTCGAGCCGGTAGTATTCGTAGCTGTCGTTCAGCATGGCGGGAACGCCGGCCGTGAATCCGAGCGTCAGGACGGGGTAGACCGTGCCCATGTACTGCTTGTCGAAGGGCAGGCGGTAGATGCTCTCGTTCTTCGAAATACGCATCCCGACGTGCAGCGCGGCGTCCGATACGGAGTTTACGATCCGGCCGTCGGGACGCACCAGCGGCACGTAGCGGTTGCCGAAGATCTTCTGGATGCGGGCGCCGAGGAAATTGCTGGTGCCGTGGCTCCATTCGTGTTCGTAGCCGATCTCGCCGCGGTTGACCATCGAAAGCCGGGAGTCGCCGCGCGAGAGCAGCGAGCTGAGGATGTTGCTCTCCGTGAGCGCGTTCTGTCCCGCGCCCAGCTGCATCACGTCGTGCCGGCCCGAAACGGTGAGCTTGCGCGTCAGGCGGCGGTTGAAGGCCAGTTCGATGCTGCCGCCGCCCTTGAACATGCCGTCGCGCGTGCCGTAGGCCGCATATCCTGAGAGACGTATGCGTTTGCTGACGGCCGTGGTCGTGCGGAATCCCGGCTGCATGCGGAACCCTTCGAGTTTGTTGAAGCTGGCCAGTTTGTAATAGGGGCCGATACCGATGTATTTGGTGTTCCAGTAACCGACGATCACGGTGTTGATGAGCGTGTAGATGTTGCGGTAGAGCGGCACGTTCTGCACCGAATCGACCATCGAGTAGATGCCCTTCTCCTTGTCGCTCAACCGGTAGGGGCGCACTTGTTCCCAGAAGGCTTCGTCCGTGCGGCTGACTCCCTCTTCGTCGCCGATGACGACGTTGTTGTCCATGCGCGCGACTTCGTCGGGAATGGGAACCCCGACGCGCACGTCGGAGTAGACCACTTCGCGCGTGCCGATGAACGAGGTCAGCTTCGACGAGTCGCCCGTGGCGATCGAAAATTCGGCCGACACCCGGTCGCGGTGGCGGAACCACGTGCTGTCGGCGACGATGCGGTTGTCGTTTTCGAGCCGCAGGTGCTTGATCCAGTTTACATTGACGCCCTTAGGCATGCGCGCCGAGGCCGACTGCAGGGCGTACGACGCCGAGTCGATATTGACTTCGCCGTCGAGTACGGGCGTGGCGAGCCGCTTGGGATGGAAGCGGATTTTGTAGGTTTTGCGCCCCTCCACCTGCATGCTGTCCACCAGAAAATAGTCGTAGAAGGCCAGACCCGAATCGGAGAGCGGACTGGCGAAGCGGACGTTGAAGATGTCGATGTAATTGGCGTAGAAATTGACGTTGCCGTGCATCCGGCCCGTGAACTGGGCGATGGCGAAGCTGTCCTCGACGCCCGACACGCGGCTGGCGCGGATGATTTCGCGCGAAACGGCGGGGGTGCGCCTGCTGTGGTAATAGTCGGCCGTGGCTTCGGAGATCATGGCCGGCAGGTAGGCCTGTCCGGTGAGCGCCGAGGTGTCGATGTAGTCGAAGACGAACCCGAAATTGCGTTGCAGCCGCTTGCTGCGGAACCGGGGCTTGATGTTCGTCAGGTCGAGCTGCATCTTGGTATAGGTGGCGCAGGTGTAGCTGTCGTACAGGTCGGGATCGTTCTGGGGCTTGCGGCGGATGACGCCCCGCAGAATCGGATGCGCCGGGTTGTCGCCGGGGGTGATGACGACGCTGCCGATGCCGAACTCCACGGCTTCGAGGGCGAAGTCGATCTGGTTGAAGCCTCCCTGCACGAGCGGCTTGGTCTGCGAGGCGTAGCCGACCATCGAGGCCTGCACGCGGCTCACCGTGTCGCGGGTTTCGAGTGTGTAGATGCCCGCCTCGTCGGTGGTGATGCCCGTCGTGGTGCCGGGAAAGACGACGCTCACGAACTGCATCGGCGTGCCGTCGGCGGCGTCGGTGACGCGCCCGCGGACACGGGTGCTCTGCGCCGGCAGGACGGTGGGGAGGAACAGAACCGCGATGAGAAAGGCGAGCGGTTTGTATGTGATTTTTCGGCGAAGCATCTGACAAATGTAGCTAAAATGCGACAATCCGGGTAAAATAAACTACCTTTGCGCAACTTAAGCCGAAAAATTGAACATCAAGAGCTGAGATGGCACACGGAAAAGTCGAAAAGACGAATGCGGCGCGGCTGCTCGACCGTGCGAAGATAAATTACGAGCTCGTTCCCTACGAGGTGGACGAAGAGCATCTGGCGGCGACGCACGTCGCTGAACAGCTGGGCGAGGAGATCGCCACGGTTTTCAAGACCCTCGTGCTGAAAGGCGACCGGACGGGATACTTCGTCTGCGTGGTGCCGGGGAATCACGAGGTCGATCTCAAGGCCGCGGCCCGCGTGTCGGGCAACAAGAAGGCCGATCTGATTCCGATGAAGGAACTGCTGCCCGTGACGGGTTATATACGCGGCGGCTGTTCGCCGGTCGGCATGAAAAAGCGCTTCCCGACTTATATCCACTCTTCGGCCGGGGAGCATCCGTTCATCTATATCAGCGCCGGCGTCCGGGGCCTGCAACTGAAAATCGCCCCGGCAGAGCTGATAGCATTCGTCGGGGCGACCGTGGCTGAGATCAGCCGGGAAGGGTAGTGTCTGAGTTTACCGTTCCGGCCGGGGCTTTGCGCATTTTTCATATACTGCGGCCGTTTGTTCGGCGATAGCGTCCCAGTCGTATTTTTCCATCGGATATTCCTTTTGCCGATAGGGTGCGTCGATGTTCTGCTGGAGCTTCTGCGCCAGCGCGGCTATGTCGCCGACGGGGAAATAAGCCTCTTTTTCAAGACCGACCTCCAGATTGGCCGGAATGTCGCTTACGATGACGGGCAGTCTGTAACTCATCGCTTCCAGCAATGCGATCGGAAGCCCTTCGTGCGAAGAGGGCAGCACGAAGCAGCGGGCGTGGGTGAGAAGGGCGTGCAGCTTTTTCCCCTTGATGAAGCCGGTCAGGACGACGCCCTGTTCCCGTGCGTATTTTTTGAGTCCTGCGGAGTACTCGTCTTCGAAATCCGTATCTCCGGCCAGCACCAGTCTGCACCCCTTGTTGTCGGTCTTCGAGAAGGCTTCGATCAGGTGGTGCAGGTTCTTTTCCGGGACGAAGCGGCACATGCTGAAGATGTATTTCCCCTTTTCGACGCCCGTTTCTTCGAGATATTCCGGAAAATCGACGATCTGGGGAGCCGGAACCCCGTTGTAAATCAGGTGACACTCTTTGCGGTGGTATTTGCGGATCAGCATGTCGTTTATGACGTTCGAAATCACGATGATTTCATTGGCGAAGCGTGCGCCCATCATTTCACCCAGTCTGAGTACCGTTTTGGCCGCCGCACCCCATTTGTCCCGGTCGTAATCCGGTCCGTGGTGGGTAAATACCACCTTCAGTCCCAGCAGGCGTGCGACCGGCGTCAGCAGCGCCGGGCCGACGGCGTGGATGTGGATGATCTCGGCTTTCAGCTTTTTGGCTTCGAGGACGGCCCGGAACGTATGGACGATCGCTTCGAACGACTTCTTTTTCGGGGTTGCGAGATCGACGAGCGTGATTCCCTCGTATTGCCGCAGCGTGTCGTGCACGTAGCTTTTCCGCCGTATTACGGTTACGTCGAATCCCTTCCGGGCGATACGCGGAAACAGCTCTTCGCAGTGCGTTTCCACGCCGCCCATGATGCCGGGAATCCCACGGGTGCCGGTGACGACTATTTTCATAGCCGGAAAACGGTCATTCTTTTTGGCATTCACGACTTGGTTAGAATTTTTCCCGCAAATCGCCCTGCATCGGGTCTTGGCCGACATCGCACCACTTCTTGTCCAGACTGGCCGGTTTTCCCCGCAGGCTGCGGAGCTTGTTTCTGAGCGCCCACCTCAGCGGGTATTTCATGTATTTGTGCATTACAGGACTGGCCGTACCGACCATCCAGCAGTTTTTCGGGCATTTCCGGACCATGGCGCGGACTTCCTGCGCCCGGTCGCTCTCCCAGATATTCATGAAGTCGGGCGTTTCGTGGATATTGCCCATAGATTTCTGCCAGTATTTCTCTTCGAGACCGTTGCACGGATACACCTCGCCGAAAGGATCGATGAAGAAGTTCGCCGAACCCGCTTCGCACGGCAGCATGCGGCGGCCGCCTTCGATGTAGTTGATCAGCCCCATATTGAACCATGCGCGGAACCAGCTTTTCGGATGGTTCTCCTGCAACTGCCATTCGATCAGCTGTTCGAAGTTTTTGCACACCTCGTCCTTGTTGGTGATTACGTTGTCGTCCTTGTGGAAATAATAGGAGTTGTGGAAAGCCGCCGTAGCGAACTCCATGCCCAAGGACAGCGACAGCTGATAGAGCGAGAGCATATCCTTGGAATTGTTGTTCGATACGGTGCAGCCGAATCCGATGTCTTTCAGCCCCATTTGCTTCAGCGTGAGCAGTGTTCTCAGCCCTTTGTCGAAGCCGCCGGCATGTCCGCGCAGCTCGTCGTTCTTGCAGCTCAGGCCTTCGATCGAGATGCGGATGCCGATGTTCGGGAATTGTTTGGCCAAGGCCACGACTTTGTCTTCGAACCATCCGGACGTGGAGATGACGATGCGGTCCGTATGTTTGTAGCACTCCTCCACGATCTCCGCCAGATCTTCGCGGACGAAGGGTTCTCCGCCGGTCAGGTTGATGAATTTCAGGCGCGGCAGCGTACGAAGGTCCGCAGCTTTGATTTCGTCGTCTTTTTTCGTGGGGTTGAACCAGATGTTGCACATCTTGCATTTCATCGGACAGCGATAGGTCAGGATGATGCTGGCGTCGGTGGGGTGCGGGATATTTTCAGCAGACATGATTTTGACAGATTTGTATGAATCCAAGGTTTGAATTATAGATTGTACAGCTGTATGAGCTGTTTATAGTATGTTTCCGAATTATAGCGCTTTTTCGCTTCGAGGGCGATGGCGGCATGGTCGAACGGTGCGTCATACATGGCCTGAATTTTGGCGGTCAGATCGTCCGTATCCCTGCTTCTGAAATACAAACCGTTGAAGTCCTCCTGAATCAATTCGGGAATACCGCCGATTTGAGCGCCCAGTACCGGCGTGCCCAAGCATTGGGATTCGATGACGGAAAGCGGATTGTTCTCATATGATTCGGACGGAATGACGCAAAAGCGGGCCTGACTGACAATTCGTTTTATTTCATTCCACTGCTTGAATCCGGCGAATTCGACATTTGGCCCCGCGAGTTTCTTCATTTCGGCATCCAGCGGACCCTTGCCGATGATTACCAATTTGTAAGGCAGTCGGTTCGCGGCGTCGATCAGAGTCTTTATTCCCTTTTCATGCGATATGCGCCCGATGTAGCAGTAGTAATCTTTTTTCAGATAGGCTGCGTCTGCACATTTTTCAACGTCGATAAAATTGCATAATGTATGCAGTTTGCCTCTATCGAAACCGCCTTGTATCATTTTGTCGGCTAGGAACTGACTGGGGCAGATAAATGAATCGGTGCAGGCCTCAAGCCTTTCCCTGTTCCATTTCCGGGCTTCTTTATACGCCAATATACTCACCAGCCACGAGTTTTTCATGCATTTGTTCTCCAATACCTTGTGTTTGTCCGTGAAACATGCTTCGCAGATCGTTTCCCCGTTGCGCAGGCAATCGTACCGGGGACATAGCAGTTTCAGGTCGTGCAGCGTCCATACGACTTTGATACCTCTCCGATGGGCGAGTTCGGCGATCAGAGGGGATAATTGCGTGTGGATATTGTTCAGGTGAACGACATCCGGCTGGAAATCATCCAGCAATGCGTTGAATTTCCGTTTTACCTCTTTCGAACCGAATGGCCGTCTAAAGGTTTCAAGTATGTTGGGACCCGGCGAGAAGCGTATTTCGCTCGGAAAATATTTGCTCCACGGAGTCGGGAAATTTTCCGGATGTTGCATGGCGAATACCGCAGTATCGTGATTGTGGTCTTTAAGCAACTGTTCCAGATTCAGCGTGCATACGCAGTCTCCGCCGCGGCGGTAGTAGAATTTATTGGCGAGCAGAACTTTCATAAAAAACGATCGGAGGTAAGACGGAGAGTTTTCAATTTGCATTTTATATCGGCCGCAACTATTTCCGTATAGGCTCTTGCACCGTTGTCGTTCAAATGCGATGAATCGGCAAAATATGTTTTGTTGTTTGCGAAGCGTTTGTCGCTTAGATAATTATAGTAGGGAATGCTGTACTTTGCACATATGCCTTCCACGATGTCTGGCCAGTCGGCATTGCTCCCGTATTCGGGCGATATGAATACGAACAGGGCGGAATGTCTTTTTACTTCGCAAATGAATTGCTCAAAATAACGGATTTTGACAGGATCTGTTTCGTTTTTCTTTGCGGTGGATTTTGACGGCTCGTAAGTCATCGTATCGTATAAAGGCATGTAGCCGTTATCGGAAGATACGGCTCGATCCGATAGATTATCCATTAGAATGCTCAGGAATTTCGAATTGAACCGGTAGGAATTCGACATCATTTTCCAACGTTCGGACGGATTTATGTCCCAGAATAATGAATCGACTCCCGGATATTGATAATACGGCCGCAAGGGAGCCAAGTATTTGCAATTGTCGTTTCTAAACAGATCGAATGTAGGCTGGATGTCCAGTATGACGATTTTGGGATAGTACCGGGCCGTAATCGTTTTTAGCTTTCCATACCCGTATATGATGCCGTTGCCGTCCATTCCGCAGTTATAGCAACTCATGTCCAATGAATCGGACAATATCGAAGGGACGTAGTGATGAGCGGCCCGCGACGAGCCGAAAATCAGGATGTTTGCATCGACTTCGTCGGATATGAAATTATCCCGTTTTGTATATCCGCCGGTTGCATGGACTGTCAGATAACCGAAGATTTTGCCCAGACCGAAGTCGAGCAGACCGCATAACGCAAGAAATATGGCCGATTTGATCAGAAAATTCCGCATGCGTTAGAAGTTTACATAAATGAATTGTCCGGAATCCAATACGCCTGTCAGAAGGATTAGAAACATTAGAAACAGATAGGAACTCCACCTGATTGCTATGTTTCTGTTTTCGAAGAAGAGAAACCGGCGTGGGAAGAATTCGTCGCGCATGTCTTTAAAAAACAATATGCAGACGGCGACGAGCATGTAGATCATATTGCTGTTGTTTGATAAAAACAGGGTAGTCCCGAAATCCGTGAATATTTTGCCGATGACCTTGCATGCGTCCGTTATCGAGGGCATCCGGAAAAATATCCATGCGAAGTTGACGATAAGGAATGTGATGATAATACGAAGCCGGCGATTCCCCCCCCCTTCATACTTCTGAAGACGCAATGCCTTTTCGGCTATTTGCGCGACTCCGTGAATAATTCCCCATATGATGAATGTCCAATTCGCGCCGTGCCAGATTCCGGAGACCAGAAAAGTCGCGAAAATATTCCAATAGGTGCGTAATTTGCTGCATCTGCTGCCGCCTAGCGGAATATATACGTAATCACGGAGCCAGATGGACAGCGAAATGTGCCATCGGTGCCAGAAGTCGGTTATGCTGGTTGCGAAATAGGGGCGGTTGAAGTTATTGATCAGATCGAATCCCAAGACTTTGGCTACTCCGATAGCCATTAACGAATAACCTGCAAAGTCTCCGTATATTTGCAGCGAATAACACAAACTGGCGACGAACAGGGAGAACCCCGTCTGATAGGTGTAATTGTCATAAATGCTGTCTACGTACAGACCTAATCGGTCTGCTAACACGACTTTTAGGAACAAGCCCCATAACAACAGTTTCAACCCCTGTGTCGCTTTGTCGGCATCGAAAGTTTTGAGACTTTTGATTTGCGGCAGCAGGTCCTTCGCCTTGCTGATAGGCCCCGAAGCTATTTGCGGAAAAAATGAAATGAACAGTGCATAGTCCCGGAGGTTGCGTTCGCAGTCGGTCCGTCTGTAATATACGTCCGCCAGATATCCGTATGCCTGAAATGAAAAGAAGGATATGCCGATGGGAGCGGCCCAATGCATTGTATTTATTTCGATGCGCAGGTGGAGGGTCGTCAATATATCGTATACGATGCCATTTATAAAATTGTAGTATTTGAAGAAAAGCAGCGGCAGCAAGGTCAAAATTCCTGCGACGGTCATTTTTAGCTTGTTCTTGGGGCTGTTGCGGGATATATAATGAGCGCCGGTATAGGTCGTCAGAGTTACCCACAAGAGGATCAATGCGTATACGGGCACCCAGTTCATATAGACTGCATAGCTTATCAGCAATAGAAGCCAGCTGCGCCATTTTATCGGACAGAGATAATATGCGGCGAAGATTGTCGGGAATGCAAGTAGAAATACAAATGAATTGAACAGCATGCTGAGGCTCTCTAGTTAGGCGTTGCGTCTGATATGTCGGAAATGGTATTTTACTGTTTTTGAATTGATTTTTTATAGATGTCCGTTAATAATTGGGCGGAATGGATATTCGTTAGGTTTTCCCGGTAGCCGATACAATTTTTGACATAAAAGGAATTGTTGTCGATGATTTCTTTTAGCTCGTCTACTCCCCATTGATTCTTGGCTATTCCCAGCTTATTCGCTTGGATGTAGCCGGCTGAAGCCGGTTGAGTGTTTGTCAGAATCGGGGTCCCTGAAACGATGGATTCCGGAATGGAAACCATATTCAGATCTTTTCGCGTATTGATAAGAAAGCAAAGAGATTCTCGGATATATTTATTCAGTGTTTGCTGAGGTAAAAATCCAAGAAATCGGACACTTTCCGAGAGTTTTAATTCCGACACTAATTTTTTTAAATTTGCTTCTTCTTCACCTCGCCCGGCTATCAACAATTTAATGTCTTCATATGCTTCCATTTCATGGAATTGCTGGAAAATCCGAATTATTCCGTCGATATTTTTTCTGAGAATCAATTGGGACGAACTGATTATTTGGCGTTCTTTTTTTTCGGAATAGGTGAATTTATCGACATTAATTCCATGATCAACGATTTGCTTTACTGTTTGCGGCATATATTTGCTAATAAATTTGTAAGCTGGCCCTGAGCGGGGAGCTACTGCTGCAATCCTTTGCATGAATAAACGAACAATGACATTATGCCATATTTTCGATGGAAGTCGATGGAATTTGTTTTGATGATCGGTCAGTTCTTGCCAAATTATAGTTTTTTCGGGACAGATTCTTGCTGCTAATAAAGACTGGAACGAAAATACTTCGCTGGAGATCAGCAAATCGAATGATTTTTCATTTTTTTTGATATATGGCCATAGCTCAGGAGAAAAGGGCAACATGGCCGGCGGGAAAATTCGTTTAAAGTCCGATTTAAAAAAAAGAATTTCGAAATCATACGCTTCTTTTTCCGCAGGAGCATACTCTTCGGCGGCGGCTAATGTTACATCGTGTCCCAGTCGTTTGAATCCTAGACACATGTTGTAAATCATCGTGTCTTTTATGGATTTGACTTGCGGAATTACATTGTTGTCCGCCGTAAAAAGGATCGGATTCAATATCAATACCTTCATGGCATCACATCTGTTTGTTCGCAGGGGATGAGTACAGATTTATATAGTCTTGTTCCAATATATTCTCTGAATAGAATTCTGGATACAGATTCGCATTTGTGCTGGCGCTGCCGGAATCCAATGCCTGCTGCAGCTTGTCGGCCAGATCTTCGACATTTCCGGCTTTGAAGAACAGCGAGTCCCGGTTGGCGTATTCTTTGAAAAAAGGCACGTCTGACATCACGACTTTCTTCCTGAAATAGAACGCAAGGGAAAGCACGCCCGACATGGTGGCCGAACGATACGGATAAACTACGATTGCGGCTTTGGTGAATAGATCTCGGACTTCGGCATCCTCGATGAACCGGTTCAGTCTTATGATGTTTGGCTCGGTTATTTTGTCTAAATTACCCAAACCGGCAATGACTAATTTATGTTTGTCGGATTCGGGGTGTCGATTGTAGGCACTGATCAATATGTCTACTCCTTTGTAATGATCGACAGCTCCGAAAAATAAAATATAGTCGGATGTATTTTTTAATTCAGCAACAGCCATCGTTCCTTTTTTTATTTCTTCTGTAACCAATGTGGGGAAGTGGGTGAAAAAAATCTGTTTATTCGGATATTTCTCGCATAATACTGCATACTGACTTTTTGATGAAGTTGTTAAATGAGGTATTATTTCCCGGATATTTTTTGTACACCAATATAGGTATTTATGAAATATATAACTGCAAAATCCCTTGTCTTTAGATTCATGGGGATATAAATCGTGAATTGTGTAATAAAATTTTTCTTTTTGTGGATTGAATAATAAATATGTGAACAGACTGAAGTCTCCTGTTAATAGGTGTACAGCATCTATTTTCTGAGATTTAGTGATTCTTTTTATTTCTCGAATAATTCTTATCGGATAGAATTTGTATATTAATTTGAGAATTTTTGTCTTCGGGTATTCGATGTGTCTTATTTTTCGGTTTACTATGACACTCTTGCTGAATGACCTGTTTGGCGAATTTACAACAATAGCAAACACTTCGAATTTTTCACTGTTGGACAATGTGTTAATTATTGAAGACGCGTATGGGATCATTCCCGGAGCAAATTCGGTCGCTATTAATAAAATTCGCTTCATCTAACTGTGTATGGTAATTTACAGCCGTGATATTCTGGACTGATTTTTCGATATTTCTGAGCGTTGGCGGACTGCCTGTAATACAATTCATAAAGATAAAAAAGTAACCCATGGAAGAAGAAGGAACCTACTCGATAGAATTCTACGGTAGTGAAACTTGACAGCAGCAGAAAAATATAGAAAAATTTCAAAAAGAGAATGTTGTCGTCGCATTTTCTTCTGATGATCCGAAAGACGGGGAAGAGAAGGGCCAATACGGTCGGAATTCCGATCATCCAGCTCAGTCCGACGATCCCCCAGTCATGCCATCCGTTATATGGACCTAATGCAGGATCGACAGTATAGAACGGCTGACCGTATTTTGTTCTGGGGTTGGGGATTCCGCTTCCGAATACATATTCGACGGGGGATTTGAAATGCTCTTTTGTAAAATAGTTGAACTGGATGACTCGTATGTAATCCTCATTGGCGAATGTGGCGCCCGCTTCCTGCCGCTTCATCATGTTGTTTATGGAGTTCTGAACGACCGAAGTTTGGGAGAGAACACCTATGACAATAAGGAAGAGAAACATATATTTTACACTGGCGATTTTCTTTACCGAGTAGGTAAATAGGCCCAATGCCAATAATATGGCAGCCATCTGGGTTCTGAATCCTGCTATAAAAAGGACGAAGAACGCGGGCAGTATGTATAACAGGTATTTGGTCTTGCCTGAAAATAAATATTTCCCGTAAAAATAGAATAGACAGATATAGGCGATCAGTTGTCCGTACATGGTAAATCGTCCGATGTCCATATAGTCCGTTGCCAAATTGAATATTTTGTCGGGATATATCAGTTGGATTGTGAAGCAGCATAGAAAAATAACGTAGGCGATTGCTAATGCCTTTTCTATCTCTTTTATAGAATATTTGCCGGATAAGAAAACAAAATAAGACAGAATTGTGAAAAATTGCAGGCAGGCAATTGAGCTGAATGTTTTGAGTAGGCTTTGCTGTTCGTAATATGAGCTTGAAAATCCGCTGATTATGAAAAAGATGAAATATATGATCAGGTGTTTCTTAAACATTCCGGATTGCCTTTCCAGAATGGCTTTTATCATGTAGAACAACGCGAGAATCACCGGAAGCAAAACAAACTGAGGAGTGAGTAATCCCCAGCAACATGAAAAAAGCAATATCCAGATTATGAGTTTGTTGACATTCGAAATCATCGGCGGTTTGCACTTAGGTCGTTGAACAGTTCTTCCCAATTGTTGACAATCTCTTCTACGCAGAACCTGCGGCAGGAGTGCAGGCCCTTCATTGCCAGTTTTTCCCGAAGGGAGGTGTCTGTCATCAGCTCTTTCATTTTGTTTACATAGCCCGTAAGGTCTTCATTGGAAACGATGATGCCGTTGTATCCGGTTTCGACGATGTCGTGCAGCGACAGGTAGGAATCCATTACAACCGGAACGACACCGCATTGTTGTGCTTCGACCAATGTCATGGGAAACCCTTCGAAGGCAGAGGTCATCATGAAAATGGCGGCCTGCTTGTAATAGGGCTGCGGATTTCGGAAGCCTTCGAACGAAATCCGTTTTAATCCTAACGCCTCCGCCAGTTGTTTATACATGGCCAAATCCGGTCCTTCGCCGACAATCCGGAAGTTCCACTCGTCCAAGCGGGGATCGTTTTCAATAGCGCGCCATATTTTGATTGCCCGCGTTATGCGTTTCTGGATTTCCACCATCCGACCTACGAGAAGAACGGTCTTCTCTTTCGACTGCAAATCTTCGGGCCGCATTTCGTTCGGGTAAACCAGCGGATTGGGGATGGCACCCAACTGGCTATTTGTATTTTTATAGTTGGCAAATTGCTCGTACTGACGTTGAAAGGCTGGAGACAGGAAAATATATTTATCCGTATGCGGTAGGAACTTTGTCACCTGCCTGCAACTATGTCTCTTTTTCCAGAATTTATACAGCGAAGTGCATCTTTTTTTCAGGAATCCGTTTATTCCCGTTCCCTCGATCATTGGGGTATAAAGTGCCTGATGGAGACATGTGATGATCTTTGTCTTATACCGTCCCCTTATTCCACGGATATATTCGACCGGCCACCATTGATTGACAAGATAATGGATGTCGTTTTCCTGAATATATTCTTTCAGATAGCCGGTTACTTTGTCGGCATCGGGAAAGCGTGTCGTAAACTCGTCGCAGCGGATATCGGGTATTTGAACGGCCTTTATGGCTGGATCGATGAAAGGCAGGTCGGCCCGCGTATTGTTTTTAAAATACAAGACGGATACATTCCATCCTCGCTTTATCATTTCGTTGGCAAGGCAGATCGTTACGGTTTCTCCGCCGCCGTATACGGGCCACAGACGTAGCAGAAAGGTTATATTCATCAGTCGGATTTTATTGTTCGTCTCTTGCAGTAAGCGCATTTTCGAGGAAGCACATGGATTTTGAACGCATTTCTTCCAGTTTCGCATTTATGGGCTTCCAGTCTATGGATTGTCTTATGGGGCAACTCTCCAATCCGTTTGAATCGGATAGGGTTCTGTTCTCTATCTTGAACAGCTTCAACAGCGACTCGAATCGTGCGACGCCTCTGTTTCTGTTGACGTATAATACGAACGGTTTGTTGAACAGAATGGAAAAAACGCAGCCGTGAAAGGAGTCCGTGAAAATATAATCGGCATAATACATCGCCTTCAGCCAGTCCGCTACGGATGGCGCTATTCTTTTTTCGAGAGGGGCCAGTCTGTCTTCGGTTTCCGTCGCTGCAAAGTTGTAGTCCATGGCTAAAACTTTCGAGACTTTTTTCAGCGCCGCCAGTTTGTCGTCGGAACGGTCTAATATGAATGCCGTTATTTTGTTTGCGTACTTTTCGGCACCTCCTTCGCCGATGAGTGCTCGATAGTCCGCAGGTGTCAGAAGCATTGTCGGATCTAAAACATGTTCAGCGGTATGGTTGAGATGCCTTTTGCATAATTCCATACCAGAATCTTCCCGTACGCTGACTGCGGTGAACTCCTTTAGCTTCTGGGTGCAGAATCGGGTCTCTTTCTTCGAATATGCCCATTTGTCGATACCGAATGACGCCGCATAGGCAATTAATTTCGCTGTACGGCCGTCGATCGGGGAGAAGTAATAATCTTTGATTTCCTCCATACACCCTTTGCGCCATACCTGATCAGAACCTACGATGTAGGCGTCGCATTTTAAGTCGCGGATGCTTTTGTATGCACTGCTGTTATAATAGACCGGTGAAAAGGGTTGCAGCCATTTGTCGATAAATGGTTGCGTGTGTTGTGTAATTACGGGGTATTCGTCGTAGATTTTCTTGTCGTAGAAAACGCAGGCAGGTTTTCTGAATATGTATTTTTTGACACTTCGTTTTAAGATGTTCCAGCCGTTGAACCGCTTTTTTTTAACGAGACGGCGAATGAGTATGACTTCGTGCCCTTGCCGCGTCAATACCGTTTTCAGCGCATATGCCTGCAATATGCTACCGTATCCTGTTTCCAAGGGCAAGGTCAGCAAGCCGATTCGCATATCTTTTGATTTTGTTTATTAGTCTCAGTTTTTTGCTCTGCCGGTGCAGCGAAGACTTTGCAACCGCCTTATAAAAAGTATCTCTTCTCGGATCCTTGATAAGACTGGCGGTGATCATCGGATTTTGTTTGATGACTTTCTCATAGGATTGCTCCGAACGTAATGTGCCGGTAATATATTTGCTGCCTTGATCCGTATTGATCAGCAACAGACTTATACCGTTGTTGTCATCCGGAAAGTCCTTGGTGCCGCGGAATCCCCAAAAATCGCCGAGTGTGATGTCGCTGCCGCTTTTCAGTTCTTTTGCCGGACAGGCGTAGCATGAATATCTTTCGGTCACATGCGACAGGAAGCAGTAAAAGAATGGATCTTTATAGTGTATTCTGGACACGTCTGCCGTCTCCGGAAGACCGGACCCGGTCTCTCTGCGGAATGAGAACCGCAAACTGTAATGCTGCCATCCGGTCGTCTTGTCCCTGAAATTGATGCCCGTAATTTGGGATGTGGACCGCAACTCGGAATTTGGATGTCGGCCCCCCCCCGTCGCTATTATTTCATGTAAATATTGTCGCCAGATTTCGGGGCTGGGAACACCGTGGCAAACTAAATCTACAGTCAATAGATTTTCATATTCTTTTGCCAAAAAAAGCTTTAAACCTCTTATTTGACAGGGAGTGCCCGAAAAGAGCACCGGACGGCCGGATTCCAGAAATTCTTTTGCCTGCCGGTAAGTGCGGCCGATACGGCTTTGCACATACTTGCTGCCCCGCATGGCCGCGAGTCCTTCGAGCGTTTCGGTACAGGCGTGTTCTACAGCCCAATTCTCGTCGAAACGGGCACCGAAAACCACGCCGTTCTTCTGAATGATCTGTTCCGCTATATGGGTGAAGATACCTCCCGAAGAACTTTGCAGCCGAATCCGAGTCTTTGTGTTTTTTGCCGCATATACATGGAGCGGCTTCCGCTTTTCGCCCTGATTGAGTACCGGACATACTTTTTCGCATAGGCCGCAACCTATACATTTCGACGTGTCTGTTTGCGGATAAAGAAATCCTTCCTCGTCTTCACGCATTACGATGCAGGACGTGGGGCAGCGCTGTTCGCATGCAGCGCAGCCGCAGCACATCTCCTTCGAAGCAATGGAAATCATTTTTTGAATTTTGATGCGATGGATGAGACTTTCGAGCAGATATAGATTTTCTCGCCGGGCGTAAGTCCGAACCAGTAAACGGACATGCTTGTCGATATGGCGCAAATCAGGCAGATCGTCAGAAGGTTCCATATTCCTTCTCCCGGCTGCCAGTATGCCACGGCCAGAGGCGCTGCAAGCGCGATTGCCGTAACTTTGGATATACTCCAGATCACTTTGGCAAAGTATTCCCGCAATGACAACCGAATCATTCGCCGCAGCATCAGCAGCCGGGCGAATTGGGCTGTAATCTCCATGACAAAATGTACGATAAAGACGCTGTATGCAGGGAGCCCGAACCGCAAACAGAGATAGGAAATCGGTAGGATCAGCAGCAGCAACCCTCCGACGACACTTTGGTATAGTTTGATCTTGCCGGTGGCGGAAGCGGCTGTAATCAACGGATTGGAGACGGCATACACCCATGTCGTGCATAACATGATCCGCAGGAATACGACTGTGTGGTCCGGGACGATTTTCAGCCAGAGCGTCAGTATCGCTTTTGTCTCGATAAGGACGGGAAGCGATAACAGCAGCAGCAGGAAAAATGAAAATTTGGCGCTCCGGAAAATCAGGCCATGCATGTATTCCATGTCGCCGGTCGCGTATGATTTGGTTATTTGCGGGTTGAGGGCCGTCTGGAAGTTGCTGCTGAATTGACCGATGGCGGTTTGGGCCTGCACGGCGATACCTCTGGCAGCGTTGACAACCGGACCGAAGAACATATTCAGCAGCAGGTTCAACCCCTGTGTAAATGTGATGGCCGCCAGACTGCCGAACATATTCCAACTGGCAAATCCTGTCATTTCCTTGAATAACCCCTTGTCCCAGCTCCAGCGATATTTTGTTTCGTTGAAATGCCGGTTGCAATACCAGCTGTAACATAGACGTATGAGGAACTGGACAATAACGATTAACGCGGCGTACAATATCAGTTTGTCGGTGTGAAAATACCGAAGGAAACAGACGATCAGCAATTTCAAAGAGACTTCGATAATCGATATATAGGCAAATGCGCTCATTCTTTCATGGGCGATGATGGCCGCATTATACGGTACGCTCATGATCATGATCACCGATGCCGCTACCGAGCACTGGAATACCCAGAAAGCGGCATTCATGCGGTCGGCCGGAATCTGCATTTTGTTCCATAAGAACCAAAGCCCGACCGTTTCCGCCAGCACTATTATCAGAAAGGATATGATGCCATGTATTGAAAGGCTGGTCGAAAAAACCTTTGTCAGTTGCGCCCGATTGTTCTGTCCCAGCTCAAAGGTCAGGTACCGCTGTGTCGCAGAGGTCATGGATCCGTTGATGAATCCGAACATGGCGACGATTCCGCCCACGACATTGTAGATGCCGAAGTCCTCCACCCCTAGAATATTCAATACCACCCGGCTGGTGTAGAGACTTACCGCCATGGTAACAAGCATCCGGAAGTAGAGCAGAAGCGTATTCTTTGCTATTCGTTTGTTGTTAGAGCTTATTTCCTGCATTTCGGAGCCGATGTTCATCCGTTAAGCGCCATATCTACCTCTCCTTATACATGCTCTGATAGTATTGCTGGTACTCGCCTGAGGTTATGTCGTCCATCCACGATTGGTTCTGGAGGTACCAGCGGACCGTCTTTTCGATCCCCTCCTCGAACTGCAGGCTGGGCTGCCAGCCCAGCTCGTCTTTGAGTTTGCGCGAGTCGATGGCGTATCTCAGGTCGTGGCCCGCGCGGTCGGCGACATACGTGATCAGCTTTTCCGAAGCGCCTTCGGGATTGCCCAGCAGCCGGTCCACGGTTTTGACGATCACCCGTATCAGGTCGATGTTCTTCCATTCGTTGAAACCCCCGATGTTGTACGTGTCGGCGACCTTGCCCTTGTGGAAGATCACGTCGATGGCCCGCGCGTGGTCCTCGACGTAGAGCCAGTCGCGGACGTTCTCCCCGCGGCCGTACACGGGCAGCGGCCTTCGGTGGCGGATGTTGTTGATGAACAGCGGAATCAGCTTCTCCGGGAACTGGTAGGGCCCGTAGTTGTTCGAGCAGTTCGTAACCAGCGTCGGCATGCCGTACGTGTCGTGGTAGGCCCGCACGAAGTGGTCCGACGAAGCCTTCGACGCCGAGTAGGGGCTGTGCGGGTCGTACTTCGTCTCCTCGGTGAAGAACTCCTCCCCGAAAGGACCGCCGCCGCTCTCGCAGCCCGCAGGGTCCCCCGCGGGGCGGGTCAGCTCCAGCGCACCGTACACTTCGTCGGTCGAGATGTGGTAGAACAGCTTGCCCGCCCAATTGCCGTTCCAATGCTCCCGCGCAGCTTCGAGCAGCGACAGCGTGCCCATGACGTTCGTACGCGCGAAGGTGAACGGATCCCTGATCGAGCGGTCCACGTGGCTCTCGGCTGCGAGGTGGATCACCCCGTCGATGCCGTACTGCCGGAACAGTTCACGCATCGCCTCGAAGTCGCAGATGTCGCCCCTGACGAAAGTGTAGTTCGGCCGCTCCTCGATGTCTCGAAGGTTGGCGAGGTTGCCAGCATAGGTCAGCTTGTCGAGGTTGACGATCCGGTAATCGGGGTATTTGGTCACGAAAAGACGGACCACATGCGAGCCGATGAAGCCCGCGCCGCCCGTGATGAGGATAGTGCGTTGCATAGTGATTGGATTATTCGGCGAGTTGTTTCAGGCAGTAGATCATTGCCTCCCTCCAGTGGGGGATGTCCATCTGGAAGGTGGTCTTGATCTTGGTTTTGTCCAGCACCGAGTAGGCCGGGCGTGCGGCCTTGGTCGGGAATTCCGACGTGTGGCAGGGGATGATGTGGCATGAGTCGTGACCCGCAGCCGCGGCGATCTCCGTCGCGAAGTCGTACCACGAGCAGACGCCCTCGTCGGTGAAGTGGTACACGCCCTCGTTGCCCGCGTAGCGTTCCGACTCGATGATCGAGAAGATCGCAAGCGCCAAGTCCCCGGCGTAGGTCGGAGTGCCGATCTGGTCGAAGACCACCTGCAGCGTATCCCGCTCCGAAGTCAGACGCAGCATCGTCTTCAGGAAGTTGTGTCCGTACTCCGAATAGAGCCACGCCGTGCGGAAGATCAGATACCGGCACCCAGATGCCATGACGGCGCGTTCGCCCGCAAGCTTCGTACGCCCGTAGGCTCCCAGCGGCGAGGGAGCCGTATCCTCCCTGTAGGGCGTATGGGCCGTGCCGTCGAAGACGTAGTCCGTCGAGACGTGGAACAGCGTCGCGCCCGTCGCCTTGGCCGCCGCCGCGAGATTGCCCGCAGCCTTGTGGTTCAGCAGGTCCGCACGCGGTTCGTCCTCCTCGGCCCGCTCCACGTCGGTGTAGGCCGCGCAGTTTACGATAACGTCGATGCGCCGCTCCTCGACCGTTCGCAGGACGGCAGCCGCATCGGTGATGTCTAGTTCCGCGACATCCGTACAGAAGTAGTTGTGGGGCGAGACGCCGCCAAGACGCCGCAGGGCGCTGCCAAGCTGACCGTTCGCGCCCGTAATCAGGATATTAAGCATAATAGTCTTCGTTATAGTCGAACAGTTCCCCGGCCTCCGACAGCAGCGGGTGGGCGCTGTCCTTGGGCGAGAGGACGACATCTTCGGGGGCCAGACGCCAGTCGATGCCCAGCGACGGGTCGTTCCATGCAATGGCGCCCTCCGATTCGGGGGCGTAGGGGTTGTCGCACTTGTACTGGAACGTCGCTTCGTCGCTCAGCACGGCGAAGCCGTGCGCGAAGCCCCGCGGGATGAAGAACTGACGCTTGTTGTCTTCCGTCAGCTCCACCGCCACGTGGCGGCCGAACGTGGGGGAGCCACGGCGGATATCCACCGCGACGTCGAGCACGCGGCCCCGGACCACGCGGACCAGTTTCGACTGGGAGTACCGCCCTTTCTGGAAATGGAGGCCCCGCAGCACGCCGTAGCGTGAGTGCGATTCGTTGTCCTGCACGAAGCGCACGGGACGGACCTGTGCGTCGAAGCGGCGCTGCGAGTAGCTCTCGAAGAAGTAACCCCGCGCGTCGCCGAAAACCTCCGGCTCTAGAATAACCACGCCCTCTATGGCGGTTGTCAGAACTTTCATGGGATTATTTTTCGTCGAGGAGTTTCAAAAGGTATTGTCCGTACTGGTTCCTGAGCATCGGCTCGGCAAGTGCGCGCAGCTTGTCCGCCGTGATCCACCCGTTGCGGTAGGCGATGCCTTCCAGACAGGCGATCTTAAGTCCCTGACGCTTCTCGATGACCTCCACGAAGATCGAGGCCTCGGCCAAGGAGTCGTGCGTGCCCGTATCCAGCCACGCGAAGCCGCGCTGGAGCGTCTGCACCTTCAGCTCGCCGCTTTGCAGGAAACACTGGTTCACGCTCGTGATCTCAAGCTCCCCGCGGGCCGAGGGACGGATGCCCTTGGCCACATCCACGACCTTGTTCGGATAGAAGTACAGGCCCACGACTGCGTAGTTAGACTTCGGATGGGCGGGTTTCTCCTCGATCGAAAGGCAGTTGCCCTCATCGTCGAACTCCGCGACCCCGTAGCGGCCCGGATCGTCGACGCGGTAGCCGAAGACCGTGGCCTTGCCATCCTCCTCGGCCGTACGGACGGCCTCGCGAAGAAGACCCGTGAAACCGGAACCGTAGAAGATGTTGTCGCCAAGAACGAGGCACGCGGAATCGCCGCCGAGGAAATCCTCGCCGATCAGAAAAGCCTGTGCAAGACCGTCCGGAGATGGCTGTGCCGCGTAGTCGATACGCACGCCGTAGTCGGAGCCGTCGCCCAGCAGACGCCGGAAACCCGGAAGGTCCTCCGGAGTCGAGATCACGAGGATTTCGCGGATGCCCGCTAGAAGAAGCGCCGAGAGCGGGTAATAGACCATCGGCTTGTCGTAGACCGGAAGCAGCTGCTTGCTGACCCCCTTTGTGATCGGGTACAGCCGACTGCCGCTGCCGCCCGCCAAAATGATGCCTTTCATTATTCAAGTGAATTAATATGCGTTTTCATCCCGCTTCAGCGCATTCCACACCGTCAGGAGCATGATGCGTATATCCAGCAGCAGCGACCAGTTTTCGAGATACCAGATGTCGCGGCGCACGCGGCCCTCCATCTGGCTCAACTCGTGGGTCTCGCCGCGGTATCCCGTCACCTGCGCCCAGCCTGTGATGCCGGGCTTGATCAGGTGGCGCACCATGTATTTATTGACCAGCTTGGAGTAAAGCTCGGTGTGCTGGAGCATGTGGGGACGGGGACCGACGATCGACATCTCGCCTTTCAGCACGTTGATGAACTGGGGAAGCTCGTCGATGCTCGATTTGCGCAGGAAGCTGCCGAAACGGGTCTTGCGCGGATCGTTCTTCGTCGCCTGCACCCGGTCGGCCTCGTCGTTTACGCGCATCGACCGGAACTTGATGCAGCCGAACGTGCGGCCGTTTTCGCCGCTGCGCTCCTGAATGAAGAATACCGGGCCTTTCGAAGTCAGCTTGATGCCCAAGGCCACGAAGAGATAGACGAAGGGGAAGAGCGTGCAGAGGAAGACGCCGGATACCGTGACGTCGAACGCGCGTTTGACGAAGCGGTTCGAAACCTGCCGCAGCGGCTCTTCGCGGATATAGAGGATCGGTACGTTGCCCAGCAGTTCGAGGTTCATCGCGCGTTTCATGTAGTTGCGCAGGTTGGGCACATAGTAGAACCGCACGAAATTGTTTTCGCAGTAGTCCATGATCGGGAATATCTCTTCCAGATAGCGGTCGGTGGAGAGGCAGCAGTACACCTCGTTGACCGGGTGGCGTTTCAGCCACGGCAGGGCTTCGTCTACGCTGCCCAGACACGGGGTGTTGCCGGGCAGGGCCTTGTCGTCGTGGTTGCTGAAAAAACCGAGTACGCGGTAGCCGGTGCTGCTGTTGTCCACCATTTCGTGATACACCTCCAGCGCATTGTCCTTGCTGCCGACGATGATGACCCGCCGCGAGTTGCGTCCGTGTCCGCGGGTGATCTTGACCGCCATGCGGCAGATGTAGCGCCACAGCATCAGCGCGACGGTGAGCGATATGTAGAAGGCGCCGGTCAGCCGGAGCGGCAGCAGGCCGTAACTCCACACGGTCTGTATCAGTGTGAAGAATCCGATGTGGCAGAGTACGACGTAAAACACGCGGCGTATGATCTCCTCGTAGGGAACGATCCGCGAGGAGAGGATCACGCCGAACCATGAAAGTCCGGGGATGAAGCAGATGTTGAGACAGGCGAATATCTCCAGCGAGTGGGCGACGTATGCCGGCTGGGGAAACAGCGTCAGCGCGAATATCCAAGAAAGATTGAGTAGAAATAGATCACCGATAATTACAGGAAGCTTGATCAGCAGGGATTCCTGCATGACTTGTTTCATAAATCGAAAATTTAGAGGCGTTAATTTCCGTATTGAACGTATGTCGGATTACGTATGGATATAAAATGAATTGCTAATCTATCTTTGCGATGTATTTCAGCGGAATATAGGCCGTCAGGGCGGTTGCGACGTTGCGGATCGCCACGGCGACCTTGCTGTGTCCCTTGTGGCGGATGTAGCGGCCTTCGATTCCTGCGAACATGCCCTCCGTGACGCGTACCGGATCTCCCTTTTCCAGATCCACGTCCTGCGGCGCGACGATTTCGACGTGCTCGTTCTGCGTGGCGACGACGGCCATGAAGTCCTGCATCTGCCGCTCCGGAATCACCGTCGGCGATTTGCTTTCGCGGTCCATGATGTAGCGGATCGGCAGGGTGGTGGTCGCTTTTATCTCCCGCAGCCGGTCGGCCGACGTCCGGATGAACAGCAGGTTGTGGATCAGCGGTTCCCAGACCTTGCGTCTTTTGCCGCCGTAGGTCCGTTCGGCGAAGTGCATGGGTACGTAGCTCTCGATCCCGATACTGTCCAGATAGCTCTTTGCGGCCATTTCCCGGCTGTACGTGACGCGGATTGCGTACCATTGCTGTTCGTTTTGCGGCTCTTCACACATGGGCACACCTTGGGGACACCTCCGCAGACGGAGTGCGGTTGTCAGTCGTTTTGATTCGGTTTGTTGAAAAAACTTGCTCGCGTGCATTCCTACCCATAGGACCTGCACATCCTTTCGTCCGGTGCAAATATAAGCAATTTTCCCCATACGGCAACATCGCCGCAGGTCGATTCCGTTTGCAGCCTAAACAATAAAGGGCACAAAAAGGTCCGGAAATTCCGGATTCGCGCCTCTTTATGTCCTTTGTCGTACCGGCACGCACCAAACGGTGCATATCGGTTTTCCTTTCGGACGCAAAGTTAATCTTTTATTTTTAATTGGCAATAAACGGACGATTTTTTTTGATTTTTAGGCGAAAGAAGACTTCTTCGCCGGCCCGGCGGCCTGTTCGGCGTATTCGCGGCCGCCGCCGGGTGACGGGCGCCGGTCTGCCGCCCTTGCCGTGCCGATGCGGCGGGCCGTACGGCGCTGCGTCCGCACTTCCCTGCGCGGCCTGCGGCGCATTATCGGAACAGGGTGAACCTTTCGTTCCACTGGGCGCGTATCGTGTCGTAATAATAGCGCCACGGGGACGTCCGCAGGACGCGGCGCAGCCGCCAGCGGTTGTGTATGGGGCTGAACAGCTTGAAATAGAGCTTGGGCAGCGTCCGGGTCGGCATGGGGCGCATGGCGTATATTTCCCGCATGAAACGCTCCAGCATGCCTGCATCGCAGTCCGGCTCCGGAACTTCTGCGCCCAGATACCGGACGGCGGCGGCCGTCATCAGCGCTTCGAAACGGTCCAGCCGGTAGTCGGCCAGCGCCTTGTGGAACAGTTGCCGGTCGATTTCATGGCCGTGCCGCTCCAGAAAGCAGGCCCAGTCGCAGAGATGCCGGACGGCGATTCCCTCCTTCTGGTAGTGTACGGCCGCGTGGCGGAGCAGGTATATCGCGTTGAAGGTTGCCGGCGGGACGGCGATGTTTTCGCCGATTTCGCACACGCCCTCCTGCTCCAGCACTGCCGTCAGCAGGGCGTTCAGTTCCCGTTCGTTCCGGTTGCGCCGGACATTGAGAATGGTCCGGTGATTTTCGATCAGAATGCCGTCCCACGTATGGGACGAATGTTTCGGAACGTCGAAATAGGGCTGCGCCCCCATTTGCAGCAGCAGGCGGTCGCCTTCGTCGGAGGCCCCGAACAGGTAGATGTCGATGTCGCCGCACTCACGATGCGCCGGAACGGGGTAGTCCCTGCTCAGCCCCAGCCCCTTCAGTACGAGCATGCGGATGCCGTTTTCGGCGAAGGCTGCCGCCATCTTCGCGGTCTTTTCCTGCTGGCGGCGGTAGCGTTTCTCCTGCCTTTCGGCCGTCAAGGCCCAGCGGAGCCGAATATCCCGCGGCGGCCGTAGCTTTTCGGGCAGACGCTCCATGCCGTCTCCGATCACCGCGCATACGCCCTGATCGGCCGCCATGCGGAAGATGTCGTCCCATTGCCGTGCTGAGATTTTCCCGGTGACAGCCGGAGCGCAGTCCGGTTTCAGCCCGCTGCGCAGCAGCTGAAAGAAGTGGCGGGTATCGTTTTCCGAATACATAAGATGCTTTTGAGTGTTGCGGTGGTGTAGTGTCGTTGCCGTGCAAAGATAGCGGATTTCCGCAAATATTCAAGATCTTGCCGAACGGCCGGAGTTTTGCGGAGCGGGGCAAATGAAAAAACGTCCCGAATGATTCAGGACGTTTCGCCGAGTTTCGGACTCTTTTCTGTGATCCCGCTGGGGCTCGAACCCAGGACCCCAACATTAAAAGTGTTGTGCTCTACCAGCTGAGCTACGGAATCTCCGATACCAAGAGGGGTGTTTCCCGTTTTTGGTGGTGCAAATGTATAGAATATTTTTGTTTTACCAAAATAAAACGATATTTTTGTAGGCGTTTAAGTGAAAAAATTCAATTCTAAACTCATATTACCTATGTGTAAAGCGTTAATTATCGGTGCCGGAGGCGTCGGAACGGTCGTAACCCAAAAAATCGCCGCCAATCCCGTTTTTACGGACGTGATGCTGGCCAGCCGTACCAAATCCAAGTGCGACGCCGTTGCGGCGGCTATCGGCGGCGGCCGTGTCAAGACCGCGCAGGTCGATGCCGACAATGTGGCCGAATTGTGCGAACTCTTCCGCGCGTTCCGTCCCGACATCGTGGTCAACGTGGCCCTGCCTTATCAGGACCTGACGATCATGGACGCCTGCCTTGAATGCGGCTGCAACTACCTCGACACGGCCAATTACGAGCCCAAGGACGAGGCGCATTTCGAATATTCGTGGCAGTGGGCCTATCAGGACCGCTTCAAGGCCGCGGGGCTGACGGCGATCCTCGGCTGCGGCTTCGATCCGGGCGTTACGGCCATCTTCACGGCCTATGCCGCCAAGCACCATTTCGACGAGATTCATTACCTCGATATCGTGGACTGCAACGCCGGCAATCACGGCATGGCTTTCGCCACGAACTTCAACCCCGAAATCAACATCCGCGAGGTGACGCAGAAGGGCCGCTATTACGAAAACGGCGAATGGGTCGTCACCGAGCCGCACGAAATCCACCGTCCGCTCAACTATCCCGGCATCGGCGAGCGCGAATCCTACGTGATCTACCACGAGGAGCTTGAATCGCTCGTCAAGAACTATCCGACCATCAAGCGCGCCCGTTTCTGGATGACCTTCGGTCAGGAGTACCTCACGCACCTGCGCGTGATTCAGAATATCGGCATGGCGCGTATCGATCCGATCATCTACAACGGCGTCGAGATCGTCCCGATCCAGTTCCTCAAGGCGGTGCTGCCCGATCCCAAGTCGCTCGGCGCCAACTACCACGGCCAGACCTCGATCGGCTGCCGCATCCGGGGCGTCAAGGACGGCAAGGAACGCACCTATTATATCTATAACAACTGCGACCACGAGCAGGCTTTCAAGGAGACCGGCACGCAGGCCGTCAGCTTCACCACGGGCGTTCCCGCGGCGCTCGGCGCGTCGATGTGGGCCAAGGGCCTTTGGCGCGGCGCCGGCGTCTTCAACGTCGAGGAGTTCGATCCCGATCCGTTCTTGGCCGAGCTGGGCGAGCAGGGGCTGCCGTGGCACGAGCTTTTCGATACCGATATCGAGCTTTGATCCGCAGACCCGTTTCCGATATTCCCCGCAAGGTGCGACAATCCGCAAAGCGCGAACAGACGATTCTGTTTGCGCTTTTTTCATACCCGGCAGCGGCCCCTCCCCGGCGCAGATTTCCGCCGGGTTTTGTATTCAGATCGTGGCCCGTCCTGCTGGGGCTGAAGATTATCTCGGTGTGCACAGCCGACCGCGTCGTGGTCGTCGATAGATATTGAACCGGGGCGCGCTCCGCTATGCCGAATCGCGGTCCGATACCTCCGCCGCAGGTCCGCGCTTTTTCCGGAGGGAGATTTTTCCGGCTGAGTATGTATAATATATGATACAATTTTATTATCTTTGGCTGTCAATTAACCCACTTGATAGTTATGAAAATGAAATGTATCCTATGTACGTTAGGCGCGCTTGTGATGTGCACGGCGCCGGTTTTCGCACAAGCTGCGAATAAGCAAGAGAAATCGGAATTCAACCCGCACTGGTTTATGCAGGTGCAGGCCGGAGCGTCCTATACGCTCGGCGAAGGGCCTTTCGGCAAACTCGTATCGCCCGCCGCGGCATTGTCGGCCGGGTATCAGTTCTCGCCCGTCTGGGGGCTGCGTTTCGGCCTGAGCGGCTGGCAGAGCAAGGGCGCATGGGTGTCGCCCCAAACTACCTATCAGTATAAATACCTGCAGGGCAATGTCGAAGCCACGCTCGATCTGGCCAACCTTTTCGGCCGCTTCAATCCCCGCCGGACGGTCAATCCCTTCCTGTTCGCCGGTGTCGGCCTGAACGGAGCGTTCGACAACGACGAGGCCAACGCCCTGAACGACAGCGGCTATCGGCTGGGCAACATCTGGTCCGGAAGCAAAGTGTTCGTTGCGGGCCGTCTGGGTCTCGGCGTGAATTTCCGCTTGTCGGACTGTGTGCTGTTTGGGGTGGAGATGAATGCCAACATGCTCTCCGACAAGTACAACTCGAAGAAGGCCGGCAACCTCGACTGGCAGTTCAACGCGCTGGGCGGCTTCACGTTCCGCTTCGGCAAGAACCATAAGAAAGCCCGCACGGCGGCGGTCGTTCCCGCTCCGGCCCCGGCCCCTGCGCCGGAACCCGCTCCCGCTCCCGTCGAGGAGAAACCCGCGGTGAAGGAGACGCCTGCTCCGGCTCCTGCGGCCGTTGCCGAGCGACCGGCCGAGCTGCGTGAAAACATCTTCTTCCGGATCGGCTCGTCGCAGATCCGCACCACCGAAGAGGCCAAGGTCGGCGCGCTGGTCGAGTACCTGAAGGCCAATCCCGAAGCGAATGTCGAAATCCTCGGCTATGCCGATGCTGCGACCGGTTCGCATGCCGTCAATCTGAAAATTTCCAAGCTGCGCGCCGAGAGCGTCGCCGCCGCCCTGAAGAAGGCCGGTATCGCCGCCTCCCGCATCAGCGCCGAGGGCAGGGGAGACACCGCCCAGCCGTTCCCCGGCGTCGAGAAAAACCGCGTCAGCATCTGTATCGCGAAGTAGGGGACTGCACCCTTACCGGCTTGTAGCGGCTGTCTGACGACTCCCCGAAATTGAAAATCACCCCTGTCAGAACAAATTCTGACGGGGGTGAAATCGTAAGAATAGGACTTGTTGGACAGCCCGGCGGCCGGTTTCACATCATCTCCCTTATCGGCCTGTGTGCTTCCCGCATTCCTGTTCCGATTTGCCGCGTGCCGTCCGACGGCTAAGTATAAATACCTATTTGATGGCAATTCACACCCTGAGCCGTGCGGTTTTAGCAGGGAAATTGCTATTTTTGCAACTGTTTTGAAATAAAACGACTCGATGATTGACTTCTTGAAACTGCCTTCTCCGTGTTACGTCCTCGACGAAGAGTTGCTGGACCGTAATCTGGCGATAATCGACCGTGTGCGCCGCGAATCGGGCGCTGAAATTATCGTGGCTCTGAAGGCCTGCGCCATGTGGAGCATCTTTCCCGAACTGGCCCGCCACAGCGACGGCGCGACGGCCTCTTCCGCCGCCGAAGCGCGTCTTGTTTTCGAGGAGTTCGGCCGCCCCGCCCATACCTACGCCCCGGTCTATACCGACCGCAATATCGAAGAGATACTTCGCTGCAGCGACCATATCACCTTCAATTCCGTCGCCCAGTTCGAGCGTTTCGGACCGATGGCCCTGCTGCGCGGCATTTCGTGCGGACTGCGTATCAATCCCCAGTATTCGCCCGTCGAGACCGACCTCTACAACCCCTGCGTTCCGGGTTCGCGTCTGGGCGTTACGGCCGACCTCCTGAAGGAGCTGCCGGCGGGAATCGACGGTCTGCATTTCCACGTGCTCTGCGAGTCGCGTCCGCACCACCTGCGGCTGGCGCTCGAAGCCGTCGAAAAACACTTCGACCAATACCTCGACCGGATCAAATGGCTCAATATGGGCGGCGGCCACCTGATGACGCACGCCGAGTACGACTGCGACGAGCTGATCGCGCTGCTCCGGGAGTTCAAGGCCCGCCATCCGCACTTGCGGCTGATCCTCGAACCGGGCAGTGCATTTACTTGGCGCACAGGCTATCTGGTGTCGACAATTGAAGACTTGGTCGAGAACGCCGGCGTGCATACCGCCATGCTCGACGTGTCGTTCGCCTGCCATATGCCCGACTGCCTCGAAATGCCCTACAAACCGGCGATTGTCGGGGCGCACGAACCCGCCGAAGGCGAGAAGCGCTGGCGCATGGGCGGCACGAGCTGTCTTGCGGGCGACTATTACGGCGACTGGGCCTTCGACCATGAGCTGAAAGTGGGCGAGCGCATCGTTTTCGAAGATATGATCCACTATACGATGGTCAAAACCACGATGTTCAACGGCGTGGCGCATCCCGCCATCGTCATCGCCCGCCGCGACGGCCGCATCGACGTCGTCCGCGAATTCGGCTACGAGGACTTCAGGAACCGCATGTCGTAAATAACACAAACACAAATAAATGAAAGATTTTACACCTACTCCCTACACGCTTGAGTGCGTCGCCACGGGGCGCGAATTCGAAGATACGGGCTGGATGCTTGCCGATCCGCAGTGCAAGACGCCGTCGCTCGTGCGCGCCAAGTACGCCCGCAGGCAGCTCGAAGTGAAACCCGACGAATACGGTTTCTACAAATTCTGCGACTGGCTTCCCGTCCGCCGCATGCTCAAAGGCTCTTCGGCGCCCGTCACCTACAAGAGCAAGGGGCTTGCCCGGCACCTCGGACTTGAGAACCTCTACATAACCTTCAACGGCTACTATCCGGCCATCGGCGCCACGATGTCCACCTGCTCGTTCAAGGAGACCGAAGCTTTCTCGGTCTGCGCGCGTGCCGCCGAGGACGAAGAGCGCGTGCTGGTGGTGGCCTCGGCCGGCAATACGGCCCGCGCCTTCGCCAAGGTATGCTCCGACAACCACATCAAACTGCTGTTGTCGGTGCCTTACGACAATATCGAGGCCCTCTGGTTCGAGCATCCGCTCAACCCCTGCGTAAAACTCATTTCGTGCGAGAAGGGCGGCGACTATTTCGACGCCATCCACCTGAGCGACATCGCCCTTAAGGGCCCCGGCTTCTATGCCGAGGGCGGTGCGAAGAACATCGCCCGCCGCGACGGCATGGCCACGACGGTTCTTTCGGCCGTGACGACCATCGGCCGCATTCCCGACTACTATTTTCAGGCCGTGGGCAGCGGTACGGGAGCCATCGCCGCATGGGAAGCCAACATGCGCCTGATCGAGGACGGCCGCTTCGGTTCGAACACCATGAAACTCATGGTGTCGCAGAATGCGCCCTTCGTGCCGATGTACGACGCATGGCAGGCCGGTTCGCGCAAGATGCTGGCCTACGAGGATGACAAGGCGCGCCGCGATGCGGAGATCATCGACGCCAAAGTACTCTCGAACCGCCGTCCGCCGTACGGCATTACGGGCGGTCTGTACGACGCGCTGAAGGCTACCGGCGGCGAATTCTTCGTCGCCACCAACGCCATGGCCCGCAAGGCCCGCAAACTCTTCAAGGAGCTGGAGGGCGTCGATATCTACTCGGCGTCGGGCGTCGCGCTCGCGTCGCTTGTCAATGCGGTCGCCGCGGGCAAGATCGAGAAGGACGCCGTCGTCATGCTCAACATCACGGGCGGCGGCGAGGAGCATTTCAAGGAGGACAAGGAGCTGTGGTACCTCAAGCCGAGCCACGTTTTCCCGCTCGAACCCGACACGGACGACGTGGTCGCCAAGGTCGAGGCGCTGTTTGCGAAAAACATTGCAGAATAGTACGATACATAGATTGTCTGCACCTTCGGTTGCAGCGGTCGCCGATTGGTTCCGGGGAGAAAATTCTCCCCGGAATTTTTTTTGCAGGGTTTCCTCGGCGGGAGTGCGCTCCCGTTTCTCCGGACCTTTTTCGAACCGGCAGGGGATGCGGCCCTTCCCGGCTCGCGCCTTTCCCGATGCCGGCAGCTGCCGGTGCGGCGTGCTTCCCGCGGCTCGCCGCTTTGCGCCGGCGCTGACGGCCGTAAACGCGGATGCGGACCTACCCGCCCATGCCGCTCAGCCGGCGGCCGGGAGCGCATAAGCGCGCAATGTTGAAAAAGAAATGGCTGCAAAAGTCGGAAAGCTGCCGGAAAAAGTTACCTTTGCAGCGGTTTGAAAAGCGGGGGCGCAGCCGGACCCGCTTTCCGACCGCTGTAAATTATTTTATCAACCCAACAAAAAACAAGATGAAAAACATCCAAGCAAAGCAGACTCCCTGCTTCAGGCGTTGGAGCCGCAAAGGCTGGTCGGCCTTTGCGAGCCTGCACCGCCATGTAACCATCGGAGTCCTCGCCGCGACGATGTCGATCCTCTTGCTCGCGACGCAAAGTGCGTCTGCGCAGCATGCCGACACGGCCGCCGTCCTCCGTACGCTGAGGATCGACGAGGTCGGCATATCGGGCAGCCAGACTGCCCCGACGCGCAACGTACAGTCGCAAACCCCGCTTTTCGACCGGAAAGCACAGGCCGCAGCGCCCGTCCAGACTCTGGAGTCCGCCCTGCGCCTCGCACCTTCGGTTGATATCCGCGAACGCGGGGGCAAGGGCATGCAGGCCGACATCTTCATTCGGGGAGGCTCTTTCGACCAGACGATGGTCCTTCTCAACGGCATTGATTTTACGGACGCCCGCACCGGGCACCAGTCCCACTCGCTTCCGGTCGATCTCGACTGCATTTCGGCCGTCGATCTGCTGGACGGCGTGCCGGGCGTCGGGGCCTACGCCGGGGCGGTCAATATCCGCACGGCTCCCCTCAGGCCGACCTACCTGCGTTTCGAGGGTACGGGCGGCCAGCATGGCTACGCCTATGCCAACCTTTCGGGCGCCGTGACTGCGGGCCGCTTCTCGCTGCTCGCCGCAGGTTCCTACCGCCGCAGCGACGGCTACCGGCACAACACCGATTTCACCAACGGCAACGCCTTCCTGCGTGCGACCTACGAGACGCGGCGGCTCGGATTCTTCGATTTCCAAGCCGGCTGGCAGAACCGCGGCTTCGGCTCCAACGGTTTCTATGCGGCCTACAATCCCGACCAGTGGGAGGGCACCTCCACTTCGCTGGCGTCGCTGCGGTGGCTCAGGCAGGCCGGACGCTTCTCGCTGGGGGCCTCGGCGAGCTACCGCAAGAATTTCGACCGCTACGACTGGACGCGCGGCACAGTGATGAACCGCCATAATACCGACAATGCGGGCGCGCGGCTCTGGACCGACTTCGATTGGGCCGGCGGTACGACCTCGCTCGGCGGCGACTATGCCTTCAACCATATCTACAGCACCAATCTCGGTGAAAAGCTCTCCGTACCGCACGGCCATTACACGCATGCCAAGGCCCGCCATACGGGCAACGTCTGGCTGCGTCACGCCAAGCAGTGGCGGCGCTTCGATGCGGCCGCTTCGGCCGGCGTCAGCCTGACGCCTTACGGCACTTCGGCGTTGTGGAACGTTTCGGGCGGTTGGCGACCCGCTGCGGGACTGCATCTGGCAGTCGGGGCGTCGCAGTCGATGCGTCTGCCTACCTTCACCGATCTCTATTACTCCTCGCCGGCGCAGATCAACAACCTCGACCTGATTCCGGAAAAGGCTGTGACATACCGCATTGAAGCCGATTATGTAAAGGGCCGCTGGAACGCTTCGCTGCGCACCTACTACCGTGCCGGACGCGACATCATCGACTGGGTGTGGCGCGAGGATATGGACGGCAAGTGGCACTCCGAGCAGACCAGCCGTCTCGATACCTACGGTGTCGAGCTGACGGGCGGCTATGCCGCCGCCGAAGGTTTCCTGCGGCGTGCGACGCTCTCTTACGGCTACATCACGACCGACCGCAATACGGAGGTCGTCGCCCGCAGCGCCATGGACTTCATGAAGCACAAGGCTGCATTGGCCGTCGAAGTGCGTTTCCTGCGCCGCATGTCGCTGGCGCTGACCGCTTCGGTTTACGACCGCAACGGCAGTTATACGGACTATCCGACGCCGGGCGACGCTTCCGTTTCTCAGGTGCGCGACTACGAACCCTATTTCCTGCTCGACGGCCGTCTGTCGTGGGGAAAAGGCGTCTGCCGGCTCTATGTCGATGCCACGAACATCACCGATACTCGTTACTGCGATCTGGGCGGCATCCGCCTGCCCGGCGCATGGGTCACGGGCGGCGTGGTGCTGACCATCGGCCGCTGACCTCTCTCCGGCCGCGCTCCCGCCCGCCGCATAAGGCGCGGGAACCCGGTCGCTCTCCTTTTTCCGGCTGCAATCCTGCCCGTCGCCTCGTGCGGCGGGCTTTTTTGTCGCCGGGCGGCTTTCCCCGGCGGGACCCTCCTTCGGCGGTTTTCTCCGGCGGCTGCGGACGCCCGCTTTTGTACGATAATTCCCCGATGGTGTCATTTCAGCATGTGAACCTCCTTTTTTCCTTACGAATTTTTCAGTTTTGTCCGGGTTTTTCTTATCTTTGAAAAGAAGAATCAATATAACCGCACAACATATGGAAAAGCGTATCGTGGAATGCGTCCCCAACTTCAGCGAGGGACGCGACAAGGCAGTAATCGGCCGGATCGTATCGGCCATCGAAACCTCCGGGGGCGTCAAAGTGCTGGACGTCGATCCCGGCGAAGCGACCAACCGCACCGTTGTCACGTTCGTCGGCTCGCCCGAAGCCGTCGTCGAAGCGGCTTTCGCGGGGGTGAAAAAGGCCGCCGAGCTGATCGACATGCGCAAACACAAGGGGGCGCATCCGCGCATGGGCGCTACGGACGTGCTGCCGCTGATCCCGATCGCGGGCATCACGCTCGAAGAGTGCGCCGAACTGGCCCGCAAACTGGCCGAGCGTATCGCCGGGGAACTGCATGTCCCGACCTATTGTTACGAAGCCGCGGCGTTTACGCCCCGGCGACGCAATCTGGCCGTCTGCCGCGAAGGGGAATACGAGGCGCTGCCCGAAAAGCTGGCGCACGAGGAGTCGGCGCCCGATTTCGGGGCGCGTCCGTTCGACGAGGGGGTAGCCCGCACGGGCGCCACGACCGTCGGTGCGCGCGATTTCCTGATCGCCGTGAATTTCAACCTCAATACCACCTCCACGCGCCGCGCCAACGCCATCGCCTTCGACGTGCGCGAAAAGGGCCGTCCCGTCCGCGAGGGCAATCCGATCACGGGCAAGGTGGTCAGGGATGCCGACGGCAATCCTCTGATGCGGCCGGGTACGCTCCGGGCGACCAAGGCTATCGGCTGGTTTATCGAGGAGTACGGCATCGCGCAGGTTTCGATGAACATCACCGACATCGCCGTAACGCCGCTACATGTCGCTTTCGACGAGGTGTGCCGCAAGGCCGATGCCCGCGGCGTGCGCGTGACGGGCACCGAAATCGTGGGGCTGGTGCCGAAACGCGCCCTGCTGGAAGCGGGGCGGTATTTCCTCCGCAAACAACAGCGTTCGGCGGGCATCGCCGAGGAGGAGATCGTCCGCATCGCCGTCAAGTCGATGGGGCTGGACGACCTGAAACCCTTCGATCCCAAGGAAAAAGTGATCGAATACCTGCTTGAAGCGGAGGATCAGAAGAAGCGGCTTATCGACATGACCTGCAAAGGGTTCGCTGAGGAGACGGCGAGCGAATCGCCCGCTCCGGGCGGCGGTTCCATCGCGGCCTATATGGGCGCGCTGGGCGCGGCCCTCGGCACGATGGTAGCCAACCTCTCGTCGCACAAGGCGGGCTGGGACGACCGCTGGGAGGAGTTCTCCGGCTGGGCCGAGAAGGGGCAGGCGTTGCTGCGCGAGCTGCTGCATCTGGTGGACGAAGACACTGCGGCGTTCAACCGCATCATGGACGTTTTCGCCATGCCCAAATCGACCGACGAGGAGAAGGCGGCCCGCAGTGCGGCTTTGCAGGCGGCGACGCTCTACGCCACGCAGGTTCCGCTGCGGACGATGAAAACGGCGTTCGAGGTCTTTGCGATCGTGCGCGCCATGGCCGCCGAAGGCAATCCCAATTCGGTCTCCGATGCGGGCGTCGGCGCGCTTGCGGCCCGCAGCGCGGTGCTGGGGGCGTGTCTCAACGTCAAGATCAATGCCGCCGGCCTGAAAGACCGGGCCGCGGCCGACGCGCTCGTCGCTGAGGCGAACGCCGTTGCCGCCGCCGCCGAACGGGCCGAGCGCGAAGTGCTGGAAATCGTAGAACGTAAAATCTGAACCATATGACACTGCAAGAGTTCCAAAACGATATTTGTGCGGGTATTCCCGACCGGCTGCCCGCCGCGAAACCTTATGACAGGCAAATCAACCACGCTCCCAAGCGCAAGGAGATTCTGACGCCTGAGGAGCAGGTGCTGGCGATCAAAAACGCCCTGCGTTACTTTCCCGCCAAACACCACGCCCTGCTGGCCAAGGAGTTTGCCGAGGAGCTGCGCAAATACGGGCGTATTTATATGTACCGCCTGCGTCCCGATTACGAGATGTACGCCCGACCGATCGACCAATACCCCTGCAAGTGCCGTCAGGCCGCGGCGATCATGCTGATGATCCAGAACAACCTCGACAAGGCCGTGGCCCAGCATCCGCACGAGCTGATCACCTACGGCGGCAACGGCGCGGTATTCCAGAACTGGGCGCAGTACCGCCTGACGATGAAATACCTCTCGGAGATGACCGACAGCCAGACGCTGGCGATGTATTCGGGCCATCCGCTGGGGCTGTTCCCGTCGCACCCCGACGCTCCGCGCGTGGTGGTGACCAACGGCATGGTGATTCCCAACTACTCGAAACCCGACGACTGGGAGCGCATGAACGCCCTCGGCGTGTCGCAGTACGGACAGATGACCGCGGGTTCCTATATGTATATCGGGCCGCAGGGCATCGTTCACGGGACGACGATCACGGTGATGAACGCCGCCCGCAAACGCTTCACCGCCGATCGCCGCGACGCTCGCGGCATGCTCTTCGTCTCGTCGGGACTGGGCGGCATGTCGGGCGCGCAGCCCAAGGCGGGGACCATTTCGGGCGTGGTGAGCGTCATCGCCGAGATCAACCCCAAGGCGGCGCAGAAGCGTTACGAGCAGGGCTGGGTCGATGAACTGCACCATTCGCTCGACGAGCTGATTCCCCGCATCCGCCGGGCCTGCCGGGAGCGCGAAGCGGTTTCGATGGCCTATGTGGGCAATGTCGTGGACCTTTGGGAGCGGCTCGCCGCCGAAGAGATTCCGGTGGATCTGGGTTCCGATCAGACTTCGCTGCATAATCCGTGGGCGGGCGGCTATTATCCGGTGGACGTGAGCTACGAGGCTTCGAACAAGATGATGGCCGAGGAGCCTGCCCGTTTCCGCGAATGCGTGCAGGAGTCGCTGCGCCGTCAGGTCGATGCGATCAATAAGCTGACGGCTCGCGGCATGTACTTCTTCGATTACGGAAACGCCTTCCTGCTGGAGGCTTCGCGCGCCGGAGCCGCCGTGATGGGCGAGGGCGGCCGGTTCCGTTATCCCTCCTACGTGCAGGACATCATGGGACCGATGTTCTTCGACTACGGCTTCGGACCTTTCCGCTGGGTCTGCACGTCGGGAAAACCCGAAGACCTCGAACTTACCGACCGCCTCGCGGCCGAAGTGCTGGAGGAGATCCGCCGCACGGCTCCCGCCGAAATCGCGGGCCAGCTCGACGACAACATCCACTGGATCCGCGAAGCGGGCCGCAATCGGCTCGTCATCGGTTCGCAGGCCCGTATCCTCTATGCGGACAGCGAAGGCCGCACGAAAATCGCGCAGGCTTTCAACCGGGCCATCGCCGACGGACGCCTTACGGCTCCCGTGGTGCTGGGCCGCGACCACCACGACGTTTCGGGCACCGATTCGCCCTACCGCGAGACCTCGAACATCTACGACGGGTCGAACCTTACGGCCGACATGGCCGTGCAGAACGTCATCGGCGGCTCGTTCCGCGGTGCAACGTGGGTCTCGATCCACAACGGCGGCGGCGTAGGCTGGGGCGAGGTGATAAACGGCGGCTTCGGCATGGTGATCGACGGTTCGGAAGCTTCCGACCGCCGCATCCGCGAAATGCTGCTGTGGGACGTGAACAACGGCATCGCCCGCCGCAGCTGGGCGCGCAACGAGGGGGCTGTGTCGGCGATCCGGCGCGAGATGGAGCGCACGCCCGGCCTGCAGGTGACGCTGCCCAATGCCGCCGACGAAGAAATGATACGCAATGTCTTGAAAGAAAACGAATAAACAAGGATTACCTCATATGGAACATCATCTTATCTCCGCGCAGCATCTTTCGATCGACCGCATCCGCGAAATCCTCTTCCGCCGTCTGCCGCTGGCCCTGAGCGACGATGCCCGCGCACGCATCGTCCGCTGCCGCGAATACCTCGACCGCAAGATGGAAAACCCCGAACGCCCGGTTTACGGCATCACCACCGGTTTCGGATCGTTGTGCGACATTTCGGTAGGGTATGACGAGCTGGCCCAGCTGCAGAAGAACCTCGTCATGTCGCACGCCTGCGGGACGGGCGAGCGCGTCCCCTCCGAGATCGTGAAACTGATCCTTCTGCTCAAGATACAGTCGCTCTCCTACGGCCATTCCGGCGTGCAGCTGGCGACCGTGGAGCGGCTGATCGACTTTTTCAACAACGACGTACTGCCCGTGGTCTATCAGCAGGGGTCGCTCGGCGCTTCGGGCGACTTGGCGCCGCTGGCGCATATGAGCCTGCCGCTGCTGGGACTGGGCGAAGTGGAGTGCGAAGGCCGTGTCCGGCCTGCCGCCGAGGTGCTGGCCGAGCGGGGCTGGCAGCCGATCCGGCTCGAATCCAAGGAGGGGCTGGCCCTGCTCAACGGCACCCAGTTCATGAGCGCATACGGCGTCTGGTCGCTGATCGGGGCGCGCCGCCTGAGCGAGTGGGCCGACCGCATCGGCGCGCTGTCGCTCGACGCTTTCGACGGCCGCATCGAACCCTTCTGCGACGAGGTGCATCTGATCCGCGCGCACAAGGGCCAGCTCACCACGGCCCGCAACATCCGCCGTCTGCTCGAAGGCAGCGAGCTGATCGCCCGTCCGAAGAAGCATGTGCAGGATCCCTACTCCTTCCGCTGCATCCCGCAGGTGCACGGGGCGTCGAAAGACACGATCGACTATGTGGAGGGCGTGCTGACGACCGAAATCAACAGCACCACCGACAATCCGACGGTCTTCCCCGAAGAGGATATGGTCGTCTCGGCGGGCAATTTCCACGGTCAGCCCATCGCGCTGGCGATGGACTTTCTGGCCATCGCGCTCGCGGAGTTGGGCAGCATCTCCGAACGCCGCACCTACAAACTGATCTCCGGTGCGCGCGAGTTGCCGGCCTTCCTCGTCGCCAAGCCGGGGCTGAACAGCGGCTTCATGATTCCCCAGTACACGGCGGCCTCGATCGTCAGCCAGTCGAAGGGGCTCTGCATGCCTGCGTCGGTCGATTCGATCCCCTCGTCGCAGGGGCAGGAGGACCATGTGAGCATGGGGTCCAACGCCGCGACCAAACTCTACCGCGTGGTGTGCAACACCGAACGGGTGCTGGCCATCGAGCTTTTCAACGCCGCGCAGGCGCTCGAATTCCGCCGTCCGGCGCGCTCGTCGGAGACGCTCGAACGTCTCGTCGCCGAATACCGCAAAGAGGTGCCCTTCATCGACAACGATTCGGTGATGTACCCGCATATCGAATCATCCATCCGATTCATCCGCAAATCATGAGACTTCTGGTAAAGAACATCGGCAAAATCGTCGGTATCGAGACCGCCGGACGGCTTCGGCTCTGCGGCGGGGAGATGGACCGCTTGGAGACGCTCGACGATGCGTGGCTGCTGGCCGACGACGGCCGGATCGCCGCATTCGGGCGCATGGAGACGCTCGGTGAAATGGCCGCGGACAGGACCGTTGACGCCGAAGGGGGCATGCTCTTCCCATCGTTCTGCGACTCCCACACGCATCTGGTCTATGCCGGAAGCCGCGAACGGGAGTTTCTCGACAAGATCAACGGCCTGAGCTACGAGGAGATAGCCCGCCGCGGCGGGGGCATCCTCAATTCGGCCGACCTGCTGCACGAAACTTCGGAAGAGGAGCTCTACGCGCAGGCGATGGAGCGCGTGCGCGAGATCGCCGCGAAGGGAACGGGCTGCGTCGAGATCAAGAGCGGCTACGGCCTGACGACCGAAGACGAGCTGAAGATGCTGCGCGTCATCCGCCGCATCCGCGAGACGGCTCCGCTGGCCGTGCGCGCCACGTTCCTCGGCGCGCATGCCGTACCTCGGAGCTATATCGGCCGGCAGGAGGAGTACGTGGAGCTGGTCTGCAACGAAATGCTTCCAGCCGTGGCGGCCGGGAAACTGGCCGATTTCGTCGATGTCTTCTGCGACGAAGGGTTCTTTACCGTGGAACAGACGGCCCGCATCATGAAAGCCGGACGCAAGCTGGGCATGCAGCCGAAGATTCACGCCAACGAACTGGCCGTTTCGGGCGGCGTGCAGGTGGGCGTGGAGTACGACGCCCTCTCGGTCGATCACCTCGAACGCATGGGCGAAGCGGAGATTCGGGCGCTGCGCGGCGCGGTGACCTCTCCGACGATGCTGCCCGGCGCGGCGTTCTTCCTCGGCATGAGCTATCCGCCGGCCCGCGAGATGATCCGCGCGGGGCTGGGCGTGGCGCTGGCTTCGGACTACAATCCCGGCTCGTCGCCTTCGGGCGATATGCGCATGGTCGTATCGCTGGCCTGCATCCGCATGAAGATGACCCCGGCCGAAGCGATCAACGCCGCGACGCTCAACGGCGCCTACGCCATGGGCCTGAGCCGCAGCTACGGTTCCGTTACTGTAGGTAAAGTCGCCAATTTCTTCATCACCAAACCGATACCTTCGGTCGAATTCTTGCCTTATGCCTATACGACGCCGCTCATCCGCCGGGTATTCCTGCGCGGCGAGGAGTATGTGGCGTAGTTTTTGACCCGGAGGGATTCGTATGCGATTATTGATTTTAACAATCGGTCTCCTGCTGTCGGGAGCCGTAAACGGACAGAATATGAAACCGCTGACACCGGAAGAGCGACGTGTGATCGTCGACAAGGGTACCGAAGCACCCTTTACGGGCCGATATTATGACCACCGCGAGGCGGGCGTATACCACTGCCGCCAATGCGGCGCGCCGCTGTACCGTTCCGCCGACAAGTTCGACGCGGGGTGCGGCTGGCCCAGTTTCGACGACGAGATTCCGGGCGCCGTGACGCGGACGCCCGACGCCGACGGACGGCGCACCGAGATCACCTGCGCCAAATGCGGGGCTCACTTGGGACATGTGTTTGTCGGCGAGGAATTTACACCGAAGAATACGCGCCACTGCGTCAATTCGGTTTCGCTTCTCTTCGAACCCGAAGCGAAAGCCGGCGAACAGCCGGCCGCCGGAGGGGAGCAGGCGCAGAAAAAGGAGGGGCCCGAAACCGCGATTTTCGCCGGAGGCTGTTTCTGGGGCGTGGAGTACCTGCTGTCCAAGATGCCCGGCGTGCTGAAGGTCGAATCGGGCTACACCGGCGGCAGGACCGAAAACCCCACCTACGAGCAGGTGTGCAGCCATACCACGGGGCATGCCGAAGCGGTGCGCGTGACGTTCGATCCGGCGAAGGTGTCGTATGAAAAGCTGGCGAAGTTCTTTTTCGAGATTCACGATCCGACGCAGCTCGACGGGCAGGGCCCGGATCTCGGCGACCAATACCGTTCCGAGATTTTCTATACGACGCCCGCCCAGCAGCAGACGGCCGAAAAGCTGATCGGCGAGCTGCGCCGCAGAGGGTACGACGTCGTGACCGAGGTTACCCCTGCAGGCCGGTTCTGGCCCGCCGAAGATTATCACCAGCAGTATTACAAGCGCAAGGGTACGCTTCCGTACTGCCACGCCTATACCAAACGGTTTTAGCCGGCCTGCCGCTGCGTCGGCCGGCCGGGAAGAAAGCCGGCGCGTTTTACAGGCCGGAGAAGACTCTATGTCCGATCCGGTGTGAAAACCGCGGCCGGGTTGCCGGAAAATAAGGCTCTCCGCTTCACAGCGGGGAGCCTTGTCGTATATGCAGGCCGGACTGCGAACCTTCTGAGTTCCCGAAAACCGTCGTTGTTGTATGATCGCGTCGGATCGCCCGGCGAACCATACGGCTCTGCTTGCTCTCGAACCGTATGCAGGATGTCGGCCGGGAATTCTCCTGCGGAATTTATCCGCAGTGCCGTCTCGCCTGCCAGATCACACCAGCTTGTCGATTTCGCCCCGCATGATGCGGGGCAGGTTTGCGCGGATCTTTTCGACCGGCCAGTTCCACCATTGCAGCTCCAGCAGCCGTGCGGCCGCTCTGTCGTCGAAACGCGGCCGTATCGTTTTGGCCGGGACGCCGCCCACGATCGTGTAGGGCGGAACGTCCCGTGTGACGACGGCCCGCGCCGCGATCACGGCGCCGTCGCCGATCCTGACGCCCGCCATGATGACCGCTTCGTAACCGATCCATACGTCGTTGCCGATGATGATGTCGCCCTTGTTGTCCCACGCCGCGGCGACGTTCGCCCGGTCGAGTTCCCACTCCTCGAAGAAGAGCGGAAAGGTGTAATTGGCCAGCGAGCCGAGCGTGTGGTTCGCGCTGTTGAACAGGAACCGCGCGCCGCAGGCGATGGTGCAGAATTTGCCGATGACCAGCCGGTCCTTGTTGATCGGGTAGTGGTAGAGGACGTTGTTCTTTTCGAACTCTGTCGGGTCGTTCACGAAATCGTTGTAGATCGTGTAGTCGCCGACCTCGATACAGGGGTTGTCAATCACCGTATTCAGATAGATCGTCCGGCGGTCGTTCGTGCGGGGATATGTTTTCGTATTCATCGTGTGTTTCGTTGCGCCGCCTTTGCCGGGCCGCCGCATTTCCTGCAAAATTGCGAAAAAATCCCCGCAAACCGGCGGTCCGGCGACGAAATATTTCCGTTGCAGGAATTTGCCGCAGTATCTTGGCAGGAAAGGAGCTGCGCGGAATGCGGCTTCCGGCGGCAATTCCTGCATCGGGGGAGTATCAACCGGGGATATATTTTCTACATTTGCAGCCGTAAATCCGTTTTATGGAACGTGCAAAAGGTATTCTCTATGCGGCGCTGTCGTCGTCCACCTTCGGATTGGCGCCGCTCTTCACGCTGCTGCTGCTCGCCGGGGGCTATTCGCCGTTCGAGGCGCTGTCCTACCGCTGGGGCGTCGCGGCGTTGTTTCCGGGTGCACTGGCCGTGTGTTCGGGACGGAGTTTCCGGCTGGGACGCCGCGAATTGGTCACCGTCTTCCTGCTGAGCCTTTTTCGCGCCGCCACGTCGCTGAGCCTTATCATCGCCTATCAGCATATCGCCAGCGGCGTCGCATCGACCATTTATTTCATGTATCCGCTCGCCGTGGCTCTCGCCATGATGTGTTTCTTCCGCGAGAAAGGCTCTGCGTGGGTTTTCGCCGCTATCGGCATGTCCGTCGTCGGCGCGGTGCTGCTCTCGCTGGGGAATGTCGATTTCACGGTGGAAAATAGCGCGCTCGGCATGGTTTCGGCCTGCGTTTCGGTCTTTTCATACGGCGGCTATATTGTCGGCGTGCGCAAGAGCCGGGCCGTGGAGATCGACTCGGCGGTGCTGACTTGCTATGTCATGGGGCTGGGGGGCGCTCTATTTTATCCTCGGCGGCCTGCTGACGGGCGGCGTCCGGATCGAAACCGACGGCATGACGTGGCTCTGCATCCTCGGTCTCGCGCTTCCCGCCACGGCCCTCTCCAACATGACGCTGGTGCAGGCGATCAAGCGTATCGGGCCGACGCTGACTTCGATCGCCCGAATCGCCCGTGCCCTGCGCGACCATACCGCGAAGTGCATGCTCGGATTTATCGACCATTATCGTCATATTCGCGGTGCGCTGGGTGAGTTGGGCGTCGGGCCGCTGCGCCGGGACGAGATCGAAGTCATGGCGCAATCGTTCGTCCGGACGCTGGAACCGTACCCGGTTGCGCTGGAAACCTGCACCGTGAAGGTCGATCTGCGTCATCTGGGGATTCCGTCCGGAATGTGCATCGACCGCGGGCTGGTCGAGCGGATCGCCGGTTATCCCATAGCTGCGAAAAAAGACAAAAACCAACGGCAGGTGTGCAACTGCATCGAAAGCATCGACGTCGGCACGTACGAAACCTGCCTGAACGGTTGCGCCTACTGCTATGCGATCAAAGGCAACTACAACACGGCGGAATACAACCGCCGCAGGCACGATCCCGACTCCCCGCTGATGATCGGCCGGGTGGGCGGGGATGACGTGATCAGGGAGCGCGAAATAAAGAGCCTGCGGTGCGAACGGCGGCTGCCGTTTTAGCGCGCCGGAACCTCTTCCGCTTCGTGTCGTTTCGATATTTTGCCCCGAAGCTGTTCGTAGGTGCAGTTCAGGATTTCATAGCGGTCGATTGCCTTGGTTTCGCGGTTGGTCTGAACCAGATAGCAGCGGCGTCCCCAAGCTTCGATCGTGTAATTGCACTTCTCCGATTCGCGGACCATCGAGTGTCCGTCCATCAGGTTCCAGAAAATGTGCCTCAGTACATTGGCGTAGCCTGCGAAAGACATCTGCTGTCCGCGCAGGTCTTTGAAATAGACGTCGTTGAAGTTTTCTCTTGCCCGTCCCATAATCGTTCGGTTTTAAGTTTCGGCAAAGATACGCGGCGGGAATGACAGGTTTTGACACGCTGCCGATTGTCGTCGCAAATATCGCCATACCGCCTTTTAGCTATTTCCGCAATTCGAGCACCTTCCGCAGCCGTTCGAGTTCTTCGGCGAGCAGCGTGCGCGGGCAGGCGATATTCAGCCGGATGAAGCCTGCGCCCGCCGCACCGTACATCGTGCCCGAATTGACGCGCAGTCTGCCCTCGGCGAGCAGACGTTCCGCCAGTTCGTCCGACGCCAGTCCCGCGGCCCGGCAGTCCGCCCACACCAGATAGGTGCCTTCCAGCGGCAGTACGGGGTACTGCGGCAGGTGCTGTGCGAAGTACTCCCGCAGGAAAAGGTAGTTGGCGTGCAGGTATTCGTTCAGCGCGTCGAGCCACTCCGCGCCCCGGTCGTAGGCGGCGATCAGCGCGTCGATCGCCAACGGACCGATTTCGCCCGTTTCGTTGATGCGTAACGCCTTTTCGATTTTTGCGCGCACCGTTTCGCCGGCCGCGATGATATTGGCGACCTGCAGTCCGGCGAGGTTGAACGCCTTGCTGGGCGAGCAGCAGGTGACCGAATTGTGCAGGAACTCTTCGCCGAGCGATGCGAACGGCGTGTAGCGGAATCCCGGCATGACCAGCTCGCAGTGAATTTCGTCGGCCACGACGAAGACGCCGTTGCGCAGACATATTTCGCCGATCCTGCGCAGCTCCTCCGGCGACCAGACACGCCCGGCCGGATTGTGCGGGTTGCACAGCAGCATCGCTTTGACCTCAGGATCGGCTGCCTTGCGCTCCAGATCGGCGAAGTCGATCGTATAGGCGCCGCCGCGGTAGGTCAGGTCGTTTTCTGCCGTCCGGCATCCGCTGTTGCGGATCGAGATGAAGAAGTGGTTGTAGACGGGCGTCTGAACCAGAATCTTGTCGCCCGGTTGCGTCAAGGCTTTCAGAATGGCCGAAAGCGCCGGAATCACACCCGTCGTATGGAGTATCCACTCCGGCTCCGTGTGCCAGCCGTGACGCCGTTCGAACCACTTCACGACCGCATCGTAATAGGCCTGCGGCGCCTGCGCATAGCCGAATATGCCGTGCTCGACCCGCCGCCGCAGCGCTTCGACGACGGGCGGCGCCGTACGGAAATCCATGTCGGCCACCCACATGGGCAGTATGTCGGGATCGCTGTCCAGCTCCCATTTGACCGAGTGCGTCCCGCGGCGCGGGACTATTTCGTCGAAATCGTATTTCATCGTCGCATGTTCTTCGTTGTTATATAATACGTCGTGCCGCCCGCCGATGTTTCAGCGGGGCGGGGGATTTTTGCGGCGGGGCGCTATTCCTCCCGGTAGACCTCGCCCCGCAGGGCGTCGTCGGAGTAGACGTGCAGGCTGTGGCCCGTGTCGCTCAGGCAGGTGATGCGGTGTATGTGGTTGTCGAAACGCCCCGGCGCCCCTACGGCGAAGAATGCGCAAGGCCCCTCCACGACGGCGCTCTCCGTCAGCCGCGCCGCACCTCCGGCCGCAGGTTCGAATATTTCGAGCCGGAAGGTGCCGTCGGCAATGTGATAGCCCGCGAATTGGGGATGCGCATGGATGCTGGTCCGGTTGCCGTTTTTCCAGCTCATCACGATCGCCTCCCAGCCGGTGGCGGGGCAGCGTCCGAGGTAGGTGCGCCGGTATGCCGTGTCGGAATAGTCGTCGAACGCGGTCAGGGGATGCGTTTGCAGCCAGCCGAGGACATACGCCCGAATCTGCTGTCCGAGGGCGTCGTCTATCGTTTTTGCGGCGGTCGTCTCCAGCAGGCCGGAGAAGAAATCCCCGAAGCCCGCGGCTGCGGCGGAACATTCGGGCAGGTTGTCGGCGAGTGTCGTCTTTTTCATAATCCGTGTGAAATCCGATATGTTGCAAAAATAGCGGAAATAGGGCGGGCCGCCTACAGCAAAAATACTTATTTCCCGTCCGGCGGCGCCGAGACCGGAACCTGCGGGGGCAGGGCGGTTCCGCCGCCGCGGCCTCCCTGCGGCCGTTCTATTCCCTGCGCAGGCAAAAAAGCAAACTTTTTCATGCAATAATCACTTCTGACAGACAGCGAGTTATGAATCTGTGCGGTTTTCTTTTTTCGAAAAATCCCCGAAAGCATTTGCCGATTAAAAAAATTACACTATCTTTGCACTCGCAATAACCGGAATGGTGCGTTAGTTCAGCTGGTTAGAATACGTGCCTGTCACGCACGGGGTCAGGGGTTCGAGTCCCCTACGCACCGCACCGCTCCGGGAGCCGAAGAGCGAATAAAATCCGGCTCATACATAACCATGGTGCGTTAGTTCAGCTGGTTAGAATACGTGCCTGTCACGCACGGGGTCAGGGGTTCGAGTCCCCTACGCACCGCCAGCCGACCGGGGTCGGCAAATG